>JAILNC010000129.1 GCA_024691985.1 Oscillospiraceae bacterium | reverse complement strand
CCGCGACAGTGAGTCCAAGCGTCTTGGCGCCAAGAGAGCCGACGGACAGTTTGTCCTCGCCGGCAACATCCTTGTCAGACAGCGCGGAACGAAGATCCACCCCGGCACCAACGTGGGCAAGGGGAAGGACGACACGCTGTTTGCCCTCGTGGACGGCACCGTGAAGTTTGAGCGCATGGGCAAGGACCGCAAGAAGGTCTCTGTTTACGAAGAAATCGCGCAGTAATTGATCTGAAAGGCCGGACAAAAGTCCGGCCTTTTCCTTGCATTCCGCCTTTTGGCGGGGAGAGGAGACAGCATGGCATCATCCTTTGTCGACAAGGCCCGCATCAGCATCCACGCCGGAAAGGGCGGGGACGGCGCGGTGGCCTTTCATCGGGAAAAATACGTCGCGGCGGGCGGCCCGGACGGGGGCGACGGCGGCCGCGGCGGCAATATCGTCTTCACCGTGGACGAGAATATGTCCACGCTGATGGATTTTCGCTACAAGCGCAAATACGTTGCCGGCAACGGCGCCAACGGCTCCGGCAAGCGCTGCTACGGGAAAGACGGGGAGACTTTGTATATCAAGGTGCCACGCGGCACGATCATCCGAGATACCGAGTCCGGTGCCATCATGCACGACATGTCGACGGGAGAGGACTGGGTCGCAGCAAGAGGCGGCCGCGGCGGCTGGGGCAATATGCACTTCGCTACGCCGACGAGGCAGGTGCCGCGCTTTGCCAAGCCCGGCCTGCCCGGCGAGAGCCACGACATCACGCTTGAGCTCAAGCTGCTGGCGGACGTGGGGCTCGTCGGCTTCCCGAATGTGGGCAAGTCCACGCTCTTGTCGGTCGTGAGCAAGGCCCACCCCAAGATCGCGAATTACCACTTCACGACGCTCTTCCCGAACCTGGGCGTGGTGTATGTGGACGAGGGCGTCTCCTTCGTGATGGCCGATATCCCCGGCATCATCGAGGGCGCCTCGGAGGGCGCGGGACTCGGGCACGATTTCCTGCGCCACATCGACCGCTGCCGTTTGCTTGTGCATCTGGTCGACGTCTCCGGCAGCGAGGGGCGCGACCCCGTTGCGGACTTCGAGGCCATCAACGCGGAGCTGAGCGAGTACAGCCCGGAGCTTGCCGAGAGGCCGCAGCTCGTCGTCGCAAACAAGTGCGATCTGCTGGGCGAGGACAGGGAGAATCTGGACCGGCTCAGAGAACACGTCGAGGCGCAGGGCTACGCCTTCTTTGAAATGAGCGCCGCGACCCATGAGGGCACGCGCGAGCTCGTGCGGGCCTGTGCGCAGCGCCTGAAGGACCTGCCGCCCATCGCAAGCTACGAGGCGGATTACGTTCCGCCCGAGCCGAAGGTCGACACCTCCGAGGAGCTTACGATCGAGCATTTCGACGATATGTGGCTGGTCGAGGGTCCCTGGCTCCAGCGCCTGGTGGCGACGGTTAACTTCTCCGACTATGAAAGCCGCATGTACTTCGACCGCATCCTGCGCGAGGCCGGCGTCTTTCAGCGCATGGAGGAGATGGGCGTCAAGGACGGCGACACGGTGAGCATGTACGATCTGATGTTTGAGTACAAGGAATGAGCGCGCTTCGGAGAAAACGCGTCCTGAATCTGCTGCTGGGTCTGCTCCTTGCGGCGACGCTGTGCTTCATCTGGGGAAATTCCCTGCTGCCGCGCAGTGAATCCACCCAGATCAGCAGCGGGCTTTTCGCAAGGCTGCTCCCGCTTTTTCAGGCGCTGGGTCTGGATATGATCGACGAGCATATGCTGCGCAAGCTCGCTCACTTCGGGGAGTTTGCCGTGCTCGGCTGCGAGCTTGCGGCGCTGTTCATCCTGAACCGGGGCAGATGCAGTCAAAGCGCCTGCTTTGCCGCACTCTGTGCGCTTTTCACGGGCGCGGCGGACGAGACCATCCAGCTCTTTTCCGGCAGGGCGGCGATGCTCACGGACGTGCTGCTGGACTTTTCGGGCGCGCTCGCCGGGATCGCGCTGGTGTATCTGCTGACAGCACACCGTAAAACCGAACAGAAAAAACGGACTGCCGCATGAACAGCAGTCCGTTTCAGCTTGTACGCCCGCTAAGCAAAGAGCTCACGCAGGATTTCACGCAGCTCTACCGTTGAGACGCCGCCGACCGTCTTGCGCAGCGCGGCGTTGTTTTCCCAGCGGGGGAGAAGCGCTTTAAGCTCCGCCTCGGTAAGCGAGACGCCTGGCTTCGGCGTGAGCGCTTCGATCAGCGCGGTCAGCGATTCCCGGTCCGTCCCGCAGCGCCTGAGCAGGCTTTGCAGTTCAGACGCATCGCAGCTCTCCGCATGGCGCAGCAGGGCGGGCAGGAAGACCGCGCAGGCGAAGCCGTGCGGGATGCCGTGTTCCTCGGTCAGCCAGTAGCCGAGCTTGTGCGGGAAAACCGTCCCCGTCACGCTGATGGCCATACCGCCCAGAATGGAGCCGTTGTAGAGGATCTCACGCTCTGCGGCGGAGGGGAGGCTTCCGGAAGCCACCGTTTGCAGCGGCGCGAGCAGCTGCGTGACGCCCTGCAGTGCGAAGGCGCGGGATACGTCGGTCGTCGTGCGGCTCAGCAGGCTTTCCAGACAGTGCGCAAGCGCGTCCACGCCCGTCGAGGCCGTAACGGAGAGGGGCATGGACTCGGTATAGCGCGGATCGCCGAAGGAGAGCGCCGCGTACATATCCTCCCCGTGGAAGCTGTTCTTCCGCCCGCTCGCGTCAGTGATGACCGCGACGGGCGTGACCTCGCTCCCGGTACCCGCGGTCGTGCCCACCAAGACGACCGGCAGGGGCTTGTTCGCCCAGTCCTTCCGATACAGACCCGCCGCGTCGAGTTCGGGGTTTGCGGCGCTCACGGCGATGAGCTTGGCCGCATCGAGTGCGGAGCCGCCGCCGATGCCGAGCACGAAGTCCGCGCCGAAGGCATGGGCGCGCTGCCCGCCCTCCACACAGGTGAAGACCGACGGATTCGGCCGAACCTCGTCAAAGACCGTATAGGCAATATCCAGCGACGCAAGCGCCGCCGTGACGTCCTCCAGCGCGCCGCAGCGTTTTGCGGCGCTGCCGCCGGTGACGATCAGGCAGCGGCGGCCGAAGGCTTTAAGCCGCGAAGCGTTCTGTGCGACGACGCCGCGGCCCGTGAGCAGGCGGACGGGCAGATAGAATTCCATTCCAGGTACCTCGCTTGTTTTTTCTATACTATACTACATCCCCACGCAAATGCCAAGTCGGTCAAAAGCCCGCTCTGGACAAATCCAAGAAAACGCACTATAATACGCACATTCCATTCAGGAGGTCCCATTTTTGAATTTTGTTTTCATTTCCCCCAATTTCCCGCGGACCAGCTCGTTCTTCTGCGACAGGCTGCACCGCAGCGGCGTGAACGTGCTGGGCATCGGCGAAGCGCCCTATGACATGCTCGAGAGCTGGCTCAAGGACGCGCTGACCGAGTATTACTATGTCTCTTCTCTGAAAGACTACGACCAGGTGTACCGGGCCGTCGCCTTCTTTACCTTCAAATACGGCAGGATCGACCGGCTGGAATCCATGAACGAGTTCTGGCTGGAGCTGGACGCGCAGCTGCGCACGGATTTCAACATCGCCGTCGGCACCCGCAGCGACGCCATCGCGCTGCTCAAGGAGAAGTCGCTCATGAAGCAGGTGTATCTGGCCGCGGGCATCCCCACTGCGCGCCAGCACGTGATCTCAACGCGCGAAGCCGGACAGGCCTTCGTCCGCGAGGTCGGCTATCCCGTGATCGTGAAGCCGGACGTCGGCGTGGGCGCCAACGACACATGGAAACTCAACAGCGGCGCCGAACTGGACGCCTTCTATGATCGGCTCCCGTCAGAGCCCTATGTTATGGAGGAGTTCATCGAGGGCGATATCTGCTCATACGACGCGATCCTCGACTCCCGGGGCGAGCCGCTGTTTGAGTCGATGTCCGTCTACGCCCCGGTGATGGACTGCGTGCTGGACGATCTGGATATCTTTTATTACACCGCCCCCGAGGTCGATCCGAAGCTGCGCGCTCTCGGCCGGCAGACCGTGAAGGCCTTCGGCGTGGACCGGCGCTTTGTGCACCTTGAGTTTTTCCGTCTGGCAGGGGAGCGGAAGGGTCTCGGGCAGAAGGGCGACTTCGTCGCACTGGAGGTCAATATGCGCCCGGCGGGCGGGCGTGATCCGGATATGATGGACTATGCGCACTCCGTGGACGTGTACCAGATCTATGCGGATATGGTGACGGCGGACAGACGCTTTGTCCCGCGGGCGGAGGAGCAGTTCTACTGTGCCTATGCCGCCCGGAAGGACGGGCACCGCTACACACATATCCACGACGAGATCATGGCTGTCTACGGCGGCAGCATCGTCAGGCTTGAGGAGATGCCGCCCATCGACTGGCCACAGATGGGTCGCTATCTGTACATGGCCCGCTTCCGTACGCTTGCGGAGGTCGAGGAATTCTTCCGTTTCACGGTGGGCTGAAAGCCTGCTTCAAGACCCCGCGTCTCCATAGGAGACGCGGGGTCTTGAAGCATCTGTGCCCTGCCGATGAACAAGCGTTTATTAACAGCTTGAACGGACGGCGATTCTGACGTATAATCATAAAAAAGGAGGAGAGTGCCGTGCCTTTTCAGTTGAGAGAGTATATCGGGCCGGATTTTGACGAAGCGCGTTTTCGTCAGGCCCCGGACGCCGCAACGGCAGCCGCTCCCGCGGACGGGGTAGCGCCGGTCGGCTTTCACGCCATGAGCATTTTCCCGGAGTATTTCAAAATCGACGGGAAATGGCTGCTTGCGGAGGAAAGCCGCATGGACTGCGTCCCGGTTGTGGAAAACGGGCGTATCGAGGTAAAGGAATTTCGCAGGCTCAAGCGCGGGGAAAGGATCGTTCTCGGCAGAAGCGAGGACGCCGGCGAAGGTATCTATGTCCACCCCTTCGGCTTTCGCTCGGAGAAAAACGGGGAGCAGGAGCTGTTCGCCTTCCGGCAGAAGCGCTCCAGAGAGACCGCTTTTTCCCGGGATTATGACGAGCTGTATGAGCTTCTGCGCCATGATCGGGGGCACGGAAAGATCGTGTGGGTCATGGGCCCCGCCTTCGCCTTTGACCATGACGCACGGGAGGCGTTCTCAAAGCTGATCGCGAACGGATATGTAGACGCGCTGCTTGCAGGGAACGCGCTGGCGACGCATGATCTGGAGGCGGCCTATCTGAACACCGCGCTCGGGCAGAACATCTATACGCAACAGCCCGCGCCGAACGGACACTACAACCATCTGGACACCATCAACCGCGTGAAGCATGCCGGAAGCATCCCCGCCTTTCTGGAAGAGGAGGATATCCGCGACGGCATCATCTGGAGCTGTGTGAAATACGGCGTACCCTTTGTTCTTGCGGGCTCCATCCGGGACGACGGGCCGCTGCCCGAGGTGATCACGGATTCGCGGGAGGCGCAGGACCGTATGCGCAGCGTCGTCAAGGACGCCACGACCGTGATCTGCCTCGCGACGATGCTGCACTCCATCGCGGTCGGCAACATGACCCCGTCCTACCGTGTGATGCCGGACGGGAAGATCCGGGAGGTCTATTTCTACTGTGTGGACATCTCGGAGTTCACAGCCAACAAGCTGGGTGACCGCGGCAGTCTCTCCGCGAAAGGGATCGTCACCAACGTGCAGGACTTTATCGTCACGCTCAGCAAGGGGCTCGGCCTATGACTATGGATCAGAAGACAGAACAGTATGCGGCAGCGTTGGGCTGCATGATCCGAGCCCAGACCGTGTCCGTCCGCGGCGCGGAGGACGACGGCAGGTTCACCGCCTTCCGCGCTCTGCTGAAGGAGCTCTTTCCCGCCCTGTTTGATACGTGCGATTATACAGAGTTCCCGGACGGCTTCGTGCTCCGCTGGCAAGGGAGAGACGGCGAAAAGCTGCCAGTGCTGTTCATGAACCACCACGACGTGGTGGAGGCGAACGGGCCGTGGAAGCACGGGGCCTTTTCCGCCGAGATCGCCGAGGGGAAGCTGTGGGGCCGCGGAACGCTGGACGACAAGGGCGGCCTCTGGGCCATGCTCCAGGCCGCCGACGAACTGATCCGGGAAGGCTTCGTTCCGGACAGAGAGCTCTGGTTCGTCTCATCCAGCACGGAAGAGACCGACGGGAGAGGCGCAGACGCGATCGCGCAGTGGTTTGAAAGCCGTGGGACCCGCTTTGAGATGTGCTTTGACGAGGGTGGGGTCATCCTTGAGGAACCGATCCCCGGCGCGAAAGGCCGCTTCGCCATGATCGGCATCGGGGAAAAGGGCTGTGCTGATCTGAAATTCATCGCACGCTCCAGGGGCGGCCATGCCTCGATCCCGGAGAAAGACAGCCCGCTGGTCAGGCTCGGGAAGTTCATGGCGGACGCCGACAGGCAACGGATCTTCACGGTGGAAATCAGCCCCGCGATCTGTGAGATGCTCCGCCGCTTTTCCCGGACCATGGGCGCGGCCGGTAAACTGCTCGCCCGGCCGGAGAGGAACAAAGCCGTTTTAAAAAAGCTCATTCCGGCGCTGTCCGGGAAAGCGGCGGCCCTGCTTCGCACGACGATCGCCTTTACCATGGCCGGGGGCTCGGACGGTACGAACGTCATACCCACGGAGGCCTGGGTCGTGGGGAACATGCGTTATTCTCACCATCAGGGGATGGAGGCGTCCTTTGACGCCGTCAGAAAGCTGGCGGAGAAGTACAATGTTGAGCTGGAGATCCTCGACCCGGGTACGCCCTCCCGCCTGGCCGATCATCACGGGACGGCATTCCGGCTTTCCGAGAAAGCTGTTCAGGCCATCTTCCCGGGTGTGATCCCGGTGCCGTATCTGATGACCGGCGCCTCGGACGCCAGATTCTTTGACCGGGTCTGCGATCAGTGCATCCGTTTCCTCCCGTTTCAAATTAACGATCAGCAGCTGGGCTCGATCCACGGAGAGGACGAAAACGTCGATTTGACGGCGCTTGTTCCGGCGGTTTCGTACTACCGGTACCTGATGAAGGAGGTATGAGGGATGACGGAAAAGAAAAACAGCCTGAACATCAGTGCGAAGAGCTTTATCGGCGCGATCGCCGTAATCTTCCTGCTGATGCTGGCGACCTATATGCTCACATTTTTGATCCCCGGCGGCGAATATACGCGCGTGCCGGATGCAAACGGGAACCTTATGATCGACGCCGAAGCGGGGTTTCACTATGTGCAGGGCGGACTGCCGTTCTGGAAATGGCTCCTGTCCCCATTCCTCGTCCTCGGCTCGGACGGCTCCGCCGCATTGATCGCGGTCATCATTTTCCTCCTTGTGATCGGGGGCGTGTTCAACGCGCTGACGGAATGCGGTTTGATGCATTACATGCTCGACAAGCTGGTCAGCCGCTTCGGCGCCGTGCGCTATCGCCTGATGGCGGTCCTGATCTTCTTTTTCATGGCGATGGGCTCTCTGGTCGGCTCGTTTGAAGAGGTCGTGCCGCTGGTGCCGATTGTGGTCTCACTCGCGATCGGGCTGGGCTGGGACGCCAGGACCGGCGTCGCGATCTCCATGCTCGCAGCCGGCTGCGGCTTTGCCGCGGGCGTCGCGAACCCCTTCACGATCGGGGTGGCGCAGACTCTGGCCGGTCTTCCCATGTTCAGCGGGATCTGGCTGAGACTGCTGGCGTTCGTCTGCATCTACGGCCTGCTGTTTGCCTTTGTATACCGGCATGCCGTAAAGCTTGCTGACGTCGCGCAGAGCATCTCTGCGAGGACAGAGCATCTCCCGGACCGAAAAAAGGACGCCGGGCTGCGCGTGTTCGCCGTCCTGCTCGGGACGGGGATCGCGATCGTCCTGTGCTCCGGCTTCCTTCCGGCGCTGCGGGACTACACGATGATCATTGTGGCTGTGATGTTCCTCGCGGCCGGTACAGCGGCGGTCTTCGTGTCCGGCACAAGCGCCGCGGATTTCCGCAGGTCCTTTGTGAAGGGCGTGGTCACTGTCTCTCCCTCGGTGCTGATGATCCTTATGGCAAGCTCCATCAAGTATACCATGGTGGAGGGGAAGATCCTCGACACACTGCTGCACGCCTTTGTCGGTGCGGCCGGAAGCATGCGCCCCGCGATCCTGGTCCTGTTTGTCTATCTCATCTGCCTGGTCATGAACTTCTTTATCCCGTCCGGCTCGGCGAAGGCCTTCCTGCTGATCCCGCTGATTGTTCCGCTGGCCCAGCTCTTCGGCATCAGCCCGCAGCTGTGTATCGTCGCCTTCGCCTTCGGCGACGGCTTCAGCAACGTCTTTTACCCGACCAATCCCGCCCTGCTGATCTCTCTGGGGCTGGCGGACGTGAGCTACGGCAGCTGGGCAAAGTACTCATGGAAGTTCCAGGGACTGAACCTGCTGTTGACCTCCGCTCTGCTGCTTTTCGGTCTGGCGGTCGGGTACCGCTGACTTTGTCCGGAGAGGGCCGAAAAAATCCTTGTCAGGCGCCGGGCTTCGTGTTACATTGTCGAACAGAGAGAAGATCATGTCGTTCTGTACGGCGGTTTTGCCCGGACGTGTGGATGCGTACTCGTGCGCCCGAGGAAGAAGGTTGATTGACTTTGCCCGGAGAATTCGACTCTGTTGAGATCAAACGAACATCGGAGCTGATCGACGGCAGGACGATCAAAATGAGCCGTACCTACGTGCTCAGCGCCTTGTGCGTGGCGCTCGCGACAGCGGTCGATTCTCTTGTCGCCGGAGCCTTCATCGGAACGGATGCGCTGGCGGCTATTGCGGCTGCGGCTCCGTTTCTGGCGGTGAGCCAAATAATCCACTGCCTGCTCGGCTTTGGCATCGACAAGCTGATGATCCGGGCGGTCGGCAGGGGAGAGAGGAAGAAAGCCGACCGTATTTTCGGCGCGGTCCTGATCACGGTTTTCGTCGTCTACTGCATCGTGGTGATCCCGGCGATCGCTTTCGGACGTCAAATCTTAACCGCGTGCCTGTCGACACCCGAATTGATCGAGCCGGTGCACCAGTATTGCTGGCCGCGCTTTGCAGCCATGCCCCTGCTGGAGATCTGCCTGTGCATTGAGAGAGCGTTTCGCGTGGACGGCAGGGCCAAGCTGTTCGCGGCACGCAGCATCGTCGCGAACGTACTCAATATGCTGCTCGATTTAATTCTGGTCGTCAGCATGGAGAATCAGGTGCAGGCACTGGCCTGGGCTACCGTGATCTCCTCTCTGATCGGATTTGCGATCCCGCTCAGCCATTTCTTCAGCAAATCACGCACAGTACGGCCGGACTTCACCGTGATCCGCTCCCTCCGGGAGCTGTGGGGCTATATCAAGGCGGACATCCGTCTGGGAAGCTCCGCGACCGGGGATGAGCTTCTGGAGACGCTGATGATCAGCGTACAGACCGCCGCGGTCGCGTCCATCGGCGGCGCTGCCGGGCTTGCTGTCTGGTCGGTTTACAAGGCGTTTCGTACGATCGCCGTATCCGTGAGCAACGGGATCTCGGCGAGCGTCTCCGTGCACGCGGGACTGCTCTACAGCGAGAGCGATTACGACGGCGTCCGATATACGGCAAGAAAAGGCTCAAAACTCGCGCAGCTTTACAGCGCTGTGGTCAGCGTGATCGTCTTCGCTTTCGCCGGGCCGTTCACGGAGCTGTACAAGATCGCGCCCGAGAGCCATCTGCTGTGCGTTCAGTGCCTGCGCATCGGCTGTCTCGCATTCCCCGCGATCGCGATCATGACGGTTTTTTCACTGTATATTACTTCTGTTGACAGGGTCGCGCTGACAAACGTTCTCCTGATCGTACAGAAGGGACTGCCGTGTATGGCTGCGCTTTTCTTTCGCGGGGCCGCCCTGCAGGGCTTCGTCGCAGGGTATGTCCTTGCCGTGTATGCCGCGCTGCTGGTTTTGCTCATCGTGTTCCGGCGCGACGGCGCGTGGTTCGTCCCGAAGGACAATCCACAGGCGATCAGCGCCTATTCCATCCGTCTCGATCCGGCGCTGATCTCAGCTGTGAGCAGCGATATCCGCAGCAGCCTGATGGCGCTTTCTTATTCCGAACGCCTGAGTACGAGAGCCGCGCTGGTCATGGAGGAGAGCCTGTGTTACATCATGAGGCGAAATCCCGGCGCTGCGATCCTCGCGGACATCAAGGCTGACCGACATCTGGACAGCATACAGTTCACGATCATTGACGAGGGGTTGGCATACAACCCGCTCACAGGCTTCGACGCAGTCGGGGAAGAGCCCTTTGACGATCTGGAAAACATCCTGCTCATGGGCCTGACCGTGAGCCAGAAATTTGACAGGGTGCTTGACCTGAATCATCTTGCCCTGTTTGTGATGACGGAATGACAGTTTCAAAGCCGTTCCCTCCCGGATCGGACTTGGCACTCTCAAAAGCTTGAATACATTCGGCAGCCACCGTGGAAAGCGGTGGCTGCCGAGTATAAGGAATGACGGGATATGATGAAAGCGGAAAACAATTTGATTATGAACCCGCGCGCGCTGGAGTCGTATCTGCGATTCTCCTTCCTCGCGGGGGATCCGGGCCTTTTCGGAGAGCCGCTCAACTATCCCGCGATCCGTTTCTCCTTTGAACCGGAGAAAACGAAGGAGGCATATCTGGAAGAGCTGACGCGCATCTTGGACGCTATGCTCGCAGAAGAGCGCATGGTCTCCGACGCCGCGTTTTTGTCCTCGGGCGTGGACTCGTCTTTGATCGCCTTCGGTATCCGCGCGAAGAAGACCTTCTCGGTCGCCTACGAGGAAGAGGCCTTCGACGAGTCGGCGGCCGCACAGCGTACGGCGGACGCTCTGGGCAGCGAGCACCATATCGTCAGGATCGGCCCCTCGGATTACTTCGGCGCGGTGGCGGACGCCATGCGCTGCCGCGGGACGCCTACGGGCGACGCCTCGTATATCGCCCTGTTTATCGCCGCGAGAGAGGCCGCCGCGCATACGGATACGGTATGCTCGGGCGAAGGCCCGGACGAGATGTTCTGCGGCTATCCCTGTTACAGCAGATATTATGACGAACCGTGCGAGGACTTCTGGCTGAAAACCAACACCATCATGGAGATCGGGCCTGCCGATTTCCCGGAGCTCAACGCATATCGGGGCGACGGCTTTTTGAAAATGAACGCCTTTGACCTCTCACGCTGGATGTACGGGAATATTCTGCCCAACGTGGAAGCCGCGTCCGCGGGCGCGGGGATCCGTATACGTACGCCCTATATGCGCCGCGAGCTCTGGGACTTCGCGCTGTCCCTGCCGCCGCGGTACAAGGCGGACCGGACGATGGGGAAGCTGCTCTTCCGCGAGGCGGCGCAGCGCTGGGTCGGTCCGGAGATCGCCTTTCGGGAGAAGCGCGGCTTCCCCGTGCCGGTCCGAAAGTGGATGCGCGAAGAGCCGTGGAAAACGCAGATCACAGACACCCTGAGCGGCGAGAGCGCGCGGGAAACGCTCTCTTTCGTGGATCGGGACGCCATCCTGTCGGCGTTCTATTCCGGCGCGGACGACGGCCTGTGGAAGCAGATCTGGGAAATGTTCGCCTTTATCAAATGGTATGAAAACGCATGAACTTGAATACTGGCGGCAGGACGACCCCCGCCTGAATGAAGCGGAGGCCTGGCCGAAAACCGACTTCCCGGATGCGGAGTATACGTATTTCCGGGAATGCGGCTGCCTGGTATGCGCGCTCGCCGTGCTGCTGCGGCATCACGGACTGGAAGACAACGCGGAGGACGCGTTCGATCCTTGGCTCCTCAACCGGCGCCTGATCGCCTGCGGCGCGTTCACATCGGGCGCCGATCTGGAGCTCGAAGAGATACGAAAGCTGTACCCGCTTATATACGCAGGCGCGACCCCGTATACGCGTGAGGCGCTGGTGAGGCTGGCAGAAAACGGCTCGCCCTGTCTGATCACCGTGCCCGGTATACGCGCGGACAGGCACTTTACCGCTCTGCTTTGCCTTACGCCGGACGACGCCGTCGTGTTCGATCCGCTGTGCGGCGAAAGGAAGCTGAGCGAGTACGCGCGCGTATGCGAGATCCGGGCCTTCCGACGTACCGATCAGAAGATCTTATGAAACCAGAAGGCGGACTTCGTATAACCGAGCTTGTCCAACAGCGCCTGTGAGCCCGAACGCTTGAAGCTTGTCGCCACGCCGACGGAGGACGCGCCGCGCTCCCGCGCTTCCAGCTCCACGCGTTCGGTCAGCTGCTGCGCGATACCGCGGTGACGGTATTCCGGGCGCACAGCGATCCCGTTCATTTTGATATAGCCGTCCGGGTCGTCGATCGACAGGACCTCGACCATGGTGATAAAGCCCACGACGAGCCCGTCCTCTTCGGCGACGAAGGTGCAGTAGCGATCGTCTTCGCTCATTTTTTCGAAGGTCCTGCTCACGCTTTCGTCGGACGCCGCGGGGACGTCCAGATACTCGCGCCAGAAGGCGGCGACGGCGGCATAGTCTTCGGGCCGGATCTTTCGAATCATGTTTTCTTCCTCCTTATGACAAATGAGTTTCACCCGTTCTTCCGCAGAAAGGAAACCGCAGTTGTGACCGCGATGACCGCGCATGACAGGACGCCGACAAAATTCATGATCACAGCGCTGAAAACCGCGTACATCACCATATTGATGATAAACGCCAGCTTCAGGGCCTTCTCGTTATCCTTCAGCTTGAACACCGCGACGGAATATTCCAGATTGGCGATGATCGGCAGCCAGCCGATCAATCCCCGATTGTTGAACAGGATGCCCAACACCACGCCGGCCAGGATGAGCATGTATTCTACGACTTTGCTCTTCACGTTTTTCATCGCGGCAAGGTTTCGAAACACGGCCACCACATTCTGTGCCGTGCTGCTGTACCCCTTCAGCGCAACGGAAGACGCTCCGTAGAAAAACTGACTCACGATCTGGACCGCCATGATTTCCCTGTGCTTTTTTCTCGTGCCGCTGATCGAATCCGATATCATGGCGCACAAGCTGAAAATATTACCGAGAATAAGCGATGTCTGTATCATTGTCATATCTTCGCGATTTGACGGATGCCATACTGCCGATTATTATTACTGTGAAGACAGTATATCATAAAACCGCGCTTCCAATCAATGAATTACAGTTTACTATTTCAGCGCTTCCTTTCATATCGCTTGGAGGAAGCGTCGGATCACATGTTTACCGAAGGAGGATCTCAGTATGCTGACTGCGAATCAGACGATCACGCGCTCTGATATGATCCGCTGCGTGCTCTGTGCGGACGCCCCGTGCAGCGCCGCCTGTGAAAAGCTGAACCCTGCCGGTCTGCTGCGCAGCATTTGGTTTTCCAATGAGCAGACCGCCGCGCAGAGGCTGCCTGAACAAAACCTGTGCATCGCCTGCGCCGCCCCCTGTGAGCGCGCCTGCGTGCGGCCTGCGCAGGTGCAGATCCGGGATCTGGTGAATCGGCTGTATACCGAGGTCAGACCGGAATGTGAGACGCCTGTCCCGGAGAACGAGGAAAGACTTCGCTGCGAGCTCTGCGGGATCCCGCTGGAAAACCCCTTCCTCCTCTCATCGTCCGTCGTGGCCAGCAACTATGACATGTGCGTCCGCGCCATTGAGGCGGGCTGGGCGGGGGTGTGCTTCAAAACGATCTGCACACTGGACATCCGCGAGGCCTCGCCCCGCTATTCCGCCATCACCGGAAGCGACGGCAGCATCATCGGCTTCAAGAATATCGAACAGCTCTCCGACCATTCCGTTGCGGAGAATATGGAGATTTTCCGCAGCCTGAAGGAAAAGTATCCCACCAAGTTCATCCTGGCCTCCATCATGGGGCAGAACGAGGAGGAATGGGAAACGCTTGCCGGACTGTGCGAGCAGAACGGGGCGGACGCCGTGGAGCTGAACTTCTCCTGTCCCAACATGGCGGAGGGCGGCCTCGGCAGCGACATCGGACAGGTACCGGAGCTTGTGGAACGTTATACCGCCGCGGCGAAGAGAGGCTGCCATATCCCGGTGCTCGCAAAGCTCACGCCGAATGTGGCCGTCATGAGCCCGGCGGCGGAGGCTGCCAGGAGGGGAGGCGCGGACGGGATCGCGGCCATCAACACGATCAAATCCGTTGTCGGAGTAGACCCCAACACCTACGTTTCGGCGCCGTCCGTCCACGGACAGAGCGCCGTCGGCGGCTACAGCGGCAGCGCGGTCAAGCCGATAGCGCTTCGTTTCATCGCTGAGCTCGGCCAAAACCCGAAGCTGAAAGGGATGCATTTGTCGGCCATGGGCGGCGTCGAGACCTGGCGTGACGCACTGGAATTCATTCTGCTCGGCGGCGGCACCGTCCAGGTCACGACGGCGGTCATGCAGTACGGTTACCGTATCGTCGAGGATCTGAAAGCCGGCCTCAATCTGTATCTCGCGGAAAAGGGCTTCGCGAGCGTCGGGGAAGCGGTCGGGCTTGGCCTGGATACCATAAGCAGCGCCACCGATGTGCTGGAACGGGATACGATCATCTTTCCGAAGTTCGACCGGGAGCGCTGCATCGGCTGCGGGCGCTGCATGATCTCGTGCGAGGACGGCGGACACCAGGCCATCCGGCTGAATGCGGACAGGCGCCCGGTCCTTGACGGCAGAAAATGCGTGGGATGCCATCTGTGCATCCTCGTCTGTCCCGAGCGGGCGATCGTCAGAGCGCGAAAGCGGATCGCAAAACAGAAATAGAAGCGGGAGGAGTTTTTCTGTTATCATGTTGCGTTCGGCGCGTAGACGGCTTTTGCAATCTGTTGTGATCTTTAGAGCTGCCGCCGATCGGGTGACAGAACTCATATCAAAGAAGGCTCCGCGTCCCATCCCGGGATGCGGAGCCTTCTTTGACGGCGTCAACTGCCAAATACGCTGTGCAGGGAGCTGTAAACCGCAGAGAAAACGCATTTACTGCGTTTTAATACTTTACATTCGCATTATAATGTGATATGATAAGGGCAAGAAAATTTTCTCTTTATCTTTCACAAGGGAGGTCGCGAGGATGGGACGGCCTAAAAAAGTATCGCTCGACGGCGTCGGCGCGGCAGGCGGAGAAGCTCCGGGAAAAACCTTGCCGCCGATCCTTTGCAGACGCATCCGCAGCTTCCGGGAGGCGAAGGGGCTGGATCAGAAAGCGCTTGCCGCGCGCCTCGGCGTGACGGGGAACGCGGTCAGCAACTGGGAATGCGGCCGCGGACGTCCGGACGTGAACCTTATCCCGGCGATCTGCAGGACGCTCGGCGTGACGCTGTATGAGCTCTACGGTGAGGCACCGCCCGCGGATACGCTGCAGCCGCGGGAGAGGACGCTGCTGGACGACTATCGCGCGCTGAGCCCGGGCGGGCAATATACGCTGGAAAAGACGCTGGAAACGCTGACCGCCGTTCAGCGGATCGAGAGCCGGGAGATCCGCAGACTCCTGTATTTCTCCCGTCCTCTTGCGGCGGGCACGGCGGACCCCACGGAATTCGAGCAGGAGGCCGAGGCCTTCTATCTCTACGCCTCGGCGGACGTGGACCGCGCCGACTACGTGTTCAAGACCGGCGGCGACAGTATGGAGCCGCGGTTTCATTCCGGCGATCTGGTCCTTGTCCAGCGCCTCAAGGGCGGGGACAGCCTGCGCTGCGGGGAGATCGGCGCTTTCTCTGTCGGCAACGAGATCTACATCAAGCAGTATGAAAAGGACGGGCTCCACTCCCTGAACAAGAAGTATGACGTCCTGCGCTTCGCGGGGGATCAGCGCGTGTTTCTGATCGGCCGCGTGCTCCGGATCATCCGGCAGGAGGAGCGCCCTTCCGACGCCGAGCTTGCGGCCTTTCTCGGGCTGCACGGCGCCGAGCGTGCATAGCCATGGGAACGCGCAGCTGCATCTGCGTCGATCTCAAATCCTACTACGCCTCCGTCGAATGTGTCGCCCGCGGTCTCGATCCGCTCAAGGCCCGGCTGCTGGTGGCGGACGAGAGCCGCTCCGATCAGACGATCTGCCTGGCGGTCTCGCCCGCGCTCAAGGCCATCGGCGTCCCGGCCCGCCCGCGGCTGTTCGAGGCGAAGCAGGCGATCGCGCTCCATGACGCCGCCCATCACACGAAGACGCAGTATTACATTGCGAGGCCGCGCATGGCGGAGTACGAGCGCATTTCGGCGCTGATCTTCTCCATCTACCTCCACTACGCCGCGCCGGAGGATATCCACATCTACAGCATCGACGAGGCCTTCATCGACTGTACGCGCTATCTGTCCCGCTATGAGAAGCAGGCCGCGGCGCAGGGGGTCAGTCCCGCGCATGTGATGGCGCGCACGATGATCCGGGAGGTGCTGGACACCACCGGCATCACCGCCACGATCGGCATCGGGACGAATCTCTATCTCGCCAAGATCGCGATGGACATCCTGGCCAAGAAGGCGCAGCCGGACGCCGACGGCGTGCGCATCGCGGAGCTCGACGAGCGCGGCTACTGTGAAAAGCTCTGGACGCACACGCCGCTGACGGACTTCTGGGGCATCGGCTCCGGCAAGGCCCGGCGGCTGTTGGACGCGGGGCTCTGTACGATGGGGGACATCGCCGAGCGCTCTCTCCGGGATGAGGAGTATTTCTACCGCGCCTTCGGCATCGACGGGGAGATCCTGATCGACCACGCCTGGGGCATCGAACCGGTCACCATGGAGGACATCAAGGGCTATAAGACGAACGCCAACAGCCTCTCCTCCGGGCAGGTGCTCCCGCGGCCCTATCCTTACGCGGAGGCCCGCGTCGTGTTTCAGGAGATGCTGGAGCTGCTGTGCGCCGATCTCTTTACCAAGAACCTTACAACAACCGCCCTGACCTGGTGGGTCTCTTTCGACTACAAGAGTCTGGAGGTCTGCCCGCATTATACCGGCCCGGTGAAGCTGGACTTTTACGGGCGGCTGCATCCCTGCCACGCAGGCGGGACGGTGCGGCTGCGCACAAGGACGAACGCCCCGAGCGCCATTATAAAGCCGATGCTGGACTCCTTTGACAAAAAGGCGAACCACGAGCTGCTGTTTCGGAAGCTCGGCGTCTGCGCCGAGGACGTCCGCGTCGACAACAGCGTCTTTCAGCTTGACATGTTCACCGACGAGCAAGTCCGGGAGAAGGAGCGCAGCCTTGCGTCGGCTGCGCTGGAGATCCGGAAGAAATACGGGGCCAACTCGCTTTTGAAGGGACTGAACTTTCAGAAGGGGGCCACCGCCGTCGAGCGCAATACGCAGATCGGAGGCCACCGCGCCTGATTTTGAATCGCCATGGATTTGACTGTGAAAAACAGATACCGCAGCGCGCTCTCCCACGGCAGGCCGAAGCACGCGCGCTGCGACGATTTCACCCTGCGCCATCCGCCCATGGACCCGGGCCGACGGGCGAAGATCTTCTCGCCCTTTTCGGCTCTGCGCGGCTTTGAGGAGGCCATCGACGAAAAGCGAAAGCTCTATGTGGAGAAGCGGGAGCTGAATGAGGAGGAGCAGCAGGATCTCAACCGGACGCTGTCTTTTCTCCGTGAGCGCACCGCAAACCTGCGTCTGGCGAGACAGGCGCATATCACCGCCGTCGTGACCTGCTACGTCCCCTGTATGGACGAAAACCACGAGGCCTACGGCCGCCGCGGCTCGTATGAGACGGTGACCGGCACGGTCTGGCGGGTCGATCCCGTGCTGCACAAAACGATCCTGATCGGGGATAAGGAGATCGAGATCGCCGATATCGCCGCCATCACGATAGGGGAGGAAAGCTGAATGTGCTGCCGCTATTATATGGAGATGTCGCCGGAGCTCCGCCCGATCGTGGAGGCGGCGCAGCGCTCCAGATTATACCGGAACAACATCCAGAAGCTCCCGAAGCCCCTGACCACGGAGGGGGAGGTCTTTCCCGACGCGCTGGTGCCGGTCATCGCGTCCAGCAAGGCAGGGCAAAAGACGGTGTTCCCGATGCTCTGGGGCTATCATGTGCCGGGCATCCCGCGCACCATCGCCAACGCCCGCGTGGAGACGGCCCCCGAGAAGCCCAGCTTCAAGGACGGCTGGGCCGCGCACCGCTGCGTCATCCCGGCGTCGTGGTATTATGAGTGGCAGCACACGCTCTCGCCCTCCGGCAAGCCCAAGGCGGGGGACAAGTACGCCGTCATGCCGAAGGACGGGGCGCTGACCTGGCTCTGCGGCCTCTACCGAATGGAGGACGGCTATCCGCACTTCGTCGTCCTGACGCGCGAGCCGGGGGAGAGCGTCGCCTTTCTCCACGACAGGATGCCGCTCATCCTCCCGGAGGCTGAAATCGACAACTGGATCGATCCGAAGCGAAACCCGCACATGCTGCTGGAAGCCGCCCTGACCGATATGGTCTGTGAAAAGGAGCCCGGATGAAGCCGAACGATCAACCCCCCTCAATTGACGCCCATTACCGCAGCCTGAACATGTATCTGCGGGAACGCTTCGGGGAGAAGGTATACAAGCTCGCCCTGGACGGGGGCTTTATCTGCCCAACGCGGGACGGGACGCTCGGTACGCGGGGCTGCATCTTCTGCGCAGGAGGAAGCGGCGCGTTTGCGCAGCCCGTCGGCGAGGACGTTCGCGCCGCGATCGAGACGGCAAAAAAGCGGGTCTCGGGGAAGGGCGGGAAAAAGTTCATCGCCTATTACCAGAGCTACACGGGGACCTATGCGCCGCTTGACAGGCTGCGCACGCTGTACACGGAGACCGTCTCCCATCCGGATATCGTCGCCCTGTCGATCGGCACGCGGCCAGACTGTCTCCCGGACGAGACGGTCGCGCTGCTGAAGGAGCTGAACCGCGTCAAGCCGGTCTGGACGGAGCTCGGCCTGCAGACCGTGCACGAGGCCACCGCGCGCTACATCCGCCGCGGGTATCCTCTGGCGGTATTCGACGACGCCGTGCGCAGGCTGCATGAGGCGGGGATCGAGGTGGTCGTCCATATGATCCTCGGCCTGCCGGGGGAGACGCCGGAGATGACGGAAGAGACGGCCCGGTATATCGGGCGAAGCGGCGCGGAGGGGATCAAGTTTCAACTCCTGCATGTGCTGGAAGGGACGGATCTGGCGGAGGATTACCGAAAAGGCCTCTTTCCCGTCCTGACGCAGGAGGCGTATATACGCGTCCTGGAGCGCTGCATCGAGGCCATCCCCGCCGATATGGTCGTCCACCGGCTGACCGGGGACGGGGCAAAGCGGGAGCTGATCGCGCCTCTGTGGAGCGCGGACAAAAAGCAGGTCCTCAATGCCATCAATCGGGCCTTTGACCGGGATGCCGTGATGCAGGGGAGAACGGTATAAGCAGAAATACAGAGAGCGCAGCGGAGGCCGTTTCGGCCTTCGCTGCGCTTCGTCTGTAAACGCAGGGCTGCTCTGAGGGCTTAATCTAACTTCTCCGCCGTCTCCAGCTTTGCCCGAAAGGAGATCGCGCGGGGCGTCGCCGTCTGGTCGAATTTGACGATATGCGCCCCCCTGACCATGTCGACATCGACGACGGCGCCGAGACCCATGATCGCGTGCCGGACCCGCTGCCCGATCCGGAAGGCCTGCATCTCCGACTCGGGGAGCCTGTTCTCACTGGCCGCGATATAGCTCCGAGCGTCTTGTATGAGCTCGTCCCGCGGGGGCGAGGTGTGCTCGAGCAGCTCCGGCGCGATGTCCAGCAGAAAGCGGGAGGGATAGCGCGGGGAGCCGTCGATGTTCCGCCCCTCCGCCTCGGACAGATACAGGCGCTTTTCTGCCCGCGTCATCGCGACGAAGGCCAGACGACGCTCCTCTTCCATGCCCGGCAGGGTGGAGGTCTTGCGCGAGGGGAAGATGCCCTCGTTCATCTCGCAGAGGAACACATAGGGAAATTCCAGCCCCTTGGCCGCATGCACCGTCATCAGCTTGACCTTGTCGCCCGCGCTCTCCGCGTCGCTGTTGGTGTAGAGCGCGACATGTGCGAGGTAATGCTCCAGCGTCGCCTCCTCTCCGCAGCTCGTCTCGTACTCATAGACCGACTGCTTGAGCTCGGCCAGGTTGTCCAGCCGCTCCTGACTGCCCTCGGTACGCAGCATTTCCTCGTAGCGGCTGGCGTTCAAGATTGCGGACAGCAGTTCCGAGACCGGGCGCTCGGCATAAGCCGCGGCGAAGGACTCGATCAGCTTCACGAACTGCGCCGCCTTCGTGCCCTTGAAGATCTCGTCGTCCAGCGTGCGGCACAGCGCCTCATAGAGGGTGCAGGCGTTCTTCGCGGCGTAGTCCTCCAGAAAGCGCATGCGCCGCTGGCCGAGGTTGCGCTTCGGGGTGTTCGCGATGCGGCGGAAGGAGAGGTCGTCCCGGTAGGCGATCATCCGAAGATAGCTCAGCGCGTCCTTGATCTCCATGCGGCCGAAAAACTGCACGCCGCTGTAGATCGTGTAGGGGAGCTTCCGCCTCTGGAATACTTCTTCGATCATGCGGGTCACGTAGTGGGCGCGGTACAGGACCGTCATGTCGCGGAAGGGGACGCCCTTGTCATGGAGCTCGTGCATCTGAAACGCGATCCATTCGGCCTCCTTCTCGGCGTTCGGCGCGTGGTGGCAGAGCACGCCGGCACCGTCGGGCAGGACCGGGATCAGTTCTTTTTTGATGCGATTGCGGTTTTTGTCGATGAGGGAGTTTGCCGCCGCGAGGATCTGGGGAGTCGAGCGGTAGTTCTGCATCATCAGAATGGTGCGCGTCGTCGGGTATTGCTTATCGAAATCCAGCAGGTATTTCACATTGGCCCCGCGCCAGGTGTAGACGGTCTGGTCCGGGTCGCCGACAATGAAAAGGTTTTTGTGATAATCGCATAGCACCTCCATCAGCTGGTACTGCAAAAGGTCGATGTCCTGGAATTCGTCGATCATGATGTATTCCAGCCGCTTCTGCCATTTGAGCCGTATCTCTGGATTCTCCCGGAAGATATACAGCGAAAACTTGATCAGATCGTTGTAGTCGAGCCCGAAGCATTTCTTTTCCTGATACAGGTAGCCGTAAAAGATGATATCATCGGTCGAAGTCGCGCTCAGGTATTTCTCGTGCAGGGTATCGAGGGACATCGTGATCATATCAAGGTAGTATTCCGGCTTCTTGAAGAGCTTTTGTATTTCGATCATGTCCCGCGCGTTGGAAAAAGTCATGTCCCGCAGCGTCAGACCGCGCTCCTCGTAGATGATTTTCAGCATGGAGTCGACGTCGGAGTTGTCCAGCACGAGGAAGCTTTTCGGGTACTGTACGGCGTGGCTGTCCTCCTGCAGCACCGACACGCAGAAGCCGTGGAAGGTGTTGATGTAGCCGGTGTCGTTGTCCCCCGTGAGGCGGTGGATGCGCTGGCGCATCTCGTTTGCCGCCTTGTTCGTGAAGGTGACGCAGAGGATGTTGCCGGGCAGGATGCCCATTTCATTGACCAGAAACGCAAAGCGGTTCGACAGCGCGCGCGTCTTGCCCGAGCCTGCCCCGGCGATGACCCGCACGAAGCCCTCCGTCGTCGTGACCGCGTCCAGCTGAGCGGGGTTCAGATGCTCGTATGCCATGCGTTTTCCTCCTCTCCCATCTTTACCGTCAAGTCGTACAAACTTCTGTCATGCTGGGCCTGTGAGATCGCGCCCCGCTCCAGAAACAGCCGCAGCGTCTCCCTCTGCCTCAGAAACAGCTGATGGTTCTTTTCCGCGCGTGTCATGGCGTCCCACACGGGATTATTGATATCCACGTCCATTGTTTCACCCGCTCCTTCGCTTTTATGGGTTCTCTCTGTTATACTATCACAGATGCTGTCCCAAAAATGCGACTTGGTTCTCAATTAGCGGCTTCGTTGGCACGCGGCTGTACGATGCGTGTACAGACTCTTTCTTCATTCGCAGTTGTCACGCCGGGTGCGGGCATGGTATACTGAGCGAGAAGATGCCCTGCCGTGTACGGCCCATCCCGGCGTGAGCGTATACGGCATCATGACAAAAACAGGATTGTGAGGGGGATACGACATGATAAAAGCCGTTGTTGAAGTGGAACGGATCGACTATGAGCAGTGTATCGAAAACCTGCTTCCGCGTTTCGTTCAGAAGTGCGCATCCGAGGAAAGCCCGTCTGAACTGGACAAGATTGTCGCCAGGCTGGACAAGGACGCCGTGCCTGTGGCCAAGAAGATCATCCGGTATCTGGATCAGGATGCGCGCGATCAGATCATCATCGCCCTGATCGAACCCCATGGGGATCGGCTCGTACAGACAGCCAACGCTGTTCTGGAAGAGATGCTCGGCGGTAAGGCCGTGGTGGTCGGCGGCTTTGATATGACAGATCTTCCCGGTCCCCGGATGACCCTGCGCGCGACACAGGTTCGGATCGATTACGCCGAGCTTGCAAACAGCCCTCTCTTCTCCGGTGGGATACTCGGAAGCGCCGCAAAGCTGGCTCTTCAGATGGCGAGCCCCGCCACGATCGAAAAACAGACGATCAATATCCTCGCTTCCGATTTGATAAAGCCGAAGCTGCTCTCCGCGCTTTCCGAGGCCCTCCAAAAGGTGGGATTGATCGTCAGTATTCGGGACCTGACGATCCAGCAGGATACGGACACAAGCGCTCCGGCTGCCGCAGATAAAGACGAGGGGCTGCTTCCGGATGCGGTGGAAGACCGGCTGATCGACGCCGTGATCGCCTGGATGAAAGAGAGCCTCTGAGAAGCGGATGAAAGCATGAGCCTGTACTCAATCGGAGACCTGCATCTCCATTTTCAGACCGAACTGAAAGCCAGGGCCCAGGGCAAAGACCGCGCATGGAGAGACCATGAGCAGAAGCTTCGGAAGCATTGCGCGGAACTGATATGTCCGGAGGATACCCTTGTTCTGGTCGGCGACCACAGCTGGGGGCGCAATCTCGCGGAATGTGAGCAGGACCTGCAGTTCATCATGGAGCTGCCGGGGCGAAAGATCCTCCTGCGCGGGAATCACGATATGTTTTGGGACGCAGGCAAGACGGAAGCACTGAACCGGCAGTTTGCCGGAAAGCTCTGTTTCCTCCAGGACAACTATTATCCCTATGGGGAGCTTGCGCTGGTCGGGACAAAGGGGCATTGTTTTGAGGGCCCTTTTTATCTCAACCGCAGAGGGCAGATCGTCGGCTGGGACGAGGAGAGGGAGGCCGGATCCCGCAGGCTGGTGGAAAGAGAAACCGCGCGCCTGCGCAAATCCTTTGAAGCGGCGAAGGCGGACGGCTTCAAGCGCTATATCATGTTCCTGCATTATCCGCCGACGAGCATTCTGGAGGACGAAAGTCCCTTTACCGCCATGGCGGCGGAATACGGGGCGGAGCAAGTGATCTACGCCCACAGCCACGGAGAGGCGCGCTTCCATGACAGCATCCTCGGGGAGAAGCACGGGATCCGGTACCGTCTGGTTTCCGGTGACTACTTGAAGTGGCGACCGGAAAAGATCGTCTGAGCAGTGAACAAAATACTGATGTGAACGATCCGAACAGAAACAGGAGGAGAAATGATATGAAGAAACTTTTTGACGCCGCGAATCGCTACATAGAGACCAGCGACTGGAAAACGATCGCCGTGCTGAAGTTCTGCCTGATCTCTCTGGGCATGATGATCGGCATGGCCGTTGACAAGCGTGACAGAAAACCCGTGTTCCTCGGCGCGCTGGGCGTCTTTGCCGCAAGCTATATCCCGCTCATGGTCAGATTCTGCAGAGTCTATACGGGCAAGTAATAAAAGGGGAGGAGCACAGCGCTCTGAACGGAAAGACTGTCCGCCTGACGCATGCGCTTCTGCCCGACAGAACCGAACAGCCGGGGGTGATCCGATGAAAAGAACAAAATATCCCATCAGCCGGGAGTTTTTCCCGTACAGTCATTTCATGCCGCGCGTCAACAAACGCTTTTTAAAGCTGGCGCGGTTGTCATTGAAAATACCCGGGTTTATTTATAAGGACCCGGAGGTGGAAGCGCGCGCATTGTCCGTCCCCTCGTTCGACGGCGGCGAGATCGGGCTTTTCGTCTTTACGCCCCGGGGGATCGCAAAGCCGGCGCCTTGCCTGATCGATATCCATGGAGGCGGATTTGTCTTTGAGGGGGCACGGAGCCATTTTCGTCATGCGTTCACCTATGCGAAAAAAGCGGCGTGCATCGTTGTTTACGTGCGCTATCGCCTTGCGCCGGAGTTTCCCTTTCCGTATCCGCAGGAGGACTGCTGGTCGGCGCTCTGCTGGGTGTATGAGCACGCGGAAGAGCTCGGCATCGACCGGGAGCGCATCGGGATCGGCGGAGACAGCGCGGGCGGCACGCTGTCAGTCACAAGCTGCATGATGGTGCGAGACCGCGGGAATTCGGTCAAGCCGCTGTTCCAGATGCTGATCTACCCATGGCTGGATGATCGGAACGTCAGTCAGTCCTATCGCAGGTATACCGACACCCCGATGTGGAACTCCGACTTGTCCAGGAGCGTCAGCCCGCTGGTCAACCCCGATCCGTCGGCGACGCCGCTGGCCTATCGCTCTCCCGTGGAAGCGGAGAGCTTCTTCGGCCTGCCTCCGGCATACATCGAGGTGGCGGAATTCGATCCGCTGCATGATGACGGCGTGTATTACGCAGAGCTCCTGAAAAAGGCCGGGATCGCCGCAGAGCTCCACGAGACAAAGGGGACCATGCACGGATTTGACGCGAAGCTCCGGGCGCCGACCACGCAGCGCATGCTTGAAAGCCGTATAGCCTTTATGCGAAAAATGTTCGGGCTGCCATCCGTCCCGGACTGACAAAGGAAAAACCGTCTGTATGTCCGTAGAGCGGAGTATTTCAGAGGCTCCGCATCCCTTCCCGGGATGCGGAGCCTCGGGCTTTATTGTCTGCACTGTCTGCCGCTGCTGTCGATGAAGCTGTCGCCCTGCAGGAGCAGCTCCGAGATCGGGACGATGCGGTAGCCGTCAGCAAGCAGGGACTCCATAATCCCGGGCAGGGCGTCCGGCGTGTTCTCGGCGGCGTTGTGGAAGAGCACGATGCTGCCCGGCTGTACGCGGGCGAGGACCCTGCGCTGAATCTCCTGCGCGGAGATGCCTTTCCAGTCCAGACTGTCCACATCCCACTGCACTGCCGTCATACCCAGCGAGCGGACCGCCTGGATCACATGGTCGTCGTACTCGCCGTAGGGGCAGCGAAACAGCGTCGGGCACACGCCGGTGATCGCTTCGATCTTCCTGCTGCAAGCCGCGATGTCACGGGTGATCTCGCCGCTGCTGAGCGAAGAAAAGTGCGCATGGCTCGAGGAGTGGTTCATCACCTCATGCCCGGCCTCGTGCAGGGCCTGTACCGACTCCGGATAGCGGTCGACCCAGTCTCCGACCACGAAGAAGGTCGTCCGTACGCCATAGCTGTCCAGTATGTCGATGAGACGCTGGGTGTCCTCGTTGCCCCAGGCCGCGTCAAAGCTGATGGAGATCAGCTTGTCGTCCCGCTGCACGCAGTATACGGGAAGCTCCCTTTTCGACGCGGCGACGCCGACCAGCATCGGCGTGTTGACCGCCCAGAGTATCAATACGACGGCGAAGACAAAGCCGACGGCGGACAAGACGCCGCGACGCCGCTGCAGCAGCGTTTTCCAATTCATTGCACATCCCTCCTCACAGCAAGGATATGCGCCCGGGGGAGGGGATATTTGCCGGATGCGGAACGGGGGAAGCTCGGTTTTGCTGGACATCCGGGTACGGTTTGCTGTATACTGTGTTCAGAAAAACGCTCATCATAAACCGAAAGGAGTCTACACCATGAGAAATACCAGGAAACGGATGCTGGCACTCGCACTCGTCCTGCTGCTTCTGGCGCTGACGGCCTGCGCCAAGGCGCCTTCCTCTGCACCGGCGTCGACGGCAGTGCCGACTCCGGAGCCGACAGCCGAACCCACGCCCGCTCCGACGCCGGAGCCCACACCGGAACCGACTCCCGCGCCGCCGACGGAGGCCGTCTATGAGAGCATGGGGATGAAGCTGTATGTCCCGCTTGATATTGACCCGCTGATCGTGGTCGAGACAGGGGAGGAGACTCTGTTCTCCGCCACGGAGATCGCGTCCAGGGAGGCCGCCAAAAAGATCTATCCCGATTACGCCGACGGCGCGGGCTGGCTGTTCAGCATCTCCCGCGTGACGGAGGACCAGCTTCACGAGATGCTCTGCTATTACATGTTCGGGCAGGAGGTCTTCGCACGCGACGACGAGGGCTATTATTATCTCCTGAACACGCCCACAGACGTCCGCCTCGTGCGGGAGGGCGAATACACCGAAGAAGCCATGGCGCAGTGGAGCGCGTTTTATGAGTGGATCAACGGCTCTGTGTGCGACCGCTTTATCGCGGAAAACGGCCTGACCCTCTGTCAGATCAGCAGCACCGACGTGGATCTGGTGCTTGCCCGGATCGCCTGGATGGGGGAGACGAATTACACCATCACTTCCCTCGCCGACGGCACGCACGGGCCGGACAACGGCGAGTGCGCCTCCTATGCGGAAAAGATCCTTTCCTCTGCCTACTTTGAATATGCGGACGAGGAGTGCCCCGACGGAGAATATCTGGTTCTGGAGCTCCCGGAAACGCACGGACACTTTGATTTCTTCTATCTCGGAGACGGGCGCTATGTACGCATGTCGCAATACGGCTATGATCTGCTGTTCCGCTGCCGGACGGACGTCAACGTGACGGAGCTTGTCGAGCAGTGGTACGACGCCCTCGCATAAAGAATCTAGGAATGATAAAACGTCCGCCCTCCTTCGGAAGTCTCCGGAGGAGGGCGGACAAGTTTTCCGCCAAATGTCAGCGGAATGGCTTTTATACGTTCAGACCGACGCCGCGCATGGCGGACAGGAGTGTCCCCTGATGCTCCGCTGCGATCGGGACGAGCGGCAGCCGAAGCAGGCCGCTGTCCATGCCGAGCGCTTTCATCGCGGCCTTGACCGGGATGGGGTTGGTCTCCACAAAGAGGGCTGAGAAAAACGCGGCATACTTCGCATACAAGGCCGAGGCGTCGGCAAAGGCCCCCGCTAGGCAGAGAGAGCAAAGCTTCGCGACGGCGCCCGGCACCACATTGCTCGCTACCGAGATCACGCCCAGCGCGCCAAGCGCCATCAGCGGCACGGTGCAGTCGTCGTTCCCGCTCCAGAGAAAGAGATCGTCGCCGCAGGCGCTGCGGATCTTTCCGGCCAGCGCGATATCGCCCGAGGCCTCTTTGACGCCGACGATGTTCGGATGCTGGGAGAGCACCCGGCAGGTCTCGCTTGTCAGACCGATCCCGGTCCGACTCGGGACGTTGTAGAGGATCATCGGCACGTCCACACGGTCGGCTACATAGGAAAAATGCTCGATAAGGCCGGGCTGGGTGCTCTTGTTGTAATACGGCGTTACCATCAGGATACCGTCGGCGCCGGCGGCCTTTGCGTTTTCGGCCGCGCGCAGGGCAGCGAGCGTGTTGTTGCTGCCGACGCCGGCGATGACCTTCATCTTTCCGCCGGCTTCCCGGACACAGACGCGCACCAGCTCGTCGTGCTCCTCCTGCGTCAGCGTCGCGTTCTCTCCGGTCGTGCCGCAGACCACGACCGCCGCAGTCCCGTTTTCATACTGAAACGCCAGATTCTGCTTCAGCCGCTCATAATCCACGCCGTGTTCGGAAAAGGGCGTGACGATCGCCGTACAGGAACCCTGAAAAATCGGTGTTTTGACCATAGAAGCCTCCTGAACCTAATTTCATCCGCCATTGTATGCGAGCGATAAAGCGAACATTCATTGAAAAACGGGAATGCATCTGCTATAATGACGCACAGATAAAACATGCAGAACACGGGAGAACACTTTTGAAAAGAACGGATTTTTATTATGAGCTGCCGGAGGAGCTGATCGCACAGACGCCGCTGGAGCGCAGGGACTCCTCGCGCCTGCTGCATCTGGATCCCCGGACCGGCGCGATCGAGCACCGACATTTCTATGAGCTGCCGGAATACCTGCGCGCAGGCGACTGTCTGGTGATCAACGACACACGCGTGCTACCCGCGCGTCTGCTCGGGATGCGCAGTACGGGCGGCGCGGTCGAGCTCGTGCTGCTGCGCGATCTCGGGGAAAGGCGCTGGGAATGTCTGAGCCGTCCGGGCCGCAAGACCAAACCGGGGACAGCTCTCTCCTTCGGCGACGGCGAGCTGACGGCGACGGTGGAGGCCGTGGCCGAGGGCGGCAACCGCATCGTACAGTTTCACTACGAGGGAATTTTTCTGGAGATCCTGGAGCGGCTGGGAAAGATGCCCCTGCCGCCCTATATCCGGGAGGAGCTGCAGGACGCGGAGCGCTATCAGACGGTCTATTCCCGCGAGCCCGGCAGCGCCGCCGCGCCGACGGCCGGTCTGCACTTCACACCCGAGCTTCTCGATACGATCCGCGGCATGGGGGTGAAGGTCTGCACCGTGACGCTCCATGTCGGACTCGGCACCTTCCGCCCCGTCAAGGAGGAGGAGATCGAGGATCACCCGATGCACGCGGAGTTCTGCATCGTCCCGCAGGAGACCGCGGATACGGTCAACGAGACGAAACGGCAGGGTGGACGCGTCATCGCGGTCGGTACGACCTCCTGCCGCACGCTGGAGAGCTTTGCGGCAGAGGACGGGACGCTGACGGCGGCCTCCGGCTGGACGGACATCTTCATTTATCCCGGTTACCGCTTCAAGTGCATCGACGCGCTGATCACGAATTTCCATCTGCCGGAGAGCACGCTGATCATGCTGGTCTCCGCGCTGGCCGGACGGGAAAATATCCTGCACGCCTATGAGATCGCCGTGAAGGAGCGATACCGCTTCTTTTCCTTCGGCGACGCCATGCTGATTTTGTAAGGAGGGCGTCTGTGTACCAGCTTCTCAAACAGGAGGGCCGCGCGAGGCGCGGCAGCTTCGACACGCCCCACGGTACGGTGCAGACCCCTGTCTTCATGAACGTCGGCACCCAGGGGGCCATCAAGGGGGCGCTCTCCGCCGCCGACCTGAAAAGCATTGGCTGTCAAATCGAGTTGTCCAACACCTACCATCTGCACGTCAGACCCGGGGACGAGCTGATCAAGTCTCTCGGCGGCCTGCACCGCTTCATGACCTGGGACGGGCCCATCCTCACCGATAGCGGCGGCTTTCAGATCTTCTCGCTCGCCAAGCTCCGCAAGATCGGCGAGGAGGGCGTCAAGTTCAATTCCCACGTGGACGGCCGCCACATCTTCATGGGGCCGGAGGAGAGCATGCGCATCCAGTCGAATCTCGGCTCCGACATCGCCATGGCCTTCGACGAATGCGTCAAGATCCCCTCGCCGCGGGACTACGTACAGCGATCCTGCGAGCGCACCTACCGCTGGCTCGTACGCTGCAAGGCGGCGCTCAAGGCGTACAGCGCGGAGGAGGACGCCGTCAATCCCGGGCAGATGCTCTTTGGCATCAACCAGGGCGCGGTGTTTCACGACCTGCGCATCGAGCATATGAAGAAGATCGCGGAGCTCGAGCTTCCCGGCTACGCCATCGGCGGACTCGCGGTAGGGGAGACCCATCAGGAGATGTACGACACCATCGAAGCCGTGGAGGAGTACATGCCCAAGGACAGGCCGCGCTACCTGATGGGCGTGGGCACGCCCGGCAACATCATCGAGAGCGTGGCGCGCGGCGTTGATTTCTTCGACTGCGTGATGCCCGCCCGCAACGGACGCCACGGGCACCTGTTCACCTGGGGCGGCATACTCAACATCAAGAATGAAAAGTACGCCCGGGACGAGCAGCCGATCGACCCGCTCTGTAACTGCCCGGTCTGCCGCCGCTATTCCAGGGCTTATGTCCGGCACCTGTTCAAGGCGGAGGAGATGCTGGCCATGCGCTTTGCGGTCACGCACAATCTGTACTTCTACAACAGTCTCATGCAGAAGATCCGCGACAGCCTGGATGACGGGAGCTTTTCGGCGTTCCGCGCCCGCTATTCGGAAATTCTCGACAAACGTATTTAAGTATCTTGCTTTTTTCGGCCCATGCATTTATAATAGGGCTACTTTGAATTCGGAGGTTTTTCAAATATGGGTATCTTCCTTTCCAGCGATGCGGCAGGCGCGATCGGCGGCAGCTCCACACTTCTGATGCTGGCGCTGATGTTCGCCGTGTTTTACTTCTTCTTCATCCGTCCCGAGAACAAGAAGAAAAAGCAGGTCGAGCAGATGCGCAGCCAGCTTACGGTCGGCGACGAGATCACGACCATCGGCGCGATTACCGGCAAGATCGTACAGGTGACCGAGGACACCGTCACCTTTGAGACGGGCGAGGACAGGGTCCGCATCCAGATCAAGAAGTGGGGCATCTCCACGACCGCCAAGATGGAGGCGGCCGAGGCCGAGGCCCGTGCCAGAAAGGGCAGAAAGTAATCCGCGCAGCCTTTGCATGAATACGTCCCCCGGGCAGTAAGATGTAGGGATCTTATCTGCTCGGGGGTGTTTTTTTGCAAAAAAACGATTCTGCTCGACTTGCCGGTCCCGGCTTTCTGCTCAGCGCGGCGGCAGCCTGGGCAATCAGCGCGGCGGCGCTTGTCCTGGTGGGCGCGCTCCTTCTCCGCCTGCTGCATGCGGGGGAGGAGACGCTCGCGTATGTCAGCGCGGCCGTCAGCTTCCTCGCGGCCTATGCCGCGGGGCGCGCCGCGTCGTCGAAAAACGGCGGTGGGAGCTTTGCCGCAGGGCTCATCAGCGGCGCGACTCTGTGCATCGTCCTGCTGACCGTCGGCTTTTTGATCAATGGGAGGAGCCTGGACGCCTCCGCCGTTTTGAGCGTCGCAAGCTTTACGCTCGCAGGCGCGCTTTCCGGCGCATTGCTGTACCGCTCCGGTAAGCGAAAACACCAAAAAACCGCGTTTGCATATCATTAACATAACCGGAAGGACATAACCGAAAGCGGTAAAATGGCTTCAAAAACGTTATTCCCCTTGACTCTAGCGACATTTAGATGTAAAAATGTAACACGAGTTGACATAAGCGAAAAAAATATTTTAAAAAATCTTAAAAAAGGACTTGATTATTTTGCTATTTTGTAATATATTGTTACCACAATCGATTATGTTAATCGAGAAACTATCCGCCGCACGGATCGTACCCGGCCATGACGCCCAGGCATGAGACAGCCTCTGGCACGATCAACGCCCTGCAGCTGCTCTTCTTTCTGGGCGGTGCGCTGACGCTTCTGTTTTGGGAGCAGGCCCCTATTCCGGACAGTCTTCAGTCCGGGGATGCGCCGCTTTGGGTGACGGGCCTTGTGCTGTGCGCGGATGTGCTGCTGTGTATGTCGCCGCTTGCGCTTGCTGTGCAGCCTCTCGTCATGTGCGTTCTCGGCGCGGCGTGCTGCCGTGAGGCGCATATGATCCTGCAGGCTCCGGGCGACGCGGGCATCCGCCTGCTGCTTCTGCTCCTGCTTGTCCCGCTGTGCTTTCTGCTCGGCGGACGGGGGATCTGGAACGGACTGCTGCTGGCAAGAGTGATTCGTGCGGACCCGGACGGGCTTGGAAGCTCCGTCAGACTTGGCTGTGTTCTGGCGATATTCGGTTTGGCGGCATTGTGCCTGCTCGGCCGGATTCTCCGGTACTCATAGACACTTTCGTGGAAAGGAGGGCGTTGGCATGCAAAACGGCGAGGTCATCGAAATGTTCGAGCGTTATCTCACCGAAGACAAGAAAGCATCGGCAAACACCCTCAGCTCGTATTTGAGAGATATCCGTCAGCTCGCGGAGTATCTGGATCGTGAGACGGAGCACGGTCTCATCGATGCAGACGCAGAGGAGCTGGGGGAGTATATCGCGATGCTCCGCAGCGGCGGCAAATCCGTCGCCACGGTCTCCCGCTCCATCGCGTCGATCAAATGCCTGTATTCGCATCTGTTCATCAAGCAGCTCATCACAGTCAATCCCGCGCAGGGCCTGATCCCCGACAAGAACACGCAGAAGCTGCCGGAGATCCTGACCAGCAGGGAAGTGGAGCTCCTGCTCGACCAGCCGGAGTGCATCGACCCCAAGGGCTATCGGGACAAGGCCATGCTGGAGCTTCTATACGCGACCGGCATCCGCGTGACGGAGCTGATCGAGCTGAACATCAGCGACGTCAACCTCAGCGCAGGCGTCATCCGCTGCCAGAGCCGCAACAAGGAGCGCTTCATCCCCATGTACAGCGCCGCGGTCAAGGCGCTGAGCGATTACATCACGCTGGTGCGGCCGCAGATGATCCTCCTGCCCGATGAGCAGTCGCTCTTCGTCAATGTCAGCGGTGAGCGCATGTCCCGCCAGGGCTTCTGGAAGATCGTCAAGCACTACCAGAAGAAGGCCGGTATCGAGAAGGACATCACGCCCCACACGCTGCGCCACTCCTTCGCGGCGCACCTGCTGGAAAACGGCGCGGATATTCACGCGATCCAGGAGATGCTGGGCCACGCCGACATATCCTCGACACACATGTACTCCCAGCTCGTCAAGAAACAGCTCAAGGATGTATACAACAAGGCCCACCCGCGGGCGTAAAAGCATAAGGCGCAAAAACGGGGGCTTTGAAAAGCTCCCGTTTTTCTGCAGAATCGATCGAAAGGAGATGAGATCATGATCAAAGCGAAACAACTCTCGGCGGTGCTTGCGCTACTGCTGGCTTTTGTCATGCTCTTCTCCGTATTGTATATCGCGCTCGAGGCCGACCACGACTGCTGCGGCGAGGACTGCGTCATTTGTGTCCAGCTGCAGGTCTGCGAGAGCCTGCTGCGAAATCTGTTTGCGGCAGCGGCGCTCCTGCTGGCCTTGTGGAGCTTCTGCGCGGTGATCCTCGCCGCCGCGGAGCCCGTTTCCCGCATTGCCCGTCCCCACACGTTGATTGCATTAAAGGTCAAGCTTTCGGATTAAATCCAAATAAAAAACGCAAGGGGTAAGTCTGTTCGAAAGGACAGGCGCGTTTGGCGTCGCCGGACAAGCATGTAATGTCGCGCGTCGCCGGACAAGCTTGGAACGTCACGCGTTTCTCGCGCGTCGTTATCCCCCCTTGTCTTTTTGCGCTCATTTTTGGATTTGATTCGGAGGTTTTTTATATGAAAAAATTCATTTCTGTTATTCTGGTTATTGCTTTCGCACTCGGTCTTCTGGCAGGCTGCGGGTCAGCCCCGGCGAAGGAGACTGTCTCCGTCCCGAAGCTTCGCATCGTGACCACGATCTTCCCGGTCTATGACTGGGTCATGAATATACTCGGCGAAAAGGCTGCCGACGCCGAGGTGACCATGCTGCTGGACAACGGCGTCGATCTGCACAGCTATCAGCCCACGGCCGACGACATCGTCCGCATCTGCGCCTGCGACCTTTTCATCTATGTGGGCGGCGAGAGCGACGAATGGGTCGAGGATGCCCTGCAGGAGGCTACAAACAAGAACATGGCGGTCATCAGCCTGATGGATGTCCTCGGCGATTCGGTCAAGGAAGAAGAGGTGGTCGAGGGCATGGAGCACGATCACGACGAGCATGACCATGACGAACACGATCACGACGAGCACGACCACGACCACGAAGAAGAGGTCGAATACGACGAGCATGTCTGGCTTTCGCTGAAAAACGCGGCCGTCCTCTGCCGGACGATCGCCGATGCGCTCGGGAAGATCGACGGGGCAAACGCTTCCGTCTGCAACGCCAACGCCGACGCGTATATCGAAAAGCTGAATGCGCTTGACTCGCGGTATCAAACGGCGGTCGACGGAGCTAAGCATCACACGCTCCTGTTTGCGGACCGCTTTCCCTTCCGCTATCTGGCGGACGACTACGCTCTGAACTACTACGCCGCCTTTGTCGGCTGCTCGGCGGAGACGGATGCCAGCTTCGAGACCGTCATCTTCCTGGCAAACAAGCTGGACGAGCTCGGTCTGCCCGCCGTTCTGCAGATCGAGAGCGCGAACGGCAGCATCGCCCGAACCGTCGTGGAGAACACACAGAGCAGGGATCAGCAGATCCTGACGTTGGATTCCATGCAGTCCACAACGGCGAAGGACGTGGCCGCCGGGGCAAGCTATCTTGCAGTTATGGAGCGGAACCTTGATGTGCTGAAAGCCGCATTGGGATGAGGTGAAAAACAATGGCGCTCATCACCTGCCGGGATCTCTGTCTGGGCTATGACGGCCGGGAGATCCTGCATGACCTGAGTTTTGAAGTGAACAGCGGGGAGTATCTCTGCATCGTCGGGGAAAACGGCTCCGGCAAGAGTACGCTCATGCGGACGATCCTAGGCCTGCAGCGGCCGCTCGCCGGGCAGATTCTGACAGGAGACGGGCTCCGCATCAACGAGATCGGCTATCTGCCCCAGCAGACGCCGGTGCAGAAGGACTTTCCCGCCTCCGTGTGGGAGGTCGTGCTCTCCGGTCTTGAGGGAAGCTGCGGCTGGCGGCCCTTCTATACAAAAGCGGAGAAGCAGCGCGCGGAAGAAAACATCCGCGCGATGGGGATCGAAGATCTGACGGGCCGCTGCTACCGGGAGCTTTCCGGCGGCCAGCAGCAGCGGGTGCTGCTCGCCCGCGCCCTGTGCGCGACCACCAAGCTGCTCTTTCTCGACGAGCCGGTCTCCGGCCTCGACCCGAAGGTGACGGCGGAGATGTACGAGCTGATAGAAAGGCTCAACCGCGAGCAGGGGATCACGGTCATCATGATCTCCCACGATATCGGCGCGGCGCTCCGCTATGCAAGCCACGTCCTGCACATCGGAGACCATGTGTTCTACGGCACGAACGCGGCCTACCGGGAGAGCGGGATCGGCACGGTCTTCACGAAGGGGGGCGAGGCGCAGTGACGGCGATCCCGGAAAAGCTCGCGCTCTACTGGCAGTATCCCTTTGTGCGCTACGCGCTGGCCGTGGGCGTGCTGATCTCGCTGTGCTCCTCGCTGCTGGGCGTGACGCTGGTGCTCAAGCGCTTCTCCTTCATCGGAGACGGGCTGAGCCATGTGGCCTTCGGCGCCATGGCGATCGCCTCGGTGCTGCATGTGACGAACGATATGCCGCTGGTGCTGCTGATCACGATCCTCTGTGCCATCGCCCTGCTGTGCACCGGCCAGAACGCGAAGATCAAGGGGGACGCGGCGGTCGCCATGATCTCGGTCGGGGCGCTGGCCATAGGCTATCTGCTGATGAATCTCTTCACGCCCTCCGGCAATCTCTCCGGCGACGTCTGCTCCACGCTTTTCGGCTCGACCTCGATCCTGACGCTGAAGAAGGAAGAAGTCTGGCTCTGCACGGTGCTGTCCGTGATCGTCGTGGCGGCCTTCGTGTTCTTCTATCACAAGGTCTTCGCCGTCACCTTCGACGAGAGCTTCGCCGCCGCGACCGGCGTCAGAACAAAGGCCTACAACCTCATCATTGCGGTCATCATCGCGGTCATCATCGTGCTTGCGATGAATCTCGTCGGCTCGCTGCTGATCTCGGCGCTGGTCATCTTCCCGGCGCTCTCCGCCATGCGGGTGTTCAAGAGCTTTCGCAGCGTGACGGTCTGCTCGGCGGTGCTCTCGATCTTCTGCTCGCTGCTCGGCATCCTGATCTCTATTCTCGCCGGGACGCCGGTCGGCTCGACCATCGTCGCGGCGGATATCGTGATGTTCTTTGTGTTCTCCGCTCTGGGCACATGTTTTGGAGGTGTTCACGTGTGAAAAAGCTTATCGTTGTCGTGCTGGTCCTGTCAGCCCTTCTCTCCCTGGCAGCCTGCGGCGCAGGCGCGCCTCCGCAGACCGCGGCTCCGGCTCCGGCTTCCGTGAAGGATCCCTACGCGGACGAGGAGAGCCCCGATGCCTTCGCTCCGGCGGAAACGGCGGAGCCTGCGGAAGAGGATCCGGACGCCGCAGACGTCGACCTGACGCAGCTCAGCAGCACGATGGTCTATTCCGAGGTCTACGCCATGGTGTACGAGCCGGATCTGTATATCGGAAAAACGGTGAAGATGAAGGGCCAGTTTGCCACACAGGAATATAACGGAAGCCGCCTGTACGCCTGTATCGTGAAGGATGCGACCGCCTGCTGCGCGCAGGGCCTGGAGTTTGAGCTGGCCGAAAGCCGCGTGTTCCCGGACGATTACCCGGAGCCGGGCACGGAGATCACCGTGATCGGCTGCTTTGACACCTACCGGGAGGACGCCGGGAACGGAAACTATTTTCAATATCTGGTGCTGAGAAACGCAAGACTCCTGTAAAGCCATGAACGAGAGCCTCCCGCTTACACGGGAGGCTCTTTTCCTGTTGCGCGAAATAGCGAAATATGCTAGAATCCATGACAGGATGTGATGGTATGCGTATCTTGGGAATCGACCCGGGGATCGCCACGATCGGCTTCGGCGTACTGGATGCGGACAGGGACAGCGTCCGTCTCGTCAAGTGCGGCGTGATCGAGACCCCGGCCCATACCGCTCTCTCCGCTCGGCTGGAGCAGATCTATGACGACATGCTGGATCTGCTGGAGCTGTTCAAGCCGGACGCGGTCTCGATCGAGGAGCTGTTTTTCAACACCAATATCACGACGGGCATCGCCGTGGCCCACGGCCGCGGGGTGATCCTGCTGGCCTGCCGCAAGGCGGGGGTCACGGTGTACGAGTACACGCCGCTGCAGGTCAAGCAGGCCGTGGTCGGCTACGGCAGGGCGGAGAAAAAGCAGGTCATGGAGATGGTCAAGCGCATCTGCAGGCTCTCTGCGGCGCCGCGGCCCGACGATGCGGCGGACGCCGTCGCACTCGCCATCTGCCATGCGCGCAGCGCGACCTCACTACTGTTCAAAGGAGATCGGGAGACATGCTCTACCATATAGACGGCACGGTCAGCGAGCTGGAGCCGGGCCTAGCGGTGCTCGACTGCGGGGGCGTCGGCTACGCGCTGAGCGTGACGGCCAACACCCTCTCGGGGCTGCGCCTCGGCCAGCGCGCCAAGCTCTATGTCTCGGAATCCATCGGGGAGAACAATTACGATCTCTTCGGCTTTCTGGAAAAGAACGAGCGCCGCTGCTTTGAGATGCTCACCTCCGTCTCCGGCATCGGGCCGAAGGCCGCTATGTCCATCCTCTCGCACACGACGCCGGAGGGCCTGGCCTTTGCTGTGATGAGCAACGATGAGAAGGCGCTGACCGTCGCGCCGGGCATCGGCAAGAAGATCGCCCAGCGCGTCATCCTTGAGCTCAAGGACAAGGTCAGCAAGGAGCTGAGCAGCCCGGACTACGCGCTGCCCGCCGCGCCGATCCAGACCGCCGGCGAAAGCTCCGCCGTCAACGACGCCGTCATGGGTCTGAGCGTGCTGGGGTATTCCAGCGCGGAGATCGGTCCGGCGCTCAAAAAGCTCGACACTGCCGGCCTGAGCGCCGAGCAGATCATTCGGGCCGTATTGAAGCAAATGGTCAAGTAACAGGGGAGAAGCATGAGCATCAATTTTTCCGACGAAGTCAACGACGAGATCATCACCACCGCGGTCAGCCTGCCGGAGGATCACGCGGAGGGCTCTCTGCGCCCGCGCACCCTCGCGGAATACATCGGGCAGGAGAAGGCCAAGGACAATCTCTCCGTCTTCATCAACGCCGCCAAGATGAGAGGGGAGTCCCTGGATCACGTGTTGCTGCACGGGCCCCCGGGACTCGGCAAGACTACGCTCGCCGCGGTCATCGCCAACGAGATGGGCGTCAGCATGCGCATCACCTCCGGCCCCGCGATCGAGAAGCCGGGCGACCTCGTGGCCATGCTCACCAATCTCAACGAGGGCGATATCCTGTTTGTCGACGAGATCCACCGGCTCAACCGCGCCTATGAGGAGATCCTGTACCCCGCCATGGAGGATTATGCCATCGACATCATCCTCGGCAAAGGGCCCTCGGCCAACTCCCTGCATCTCGATCTGCCGCGCTTCACGCTGATCGGCGCCACGACGCGCTCCGGCCAGCTGACGGCCCCGCTGCGGGACCGCTTCGGCGTCACGCTCCGGCTCGAGCTCTATACGTCGGAGGAGCTGCAGCGCATCGTGCAGCGCTCGGCCGGCATCCTGAACGTGCGCATCGTCCCCGAGGGGGCCTATGAGATCGCGTCGCGCTCGCGCGGGACGCCGCGTATCGCAAACCGCCTCCTGCGCCGGGTGCGCGACTATGCCCAGGTGCGGGCGGACGGCGTCATCACGCGGGATGTGGCGGACCGGGCCCTGTCCAGTCTCGAGGTCGACAAGCTCGGACTCGACTCCCTCGACCGCCGGATGCTGCGCAGCATCATCGAGTTCTACGGCGGCGGCCCCGTCGGGCTGGATACGCTGGCGGCGACGATCAACGAGGAGGCCGTCACGCTGGAGGATGTGTACGAGCCCTATCTTCTGCAGTGCGGCTTTCTCACCAGGACCCCGCGCGGCCGCTGCGTGACGCAGAAGGCCTACGCCCACCTGGGCATCGCCTATATGGGTCAGCAGCAGCTTGAGCTCTGACGGGGGCGGCATTTTAACAGAATAGACAAAATAGACCTTGACTTTGGCCGCTGATGTTGTATAATACATGATGTGTCAGAATAAAACAAAAGAAAGTCTATGTTAGATTACGCAGCATTAGAGGACAACAAGCTTCAGGAGCTTGCACAAAAGGGCGACAGATTTGCGGAGGAAGCGCTTGTCGAGCGTTACCTTCGCCTGGTTCGGGCCTGTGCCCGTCCTTTGTTTCTCGCCGGCGGCGACAGCGAGGATCTGATTCAGGAGGGGACCTTCGGTCTTCTCTCCGCGATCCGGACTTTCGACGCTTCCGACGGCACTTCTTTCAAGACTTACGCTCATCTCTGCATTCGCAGACGTCTTCTTTCCGCGATCAAATCCGCATCCCGATTAAAGCATTTTCCCCTGAACGACGGCATTTCACTTGAACAACTCTCCGAAGATTCCGGTGCTGACCTATCGGCTTTCCCCGTGGGCTTCCTGAGGAACCCTGAAGAACTTGTTCTGGCCAGAGAAAACAAGGAAGAGCTTGATGCGGCGTTTTCCCGCTGCCTTTCCAGTTTCGAAATCAAGGTGCTCGATCTGTATCTGGAAGGCCTGCGTTACCGAGAGATCGCGCAGCGTCTTTCCCGGGACGAAAGGAGCATCGGCAACGCCGTACAGCGGATCCGGCGCAAGCTGGAGCGGGACCCATTTTTTGGCGATATCAGCGGCAGCTGAACGCAAATACAGCCGACAGGCACAATCAAAAGAGAGGATTCAAGATGTACCAGGACAAAACTTTAGTATGCAAAGAGTGCGGCAAAGAGTTCGTTTTTACCGCCGGTGAGCAGGAGTTCTACGCAGAGCGCGGCTTCCAGAACGAGCCCCAGCGCTGCAAGGCCTGCCGTGACGCTCGCAAGAACGCCGCCCGCGGCCCGCGCGAGTTCTTCACCGCTGTTTGCGCTGCCTGCGGCGGCGAAGCCAAGGTTCCCTTCGAGCCCAAGTCCGACCGTCCCGTCTACTGCAGCGAGTGCTTTGCTAAGATGAGAGAGCAGGCCTGATCGCCTGTTCCCGCTTGTAAAGGGACACCTTGTGTGTCCCTTTACTATTCTTACTCTGGAGGTATCCCTATGGAAATCACACGCGACACCCTGATCTCCGAGGTCGTGGAGAATTGTCCCCAGGCTATGCCCGCCTTCCAGGCGATCGGCATGCACTGCATGGGCTGCGCGATGGCCAGCGGCGAGAATATCGAGCAGGCCTGCTGCGCTCACGGCGTCGACCCCGACGAGTTTCTGAGCTATCTCAAGGCTTATCTTGAGACGGTCTGAACAGTGCCTGAAAAGCCGGAAGCAATTCCGGCTTTTTTATTTAATCAAGGAGCTCTCATGAACAAGCGTATCGCTGCCATTTACGAAATGATCTCTCCCGGCGTCGGCGTGATCGACGTGGGGACGGATCACGGCTATCTGCCCGCGGCGCTGGCGGCAAACGGCTATCCGGGCCGCATCCTCGCCTCCGACATCAATGAAGGCCCGCTCCGCACCGCGAAGAGGAGCGCAGCGCGTGCCGGCGTTTCGGACAGGATCGAGTTTTTGCTCTGCGACGGCCTTGCGCTCTGCCCGCCGGAGGCGGTGGACACCATTGTCATTGCCGGGCTGGGCGGCGACAGCATCGTCAAAATCCTCGACGAGGCGGAGTGGTGCATGGACAGCCGCTATCGTCTGATCCTCCAGCCCATGACAAAGGCGGAGGTTGTGCGCTATTGGCTGGCATACAATGAATTCGAGATCCTCAGCGAATCGCTCGTCGAGGACGCGGGGACGCTGTACCAGCTCCTGACGGCACGCTTCGGCGGCCATACGGCGCTTACCGACGCCGAGCTTTTTGTCGGCAAGGCCTCTCTGGCCGGGGACCCCGCGCTGTACCGCCTTGCGCTGGAGGGCTTTGAAGGCCGCCTTGCCAAAGCCCTGGACGGCATGGAGGGCAGGGAAGTGCGCAGCCCGCGCGCTTTGCTCTACCGGGAGATACTGGAACAGGCGAAGGAGTTGAAGGAAAAGCTATGACGCTCATCAATGATGTTTACGAATACCTCTGCGAGCTGGCGCCGCTGTCGCTGCAGATGGAGTTTGACAATTCCGGCTTCCAGCTCGGCCGCGGCAGGGCGAAGATCAGCCGCGTGCTGCTCGCGCTGGATGTAACGGACGCGGTCGCGGACGAGGCGATCCGCATGGGCGCAAAGCTCATCGTGTCGCATCATCCGCTGTTCTTCAACGGCCCCAAATGCATCTCCGACGCCGATCCGGGGACGGAGCGGCTGCTGAAGCTTACGGAAAAGCGCATCGCCGTGATCTCCATGCATACGAATCTGGATATTGCGGAGGGCGGGGTCAACGACGTGCTGATCCGTCTTCTCGGCGCGGAGCCGGAGCCGGAGCTGGCGCTCGACAGGGACGGCTGCGGCCGCGTCGGCATGCTCCCGGGGCCCATGTCCATGGCGGAGTTTCTTCCGTTGTGCAAAAGGAAGCTTGCAACCAACGGCCTGCGCTATTATGACGCTGGCAGGCCCGTGCAGCGGATCGGCGTGATGGGCGGGTCCGGCGGCGACTGCGTGGACGAGGCTTTCCGGCTCGGCTGCGATACCTATGTGACGGCCGACATCAAATACCATGAGTTCCTGCGCGCACAGGAGCTGGGGATCAATTTGATCGACGGGGATCATTTCTGCACGGAGACGCCCGTGATCCCGGTCCTGCGCGAACGGCTCGCCCAGCGCTTCCCGGACGTTTCCTTCACGGTCAGCAAAGCGCTGCGGCAGACGGTCCGCTTCCTCTGATAAGTCTGTCATACGCCGCCTCCGCTGCTCATAGACTCGAACAAGCGAGAACATGAGAGCGGAGGCGTTTTTATGGCTGAATCTTCCATCTACAGCGATATCGCCGTCAGGACGGACGGCGCGTTCCTGCTGGGCGTCGTCGGTCCGGTCAGGACCGGCAAGTCGAGCTTTATCAAGCGTTTCATGGAGACGCTCGTGATCCCTCATATCGAGAACACCTACATGCGCGAACGCGCCCGGGATGAGCTGCCGCAGAGCGGCTCCGGCAGGACCATCATGACCGCCGAGCCGAAGTTTGTGCCCGAGAACGCCGTCAGCATCCTTCTCGGCGGAGATACGGAGCTCTCGGTCCGGCTGGTCGACTGCGTCGGCTACATGGTCGAAGGTGCCGCCGGGCAGCAGGAGGAGGACGGCGGAGAGCGGATGGTGACGACGCCCTGGTTCGATCACGAGGTCACGCTGACCGAGGCCGCGGAGAAGGGGACCCACAAGGTCATCACCGAGCACTCCACGGTCGGGATTGTGGTCACGACGGACGGCTCGATCTGCGACCTTCCGCGCAGGGCGTACGAGGAATCGGAAGCGCGCGTCATTCAGGAGCTCAAGAGCATCGGGAAGCCCTTCGTCGTGCTGCTCAACTGTACCGAGCCCAAATCCGAGAACGCCGGCGCATTGGCTGCCCGGATCGCGGCGGATTACGGTGTGCGCTGTCTGCCGGTCAACTGTCTGACCATGACAGAGTCCGATATCGTGGAGATCATTCGCTCGGTGCTCGAAGAATTCCCGCTTAAATCGCTGGGCGTCTTTCTGCCAGACTGGCTCGACGCCCTGCCCGAAGACAACGCGCTGCGGCAGCAGCTCTTTCGGGAGATCCGGGACGCAGCTTACAGTGCGGAGCACATCCGCGACTGCCGCGCGGTCCTGGAAGCGCTGCAGCAAAGCGACGCGGTCGAGGGCGTCATGCTGGAGAAAAACGATCTGAGCGCAGGCGCCGCAGCGATCCGGATCTGCCTTCCGCGCGCTCTGTACTATCAGACCATCAGCGAGCAGACGGGCATTGAGATCCGCAGCGACGGGGATCTGATTTCCACGCTCAGCGAGATGAGCAGCATCAAGCTGGATTATGACCGCCTGCGCAGCGCTTTGGAGCAGGTGCGCAGCCGCGGCTACGGCGTCGTGGTGCCGGATTCGAGCGAGATGGAGCTGGAAGAGCCGCAGATCGTACGGCAGGGCGGGAAATACAGCGTCAAGCTCAAGGCCAGCGCGCCGGCCATCCATATGATGATGACCAGGGTCGAGACAGAGGTCACCCCTGCCATCGGCGGAGAGACCGCGTCGGAGGAGATCATCAATTTCCTCCTGCAGGGCTTTGAAGGCGACGTCAACCGCATCTGGGAGTCGAACATCTTCGGCAAGTCGCTCAACGATATCGCGGAGGAGGGCCTTTCCGCCAAGCTGGAGGCCCTGCCGGAGAACGTGAAAGAAAAGCTCCGCGAGACGCTGGAGCGCATCATCAACGAGGGGAGCGGCGGATTGATATGTATCCTGCTTTGAAACGGGAACTGACGATTCGGTTTGACTTGCGGGGCCGCAGCGTCTATAATCAAAGCGGCCCCGTTCGGGGAGGGCTCCGTGCGGACTGAGAACAAACACGGGATCGAAAGAGCGCTGTGGCTGCTTCTGCTTTTGCTGCTCCTGTTTGCCGCGTTCTTTCTTTTGACGAGAGGAGAAAAGCGGCTGGCTGCCTCGGCGCGGCAAAGCCCCGCCACGCTCGTCATCGACGCCGGGCACGGCGGGATCGACTGCGGTGCGCTCGGTGCGGACGGTACGCGCGAGAGCGATCTGAACCTCGCCATCGCTCTGAAGCTCCGCGCGCTGGCGGAGCTGTACGGGCAGGACAACACCATGATCCGCCAGGACGACAGCACCAAATCCGATACGGAGGCCTACAGCGAGCGACGCGATCTGGAATGCCGGACCGAGCTTACCAACGGCGTCAGGAATCCGGTCTATATCGGCATCCATCAAAACACCTATCCCACCGGTCAGCCCAGCGGCCCGCAGGTGATCTACGCCGCCGGAGCCGGGAGCGACGCTCTGGGTCTCTTGACGCAGGCAAATCTGCTGCGCTGTCTGTACCCGGATTGCCGCAGGGTGGCAGAGCCCTCCACGAAGCGGCTCTATATCCTGTCGCATGTGAGCTGCCCCGCGATCCTCGTCGAATGCGGCTTCATGTCCAATGTGATCGACCTGGAGCAGTTGAAGGACCCGAGCTTTCAGACCGGCCTCGCCACCGTCCTGATGGGCTCCTATCTGCAGTTTCAGTCAAATACGGAACGTATATAAGGTATACATATTGTAATATTCGGGAGAATCAGCATGGCTAACAGACAGAAAACAGTCTACTGCTGCACGGATTGCGGCTATGAAACGGCGAATTGGGCAGGGAAGTGCCCCTCCTGCGGCGCCTGGAACACGCTGACCGAGGTCCGCCTTGAGCGAGACAGCGGCGGGAAAAGCACCGGCCGCGTCCGCGCCGGTCTCGGCGTCTCGCCGAAGCGTCTGGAGGAGCTGGATCTTTCTGAGGAGATCCGATTTTCCACCGGCATATCGGAATTTGACCGGGTACTCGGCGGCGGCGCTGTCGTCGGCTCGCTGGTGCTTGTCGGCGGCGCACCGGGTATCGGCAAATCCACGCTGCTTCTGCAGATGTGCGCCAGCGCGGGAATAAGCAAACGCGTACTCTATGTCACAGGCGAGGAGAGCGAACGCCAGCTCAAGCTGCGCGCTAACCGGCTCGGCGTTGCCGGCGGGGAGATTTTCGTCCTGCCGGAGACCGATCTGGACAGTATTCTCGCCAATATCGACGCGCTCAAGCCGGACATCGTGATCGTCGACTCCATTCAGACGATGTCGGACAGCGGCGTGGCCTCCGCGCCCGGGAGCATCACGCAGGTGCGCGAGTGCACCATGCGCATCATGCGCCTGACCAAGGAGAAGGGTTTGACGGTGTTTGTCGTCGGCCACATCAACAAGGAGGGCAGCATCGCCGGTCCGAAGGTCCTGGAGCATATGGTGGACTGCGTGCTCTATTTTGAGGGCGAGCGAAGCACGAGTTTCCGCATCCTGCGCGCGGCCAAGAACCGCTTCGGCTCCACGAACGAGATCGGCGTCTTTGAAATGGCGGATCACGGCCTGCGCTGTGTGGAAAACCCCTCCGAAATGCTTTTGAGCGGAAGACCGGAGAACAGCCCCGGGACCTGCGTCGCCTGTGTGATCGAGGGCACGCGCCCGATCCTGGCCGAGGTGCAGGCCCTCGTGACACCATCCGCCTATAACGCGGCCCGGCGCAGCAACGGCGTGGATTACAACCGCGCCGCCATGCTGCTGGCTGTGCTGGAAAAGCGCGGCGGACTGTCCGTCTCCGGCTGCGACGCCTATATCAACGTCATCGGCGGGCTCACGCTGGAGGAACCCGCGGCAGACCTGGCCACGGCGCTCTCCATCGCCTCGAGCTATCTTGATCGTCCGCTCGGCTCCGATCTCGCCGCACTCGGTGAGATCGGCCTCTCGGGCGAGATCAGGAGCGTCAGCGCCCTCAACCAGCGCCTGTCCGAGATCGCCCGTCTGGGCTTTCGCCGCTGTGTGATCCCGGCGCACGGGCGCGACGATGTGAAAGCGCCCGAAGGCTTGAAGCTGATAGCGGTCCGGAACATCGGCGAGGCGATCGCTTCGGTTTTGTCAAGAGAATAATTCGCAAAAAAATCACGGAAATCAACGATTCCCGTGATTTTTTGCTTATTTATCCTCGTTTTCGTGCTCTGCTTTTTTCTTCCGGCCTATAGGGTTCGCCATGGCGGCCTCGTGCAGGGCGGCATTGTCCAGGTGGGTGTAGATCTGTGTCGTGTTGAGATTGCTGTGTCCCAGCACCTCCTGTAGCGCCCGCGTGTCCACGCCGTTTTTGAGCATCAGCGTCGCCGCGGTGTGCCGGAGCTTGTGAGGGGAGTATCGGCTCGCGTCCAGCCCGGCGGCCAGGAGCTTGCTTTCCAGCATGTTTTCAACGCCGCGTACGCCGATCCGGCAGTTTTTCCGACTGATAAACAGGGCGTTTTTGTCAGAATCCTTTACTTTTTCTACGTTGCGTACCTCCAGATAGTCGTCGATCGCCTCACGGCAGCCCTCTGCGAAAAAGACCACGCGTTCTTTGTTGCCTTTGCCGAGCACGCGCACATGATCCTCATAGAGGTCGGTGACATTGAGGGAGACAAGCTCAGACACCCGCAGCCCGCACGACAGGAACAACATCAGGATCGCATAATCCCTGTAGGCAAACGGACCGTCGCAGGCGGCAAGCAGGCGTTCGCATTCGGATTCCTCCAGATAGCGCGGCAGCGAGGCCTGACGCTTGGGCATTTCCAGTTCCTGACAGACATTGTAGTCCAACAAATGTCTTTTCAGCGTCAGATAGTTGAAAAAGGACTTCACGGCAGAGGTCCGTCTGCATCTGCTGGCGGCAGAGAGAGAGTTTTGGCCTTCCGGAGAAAACGACTGGTAGCGGTACAGCTCTTCGATTTTGATTTTTTTGATGAAGTCCAGATCGACGTCTGTGATGTCGATTTCCTGAAACGGCGTGTCAGAGGGGACCAGACGCCGGCGTCGTTTCAGAAAGCGAAACAGGATCTTCAGATCATGATAATAGCCGGATACCGTAAGATCGGAATGCCCGCGAACAGTCGAGTGGTATTCCAGAAATTCCATAACGATATCGGGAACGTCGTTGATCAGGTCCAGATTCATAAATGCTGTTTTCCCCCTGTTTCGAATCTCGTAAAATTTATATTATACGAGATTCGCTCTCTTGTCAAGTGAATCTTTCCGGACGTCGGTTTATCGAACTCGAGGCGGGCCTTGCCCCCTCGAACTCCCCCGCTGCTCTGTAATCGAACATGGCAACAAGGTTTTGATAGTCTCAAACGGCCGCATTTCTGCGGCCGTTTGAGACTGTTATTATTGTTTTTTTGTTATTGTCTTCTGTATCGGTATTTGAGATTGGCGCGGATCGAAGGTCCCGTGATCCGGATCGTATTGAGCACCGTTGCGATCGCAGTCGCGAAATCCAGCACCACAGCCAGCCAGAGATTGCAGTAGCCGAGGATGCTCAGGAAAATCAGCACTGCTTTCACAATAAACGCAAACAAGGCGTTCTCTATGCAGATATCGCGCACGCGCTTGGAGACCTGCTTGACGACCGGCAGATTGCCCAGCTCGTCGGCTGTTACGACCGCGTCGGCATACTTGGCGCGCTTGGCGACGCGGATATCGACCGCGGCGGCGCTGTGCTGTTCGATGCCGTTGGCATACAGGAACAGGACGGCCCCCTTCGTCTTGCGCGTGGTCTCGTCGACGATCTGCAGCTTCTTCGGCGTATTGCATTGGGCGTACATCTCCGAGAAGTTCATAGCCTCGGCGAAGTCCTGCCCGGCCTCCTTGCTGTCCTCGCACAGGAGGATACAGCGTCCGATCCCGGCGGATTTCAGCTCAGGCACCAGATCCTCCAGATTCGGATTGACGTCGGAGGTGATCACGACCTTGCCCATTTTCCTGCCGGAGACGACCATGTAGAAGGTCTGCCCGACGCCCTCGTCCGTCTCCTCGATATCCAGTCCCCTGCCCCGGAGATATTCCGCCGTGGCAAAGGTCACGGGGATACCGTCGATGGAGAGCTCAACGCCGTATCCCGGGATCTCACGGAAATCCTTGATGACGTCCAGCCGGTAGTCATGGTCAAAAATCGCGGAAACCGCATGTGCGACAGGCTGCTCGGAGTAGTACAGGGCATGCGCCACGAAGTTCAGAAAGGTATCCTGATCGAGCGCGTCCGAGAACATGGAGATCACGCGCGGGCACTCGTCCGTGAAGACGCCATTCTTGTCGATGACCGCAACGGATGCGTCCGCCATGGCCTCCATGCTGTAGGCGTTGTTGAAAACCAGCCCGCGGCTCGCGCTGCTGCAAAGGCCGACCAGCCCCGCGACGGGAATGGACACCACGACAGACAGGGGCGTGGCAATAAGCAGGATCACCAGCGCCCTGTGGATGGAGATCAGGAAGCTCAGATTCGTAAACAGCGGCAGTGCGATCGCGTAAACCACCGCCAGCAGCATGGCAAGACGAAGGATCGTACCCGCGCTGACGCGCATGACGTCTTCGATCGCCATGGAGCAGTTCTCCTCGTCGCGCGCCAGCTCCTTCATATGCGCGATCACATCTTCGTCGCAGTCCTGCATAAGATCCAGCGCCGCCCTCTTCGTATGCTCCTTGGCAAAATTCAGCAGCAGCAGCCCGATCTGATACAGCAGGATCAGCGCGGCGCCCTCTGTGGCAAAGCCCACGAAGAAGGCGACGACCGCGATCAGCACCAGCATGACGGGCGAAGAAAGGAATTCGCCGTTTTCGACCGCATGAACAGCCTTGACGATAATATCAAAACCCGCGAGGCCCGCCACGAGCACCAGCAGAATAATCCTGAGAAAGCTCGGGATATTCAGGATGAGCGCCACGGCGAAAATAACGGAAGCTACAACGAGTCTGATGACCAAAAAATTACTAAGTGTGGCGGAAAGCTTTGATGGATCGACTTTCGGCGCTTGTTTTTTTATATGTCCCTGGCTCATTCTGCCACCTCCCTGAGAATCCTGGCGAGGTCAGCGGATCATGCTTTTCCGTCCGAACCCAGCACGTATACGATCTTGTGGGCGACCATGTCCTTCACCGCCTGACGTGCGGGCTTGAGATACTGGCGGGGATCGAAGTGGTCGGGATGCTCGGCAAAGTACTTGCGGATATTGCCGGTCATGGCAAGACGGATATCGGAGTCGATATTGATCTTGCAGACGGCGAGCTTGGCGGCCTCGCGGAGCTGATCCTCCGGGATGCCGATAGCGTCGGGCATGTTGCCGCCGTACTGATTGACCATCTTTACGAACTCCTGCGGGACGGAGGAGGAACCGTGCAGCACGATCGGGAAGCCGGGCAGACGCTTGATGCACTCCTCCAGCACGTCGAAGCGGAGCGGAGGCGGAACAAGCACGCCGTCGGCATTGCGGGTGCACTGGGAGGCCTTGAACTTATAGGCGCCGTGAGAGGTGCCGATCGCGATGGCGAGCGAATCGCAGCCGGTACGGCTGACAAACTCCTCGACCTCCTCGGGGCGGGTGTAGCTCTCATGGCCATGCTCGACCGAGACCTCGTCCTCAACGCCGGCCAGGGTGCCGAGCTCGGCCTCGACGACGACGCCGTGGTCGTGCGCGTACTCGACGACCTGACGGGTCAGGGCGATATTGTCTTCAAAGGACTTGGAGGAAGCGTCGATCATGACGGAGGTGAAGCCGCCGTCGATGCAGGATTTGCAGAGCTCGAAGGTGTCGCCGTGGTCCAGATGCAGGGCGATCGGGATCTCGGGATTCTCGATGATCGCAGCCTCGACAAGCTTCACGAGATAGGTGTGGTTGGCATAGGCGCGGGCACCCTTGGACACCTGCAGGATAACAGGGCTTCTCAGCTCACCGGCCGCCTCGGTGATGCCCTGGACGATCTCCATGTTATTGACGTTGAAGGCGCCGATGGCATAACCGCCGTTATAGGCCTTCGCAAACATCTCTTTCGTGGTCACAAGTGGCATAATTCATATTCTCCTATCCAATTTCTTAAAAATTTGTACAAATAGCACATTTACAAATTTTCGTTCTTATTATATCCTCATTGCGTGGTAGAATCAATAAGTAGTTTTTACAAAAAAGAATTATTTTCAATATTCGTTGGAGGAAAGAAAATGTCTGAAAAATTGATCGGCTCCTGCATCTTCGGCCAGTCCGGCGGTCCCACCGCCGTTATCAACGCCAGCGCTTACGGCGTGATCAGCGCCGCCCTTGAGGCGGAGGAGATCACCGCGGTCTACGGGGCGAGCCATGGCATCAAGGGCGTCCTGGAGGACAAACTCTTCGTCATGGACGAGGAGGATCCCGAAGAGCTCAAGCTCCTGCTGAATACCCCCTCTTCCGAGCTCGGCTCCTGCCGCTACAAGATCGCCGATCCCGAGGTCGACGATACCGACTACAAGCGCATCCTCGAGATCTTCAAGAAGTACAACGTGCGTTACTTCTTCTATAACGGCGGCAACGATTCCATGGACACCTGCAACAAGATCAGCCGCTATATGGAATCCGTAGGCTATGCCTGCAGGGTCATGGGCGTGCCCAAGACCATCGACAACGACCTCTTCGGCACCGACCACTGCCCCGGCTTCGCCAGCGCCGCCAAGTATATCGCCACCTCCTGCATGGAGATCAACAAGGACGCGCGCGTGTATGACAACGGCATGGTCACCATCGTGGAGATCATGGGCCGTCACGCCGGCTGGCTCGCCGCCAGCGCCGCGCTCGCCACGGTCTACGGCTCCGGCCCCGATCTCGTCTATCTGCCCGAGCTGAACTTCGACATGGACAAGTTCCTCGCCGACGTCGACAAGGTCTACGCGCAGAGCGGCAAGGTCCTCGTCGCCGTATCCGAGGGCATCCACTATGCCGACGGCAGCTTCGTTTCCGAGGCCAAAACTTCCGCGACCGACGGCTTCGGCCACGCCCAGCTCGGCGGTCTCGCCGCCTCCCTTGCCGAGATCGTCAAGCACCACACCGGCGCCAAGGTCCGCGGGATCGAGCTGAGCCTGCTGCAGCGCTGCGGCGCGCACCTCGCCTCCGCCACCGATATCGAGGAGGCCTGCGCGGCCGGCCGTGAGGCCGTTGTACAGGCTGTGGGCGGCGTGACCGGCCAGATGGTCGCCTTCGAGCGCGAGTATATCAACGGCAAGTATCACTGCAAGCTGGTCCTCCTCCCCCTCTCCAAGGTCGCGAACTACGAAAAGAAGGTCCCGCTCGAGTGGATCAACGAGGACGGCAACGGCCTCAGGCAGGAGTTCATCGACTACGTGCTGCCCCTCATTCAGGGCGAGCCGAAGCTCCCGCTGGTCGATTCCCTTCCCCGCTACGCCAGACTCAAGAAGGTCCTGGCGAAGTAAACAAGCGTTTGCCGAAAGACGCCTCACATTTGGATGTGGGGCGTCTTTTCTGTTGAATGTCCGGGCAAGCTGCTGTATAATAAAGACGGTGATGAACATGCTCTCCCTGCAGCATCCTTATATTTCCGTCGCGCTGGACGGGCAGAGAACCTACGGCGGCGGCCAGCAGTTTTCCGACAATCATATGGTTAACCTCTGCGGCTGCGGCATTATCGCGGCGGCGGACACGCTGCTGTATCTGCAGCGCTGGCACAACCACGGCCGCATTCCGATGCTGGACGTCTGCCTGCAGACCAATCCCCTCCCCTTCTCCGCTTACCATGAGCTGATTCATCAGCTGCGAAGGGAGTATTTCCCGCTGATACCCTACCTCGGCATCAACGGTTTGATGCTCGCGGCGGGCATGCAGCGCTTTTTCCGGCACTACAGTCTCCCCTTCTCCTGCCGCTGGTGTGTTTCCCACAGGGAGCTTTGGGGGCGGATCGAGACGATGCTTGCCGCGGATCTTCCGGTCATCATGTCTGCCGGACCGAATTTCCCCTTCCTGTGGCAGAAGGAGAAGGTCTCCTTTTATGAGAAAACCCCTTCGGGCGACTATCACCCGTCCTCCGGCGCACGCGCCCATTATTTCACTGTGACGGGCATGGATGACCGATGGCTGCGCATCTCCTCCTGGGGGCGCTGTTATTACATGTACCGTTCAGAATTTGAACATTATGCCCGCAGACACAGCACGACGATCGTCAGCAATATTCTCTATATCGAACGCAAAACGTGAGGCGAAAAAGCCTCACGTTCTGCATTGTGCGTATTTTGCCGCTTACTTCAAAACGAGTCTGTTGTAGTTCTTCTTGCCGCGGCGGACCATGATGCCCGTGCGCAGGGCGTCCGCATCGTAGCTTGCGGCGATGTCGGCGACCTTCGCCTCGTCGACGCTGACGCCGCCCTGCTGGACGTTGCGCCGCGCGTCGGATTTGGAGGCGCACAGACCGCTCTTGACCAGGATGCTCAGGATGTCGAGCTTCCCGTCGACGAGGTCGGCCTCGCTCAGCTCCGTGGTCGGGATCTCGCCGCCGTCCGTGCCGCCGAAGAGCGCCTTTGCGGAGGCCTGCGCCTTCTCGGCCTCCTCCTCGCCGTGGACCATCTTCGTCAGCTCGTAGGCCAGGATCTCCTTGGCCTTGTTGAGCTGGCTGCCCTCCCACTTGTCCATCTCGTCGATCTGCTCGAGCGGGAGGAAGGTCAGCATGCGGATGCACTTGAGCACGTCGGCGTCGGCCACGTTGCGCCAGTACTGATAGAAGTCGAAGGGGCTGGTCTTGTTGGGGTCGAGCCAGACCGCGCCGGCGGCGGTCTTGCCCATCTTCTTGCCCTCGGAGGTGAGCAGCAGCGTGATGGTCATGGCATGGGCGTCCTGGCCGAGCTTCTTGCGGATCAGCTCCGTGCCGCCGAGCATGTTGCTCCACTGGTCGTTGCCGCCGCACTGCATGTTGCAGCCGTAGTGCTGGAACATGTAGTACCAGTCGTAGGACTGCATGATCATGTAGTTGAACTCCAGGAAGCTCAGACCGCGCTCCATGCGCTGCTTGTAGCAGTCGGCCCGCAGCATGTTGTTGACGGAGAAGCAGGCGCCGACCTCGCGCAGCATCTCAATGTAGTTGAGCGGCTCGAGCCATGTCGAGTTGTACAGCATCAGGGCTTTGCCGTCGGAGAAGTCGATGAACTTCTCCATCTGACGCTTGAAGCACTCGGCGTTGTACTTGATATCCTCGCGCGAAAGCATCTTGCGCATGTCGGTACGGCCCGAGGGGTCGCCGATCAGCGTGGTGCCGTCGCCGATGAGGGCGATGGGGAGGTTGCCCGCCAACTGCAGACGCCGCATCAGGCTCAGCGCCATGAAGTGGCCGACGTGCAGCGAGTCGGCGGTGCAGTCATAGCCGATGTAGAAGACCGCCTTGCCGTTGTTGACCCACTCCCGGACCTGTTCTTCGTCCGTGACCTGGGCGATCAGCCCTCTGGCTTTGAGTTCTTCATAGATTCCCATTTTGTCTCTCCTGTATGATTATTTTTGATATTCCTGTATCGTCTGCTCCGCAAGCTCCGCCATATACGCGATATAGGCGTTGCAGTGAGCTGTATCGAGCTTGATCTCCTCGCACCGGAGGGCGCCGAACTTCTCGCGGAAGGCTGCGGTGATCGCCCTGCTGAGCGCGGCGATCTCTTCCTTCGTCTTCTTGTCGCCCTCGGTGGAGTAGCGGCAGCAGAGCCCAGCCGCCATGACGGCGCCCGTGACCGCGCCGCAGATCTCCCCGCAGCGGCAGCCGCCGCCGAAGCCGCCGGAAACGGCGAGCGCCGTCTCCTCGTCGAGCCCGGTATACGCCCCGCAGGAGCAAAGCACGCTCTGGGCGCAGTTGAAGCCCCGCGCGTGGAAATCGAGCGCTGTCTCTCTTACGGTCATATCTCTCCCCCTCTCGAAAGAAAACCCTCTGTCCTTTCGGACAGAGGGCATTTGTATGCGGTACCACCTCTGGTCGTTTCACCCTCGCGGGCGAAACCTCACCGAGTGCCGAAGCACTCCCGCGCTTTATCGGGCGCACCCGTCACAGCCTACTGACCAATGCGTTCGGTGTGCCGCTCGGGACCGTATTCGACCGTCTGCCTCTCCCCTCTTCCACCGAGCGAGGGGCTCTCTGTGCGGGCCGTGGGCGGTCTACTCCTGTCCGTCATCGCGTTAACGTGGGGCATTATACACGATTCCCCCGTGCGTGTCAAGTGTGCACGTGCTGCGTTTTGAACCCCTCACAGGCGGCGAGCTGTTCCTCGGCGCTTGCGAGCGTGAGCAGCGTGATATTGTCGCCGCCATGCAGACGCGCGAGCTCCTGTCTGCGCCCCTCGCGGTCGAGCGGCAGCACGTCGGTATAGGTCCTCTCGCCGCGCTCCTCCTTGCGGATCAGGTAATGGCTGTCGGCCATCGCGGCGATCTGCGGCAGATGGGTCACGCACATGACCTGCTTGCCGAGCGAGACGTGCCAGAGCTTCTCCCCGACGCGCTGGGCGGCGATGCCGGAGACGCCGGTGTCGATCTCGTCGAAGACCATGGTCGGCACGGGATCCTTCTCCGCGAAGACGTTTTTCATGGCGAGCATGATGCGGCTGAGCTCGCCGCCGGAGGCGATGTGGCTGATGCGCCCGAGCTCCTCGCCCGCGTTGGCTGACATGAGAAAGCGGATGCGGTCGCAGCCGTTGGCGTCGAAGCCCGGCTCGCCCTCGAGGGGGCTGAACTCCACCGCGAAGCGCACCGAGGGCATGTTGAGCTCGCGCAGCTCGTTGCTGATGCGCGTCTGCAGTGAGGCCGCCGCCTCCTGTCTGGCCGCGCGAAGCTTTGCCGCCTCGCTGCGGCAGCGTTTGGCAGCTTCGGCGAGCAGACGTTCGAGCTTCGCGCTGCGCTCGTCGGCGTACTGGATGCTGTCGAGCTTCTCCCGGCATTCACCGAGGTATTCGATCAGCCCGTCCTCGTCGCGGGCGTACTTGCGCTGCAGCTTACTCAACAGGGAGATGCGCGTCTCGAGGCTGTCGTATTCCTCGGGCGAAAAGTCGAGACTGTCGCGGAAGTCGCGCAGGGTCTCGGCCACGTCGGAGAGGGTGAAGGCCGCGCCGTTGAGCGCGTCCGCACTTTTCTCGAGCTCCGGGGCGTAGGCGGCCGCGCGGCCGAGGTAATACGCCGCGTTCTGCGTCATGGACAGGGCGTTGTCCTCGTCCCCAGTGAGCAGCTGGCTCGCCGCGTCCAGCGCCTCCGTGAGCTTTTCGGCGTTGCGCAGGAGGTCGCGGCGGGCACAGAGACCGTCATACTCCCCCGCCCTGAGCTGCGCGCGCTCGAGCTCGGCGATCTGATAGCTCAGACTGTCGCTGAGGCGCGCCTTCTCGATCTCGTCCATCTGCAGGGAGGCCAGCTCCTTCTTGAGCGCCGTATACTCCCCGTAGGCTTTCCGGTAATTCTCCAGAATCTCCGGTGCGACGCTGAAGCGGTCGAGATAGTCCCGGTGTCTGCGTTCGTCCATAATCTGCCGCCCGTCGTTCTGCCCGTGGATATCCACCAGCAGCCCGGCCAGATCCCGCAGCTGCGCCGCCGTCACCGGCACGCCGCAGACGCGGCAAGTACTCTTGCCGTCCGCCGCAATGCGGCGCTGGATGATCAGCGCGTCCTCGGCCTCGATCTCGTTTTCCGCAAGCCAGGCCTCACAGCCGTCCACATCGAAGCACGCCGTCACGAGGCCCTTTTCCGCCCCGCGGCGTACCAGCTCGCGGCTGACGCGCTCCCCGAGCACCGCGCCGATGGCGTCGATCACGATCGACTTGCCGGCGCCGGTCTCGCCCGTGAGCACGTTCAGGCCCGCGCCGAAGCTTATGTCGGCGCGTTCGATGACCGCGATATTCTCAATGTGCAGCTCGCTCAGCATACAAAACCCTCAGCAAATAGCAGTCAAATCAAAACAGGCTTTCGATCTCTTTATACAGGCCCATGGCGCTGGCGTTGTCCTTCATGGCGAGGAAAGCCGTATCGTCGCCCGCGAGCGTGCCGACAAGGCCCTCGATCTCCATGCCGTCCAGCGCGGAGCAGGCGCCGTTGGCAAGGCCCGGCAGGGTCTTGAGCACGACGAAGTTCTGCGCCACATCGTAGGAAACAAGGCTCTCCTTGAAAATCTTCTTCAGTCTGGCGTCCAGATCGGGGGTCTCCTGCTTGGTGGCCGCGACGTAGCGGTAATTGCCCTTCGGGCCGAGCTCCTTGACGAGCCGCATGTCGCGGATGTCGCGGGACAGCGTCGCCTGCGTGCTCTTCACGCCGCGCTCCGCGAGGGCCTCCATCAGCTGGTTCTGGGTCTCGATGTCTCTCTCGTTGATGATTTCCATGATAACGCTCTGTCTGCCGAGTTTCATCATGCGTCCTCCTGTATATTAACGTAATTTTTCAAACGCGAGTTCGTAGAAATTGCGCAGGCCGAGATCCGCCATACAGGTGCAGCTCTCGCTGCGCCGCACGACGACGGTGTCGCCGTTGGCGAGGTCGAGGAGATTGTTGCCGTCCACCGCGAGATAGGCGCGCCGGGTGTGGAGCTTTTCCATTTCGATGGTGATAACGCTGTCAGGCCCCAGGACAAAGCTGCGCGAGCCGATCATATGGGCGCAGATGGGGCTGAGGATGATGTTCTCCGCGTTCGGCTCGACGATCGGGCCGCCGGCCGACATGGAGTAGCCCGTTGAACCGGTCGGCGTGGAGAGGATGATGCCGTCGCCGGAAAAGCCGGTGATGCGCTTGCCGTTGCAGCGTGCGGTGATTTTGATGCAGTCGCCGTAACCGTGCAGGACCACATCGTTGAGCGCCGAGTCCTGCAGGATCGGCACGCCCCCGCGCAGAAGCGTCACGTCGAGCTTCATGCGCCTGGAGAGCGTATACTCTCCTCTCGCCGCCTGCAGAACACAGGCGTAGTCCTCGGGCTCCAGAATGGCCATAAAGCCCTTGCTGCCGAGGTTGATGCCGAGCAGCGGAACCGCGTACTCGTGGATCTGGCGGGCCGCGCTGAGGATCGTCCCGTCGCCGCCCACGACCACGATGAGGGAACAATCGGCCGCGACCTCCTCGAGCTTCCGATAGCTTTGCTGTTCGGGCAGGATCTCGTTCCCTTCCTCGGCAAAGATCGGGCACAGGCAGGTCTCATAGCCCTCGCTCTGCAGCAGGGCTTCGATTTTCAGGCTGAGCTCACAGCCGGAATCACGGTATGGATTCGGACAAATCGCGATCATGGCGGCCTCCTGTCTTATGCCGTTAGGAATCCAGATCCCTGTGTGATGCGGATACGACCGCGCGCACATCGGGCGTACAGCCGGGCTCCGTGTTGTTTTTCAAATGGCAGATATATTCGATGTTCCCCTCGGGCCCCCGGATGGGCGAATAATCGAACCCCTGTACCGAAAGACCCTCTGTACGGGCAAAGTCGAGGATCCCCTCAACAACACGGACGTGGACCTCGCTGTCGCGCACGACGCCCTTTTTGCCGACCTCTTCCCTGCCCGCCTCGAATTGGGGCTTGATGAGGCAGATGAGATCGGCGTCCGGCTTTAAAAGCCGCCTGACCGCTGGGATGACAAGACGGACGGAGATGAACGAGACGTCCATCACCGCGAGTTCAATGGCCTCGGGGATCTGCTCGGCCGTGATATAGCGGAGGTTCGTCCGCTCCAGATTCACGACGCGCGCATCGGTTCGCAGCTTCCACGCGAGCTGCCCGTAGCCGACGTCCACCGCGTAGACCTTCGCGGCGCCGTGCTGCAGCAGCACTTCCGTAAAGCCGCCGGTGGAGGCCCCGCAGTCCAGGCAGATCTTTCCGGCCGGATCGACCGGGAAGACCTTCAGCGCCTTGTCCAGCTTGAAGCCGCCGCGGCTGACGAAGGGCAGCGCCTCGCCCCGGACCTCGATCTGCGCGTCGGGAGAGACGGCTGTCCCCGGCTTGTCCACGCGCTGACCGTTGACGAACACAAGTCCGCTCATGACGGTGGTCCGGGCGCGCTCGCGGCTCTCGGTAAAGCCGCGCTCATAGACCAGCGAATCCAGACGCTGCTTTTTCATTCCTTCACCGTTTCCCTGCCGCAGAGCTCCTCCGCGGTATGCGCGATGGAAGCGGCGTCGATCCCGCAGTCCCGCCGAAGCTGCGCCACCGTTCCGTGCGGCACGATGCCGCCGCCGAGATTCAGCAGTCTGACCTGAGACAGCGCGCAGCCCTTTTCGGCGGCGCGGATCAGGATCGCGGAGCCGACGCAGCCGGCCCGGCAGACCTCCTCCGCCACGATCAGTCTGCCGGTGCGGCGGGCAGAGGCAAGAACGGTATCAAATGAATTGGGGAAGGCGACAGCGATCTTGACGACCTCGGCGGAGACGCCCGCCTGTTCGAGCCGATCCGCGGCGTCCAACGCCTCGTTGACCATGGTGCCGTAGCAGACGATCGTCACATCGTCTCCGCTGCGCAGCACGGTCTCCGCGCTCAGGGAGGAATCTGTATAGCGCCCCTCTCCCCCTCTCGGATAGCGGACGGCGACGGGACCGGCGACGCTGTGCAGGGCAAAGTCGAGCATGTCGTGCAGCTCCTGAAAGCTCGCCGGGCAGAATACCGTCATCCCGGGCACCGAGCCGAGGTAACTGATATCGAATACGCCATGGTGCGTCTCTCCGTCGCTGCCGACGAGCCCCGCGCGGTCCACGCACAGGATCACATGCAGCCCCAGCAGGGAGACGTCGTGGATCAGCATATCATAGCTTCTCTGCAAAAAACTGGAATATACAGCGAAAACCGGAACAAGTCCCTGCTTGGCCATCCCGGCTGCCATGGCGACGGCGTTGCCCTCGGCGATCCCGGTGTCAAAAAAGCGGTTCGGGTACTGTGCGGCAAAGCACTCCGTCCCCGTCCCCCCCGCCATGGCCGCGGTGATGACGGCGATGCGCGCATCGTTCTGCGCAAAGCGGCATAGATATTCGCCGACCTTGTCGGAGAAAGAGACGCCCACCGGCGCAAGTTCGCCGCTCTCCGGGTCGTAGCAGCCCACGCCGTGATACTTGTCCGGGTGCGCCTCGGCATAGGCGCAGCCCTTGCCCTTTTTCGTGAGAACATGCAGCAGTACCGGCTTCTCCATGTCCTTCGCCAGCCGGATCGCGTTCTCCAGCTGCTCGAGATCGTGCCCGTCCACCGGGCCGAGATAGTGCAGGCCCATCTCGTCGAAGACATTGGTCGGCAGGATCCTGGCCTTCAGCCACTCTTTGCTGCGGTGGACGAAATCGTATACCCAGCGGGTGTGCCGGGACACACTGCGAAACCATTTCTTGAAATTGATATAGCCGGGCTTGATGCGCAGCGTCTGCAGAAGCCGCGCCATCCCGCCGACGTTTTCGCTGATGGACATGTTGTTGTCGTTGAGGATGATGACCATCGGCTCTTTGCTCGCGGCGGCGTTGGCAAGGCCCTCGTAGGCCAGACCGCCTGTCAGCGCGCCGTCGCCGAGCAGGGCGAGCACGTCGTAATCCTCCCCGAGCAGGGTGCGCGCCCGGGCCATGCCCAGCGCGACGGAAACGGAGTTGGAGGCGTGGCCGGCAATAAAGGCGTCGTCCCCGCACTCGTTGGGCTTGGGGAAGCCGGAGATACCGCCGTACTGGCGCAGCGTGGGAAAGGCCTCAAAGCGGCCTGTGACGATCTTGTGCGTATAGCACTGGTGTCCGACGTCAAAGATGATCCGATCTTTCGAGCTGTCGTAGACACGGTGGATGGCGAGCGTGAGCTCGACCGTGCCGAGATTGGACGCCAAATGGCCGCCCGTCCTCGAGATGCATTCGATCTCATAGGCGCGCAGCTCACCGCACAGCGTTTTCAGCTGTGCTTTGTCCAGTTTTTTGATATCGGCAGATGAGCGGATACTTTCAAGTATACTCAAGATGTTCCTCTGTTCACCCCGTGGCAAAGGCACGGTTTTTATTTATCTCTGGTGGAGAGAGCGTCAGCCATTGCAGACAGGAAAGCGGTATCCTCAAAGGTCCCGGCCAGCGCGTCCTTGGCGTACTGCGTCAGACGCGCAACGGTTTTTTCGCAGCCTTCGAGTCCCAACAGCGCCATATAAGTGTTCTTGCACTCCTGCGCGTCCGAGCCGATCGGCTTGCCCAGCGTCTCGGCGGTGCTGATGACGTCCAGCACATCGTCCCGGATCTGGAAGGCCATGCCGAGCGCCGCGCCGAAGCGGCCGGCGCTTTCGAGCATTGCCTCGCTGCCGCCCGCTGCGGCCACGCCCATCTGGCAGGCGGCCGTCAGCAGCGCGCCGGTCTTGCGGCTGTTAATCTCGGTCAGCTCCTGCTCGGTGAGGGTCCTCCCCTCCCAGGCCATGTCCAGGAATTGCCCGCCGCACATCCCGTCGAGGCCGACGGCGCCGGCCAGGATCTCCGCGCAGGCCGCGCGGCGCTCCGCGGGAAGCGAGGAGCGCAGGATGGTCCCGAAGGCCTCGGCCTGCAGGCAGTCGCCCGCCAGCACGGCAGTGCACTCCCCGTATACGACGTGGTTGGTCGGCTTGCCGCGGCGCAGCTCGTCATTGTCCATGCAGGGCAGATCGTCATGGATGAGGCTGTAGGTGTGCAGCATCTCGATCGCGCATGCGCAGGGCAGGGCGTCTTCCACGTTCCCGCCCGCGATGCGGCAGAATTCGAGCAGCAGCGTGGGGCGGATGCGCTTGCCGCCCGCCAGCAGGCTGTAGCGCATGGCCTCGGCCAGACCCGCCTGCGGCAGAGAAACGCAGCCCAAAAACTGTTTTTCGAGCTCCGCCTCAACGAGGCTTCTGTATTCCTCCGCCGTCATATCAGTTTTCATCCTCAAAGTCCAGCTCGACAGGGCTCCTGTCGGCTCCCTTTTTCAGTTTGACGACCTTCTGCTCCGCCTCGTCCAGCATCTTGCTGCACGCGGTGATCAGCGCCGTCCCCTCTTCAAAGATCGCAAGCGACTCGCTCAGCGGCAGATCGCCTTTTTCCAGATGGCGGACGATCTCATCCAGTCTGGCAAGCGACTCCTCAAAGCTCAGCGTATTCTTCTTCGCGGCCATCGGCAACGCTCCTTTGTGTGTTTTCGACCCGGCAGTCAGCCCTGCCGTCGGCAAAGCGCAGCCGGAGCGGATCGCCCGGCTTCAGGGCGCTGACGCTGCGGATACAGCGGCCGTCTGCATCGGCTGCGATGGCATAGCCGCGCGTCAGCACGTGCAGCGGGCTCATCGCGTCCAGCGCGGCGGTCAGGCGCACAAAGCGCTCCCGGCTTGCGGCAAGCTGCCGCTCCTGCGCCGCACAGAGCTGCGCGCGAAGATGATCCAGCTCCATGCGTCGCAGATCGAGCTGCGCGGTCGGCGTTGAGAGCACGCGCTTGTTTTTGACGCTTTCCAGCCTTTCGCCCAGGGTGGCGAGCTTTTTGCGCATCGCCTGCGAGGCGCGGATGCTGTAGGCGTTCAGCGTATCCGAGATCTCGCGGCAGTCGGGCACGGCGATCTCGGCGGCGTTGGACGGGGTGGACGCCCGTCTGTCCGCCACATAGTCGGCGATCGTGACGTCCGGCTCATGCCCGACGGCGGAGATCACCGGGATGCGGGAGGCGTAGATCGCCCGTGCGACGCGCTCGTCGTTGAAAGCCCACAGGTCCTCGATCGAGCCGCCGCCGCGCCCCGTGATGATGAGGTCCGCCACGTCGAACTCGTTGGCGTAGCGGATCGCGCCCGCGATCTCCGGCGGCGCCTCCGTCCCCTGTACGCGCACGGGCATGACGAGCAGCTTCGCCATGGGCCAGCGTCTGCCGAGGATGCGGATCATATCGTGCACCGCGGCTCCCGCCGGGGAGGTGATGATCGCGATGCGCTTCGGCATGACGGGCAGAGGCTTTTTGTGCGAAGCGTCAAACAGTCCCTCTTCCTCAAGCCGCGCCTTGAGCTGCTCGAAGGCGACCTGCAGATCGCCCGTCCCCTCGGGCATGAGCTGGGTGCAGTAGAGCTGATAGGCCCCGTCTCGCGGATAGACGGCGACGCGCCCCCAGGCTGTGACGCCCATTCCGCTTTCCGGACGGAAGCGGAGCTTGGAGGCGCTGCTCTTGAACATCACGCAGCGCAGGCTGCTCTCGCTGTCCTTCAGCGTGAAATAGTGGTGTCCGGAGGGATAGATCTTGTAGTTGGAAAGCTCGCCCCGCACACAGACCCGGGAAAGCAGCGGTTCGCCCTCCAGCAGGTCGCGTATGACGTTGTTGAGCTCGGTGACGGTAAGCGCCTGCTCCATCGTCACTCCGCTCTCTCTCCGCGCATAAAGCCGCCCAGGACGCCGTTGACGAAGGCCACGGTGTCCGGTTCGTCATAGCCCTTGGCAAGCTCCACAGCCTCGTTGATGGCCGCAGCGTCGGGAATATCGTCCATGTACAGGATCTCGCAAAGCGCGCAGCGAAGCACCGCCAGCGCCGTGCGGGAGATGCGCTCGATCCGCCAGCCCCTGGCATAGCGGCTGATATAGCCGTCGATCGTCTCGCGGTTTTCCTCGATCAGCGTCGTCAGCCGGCGGATATAATCAAGCTGGGCCTCGTTCGGACGCTCCCGATACAGCTCGTCCTCGGCGGCGAGAGACGCATAGTGCTCCTCGTCAAAGAAGCGGTCCAGGACCTCCTTTGGGCTCTCCCCCGTCGCCGCTGCGGCAAAGCCGAGCTGGATGGCCAGCTCGCGCGCGTTTGTCCTTGTCATCGGCCTGTCCTCCGATTATTTGTCGAATGCGATGCCGGAGACGTGTACGTTGACCTCGGCGTTCTCGATGCCGGTCGAGTCCTGCACGAGACTCATGACCTTCTCCTGCACCTCGCGCGCCACGTTGACGATGTTGCAGCCGTACACCACCGTGATGATGACGTCCGCCAGGATCTTGCCGTCGATGAACTGGACCTTGACGCCCTTGGTCACGGTCTTGAGACCGATCAGCTCGGCAAGCTCGGACCCGGCTGTATTGGAGAGACCGGCGACGCCCTCGATCTCGCTGAGCGCGGACTTGACGACGCTGGTGATCACTTCTTCCGAAATATTGATGCTCCCTTTTTCGGTCTGACAGGTTACATAATTGTCGCCCATAAAGAACCTCCCAAATGAAATCATTGTATTTTACCACAAGTATTCAAAAAAAGAAAGCACATTTATTCACTTTTTCAGTTTTTCCCGCTGTTTATTCCCGTTTTTTTCCTGCAGATTCCAATGGATTACAGAAAAAGCAGGCATACCGGCAAAGGGTATGCCTGCTTTCTCAAGCCTTGACCTCGATGATATTCAGCTGTTCCGGCCCGTATTCCGTCTCCGTGCAGATCACGTCCGTGATGCGCGCCACGTCCTCCTCGCTCAACCCCTCCATCGGCGCCGGCACCGCGACGGTCACGGCCCCGTCTCCGATGTAGACGACACAGTCTTCAAATTCCTTGGCCAGCAGCAGGTTCTCGATCTGCGCCTCCTGCATCGAGCAGGCCGCCATCCGTGAAATCGCGTTCATGGCGCTGTCGATGGTCTCCTGCGAGGCCATCTCCGAGGAGGCCGCGGTCTGCAGCAGTTCCAGCGCCTCGTCGCGCGAGACCTGTCTCGTCAGCCGCGCCTCGGCGAAATACTCCGTCCCCGAGGTTGTCAGACTCTTGGCGAAATCCATCTGCGCCGCGGCCATCGCCTCGTCCTCCGCGTAGACCATCTCCGCATCCGGCTTGCCCCAGCGGCTGTTGTAGGTCCAGTTGAGTGCCACCGCCGCGCACACAAAGCTCAGCACCGCCAAAACGGTCAGGTTCCTTTTTCGGTTTTTCATCATGGTCGATTCTCCTCCCTGCGCTCAGTCCGCTAATTTCAGTATCGTGATCTTATCCGAGCCGAAACCAGTATATGAACGGATCGCGCGGATCATGTCAAGCCGTACCGACGCGTCGTCCGCGCCGCGGCAGACGACGATGACGCCGGACGGAGAAAGCAGGACGCGCGCCTCCCCCACCCCGCGCGAGCTTGAAAGGATCTCTTCAAGCCGCTGCTCCGGCGCCGGGGCTTCTTCCTTCTTTTCCGGCGACAGCGGCAGGAGCATCAGCAGCATCCCCGCGAGCAGAACCAGCAGCGGGTACTTGAATTTGCCGAGCAGGCTGAGTCTCTTTTTGATTTCATCCATCCGCGTACCAATACTGCCTTTCTGCCGGGATCCCCAGCTCTTCCCGCAGCATGCGTTCCAGTGCCGCTCTCTCCGAAGTGTCCACGCTGCCTGTGATGTGAGAGGCATAGGGGACCCAGAGCCCGTCATACGCCCACTCGGTCTGGATCTCCGCTTTCAGCCCGGAAACGCCTAGCTGCTCCGCCCTGTTTTGAACATATGCCGCATACTCCTCCTCTATGAACAGGCGGTTGAGCCTTTGTGAGGCCTGCTCGCCCTCCCGGCTGATCGTGAGCTCCGCCTCCCTCAGCTTCGCTGTCTCCAGCGCGAAGACGTCGTAGTCAAAGTCCTTGAACGGTCTCAGGATCGACAGGCCAAGCAGCGCGGCGCACAGGACCGTCAGGACCCGCCGGACGCCGCTCTCGGGGCAGAGGTGCAGCGAGAGGCCCATCAGCAGCGAGAGCGCGATCAGTTCCCGCAGGGCCGTGCTCATCAGACCGTCACCGCCTTCATGGCGACCGAGAAGGAGAGAAAGAGCATGACGGCGCAGCTGCCGAGCAGCCCCATCAGCATGGCCGAGGCCTCGGATACGCCGGAGAGAAGTCCGGACAGCCGCCCGCAGGGGACGGCCTCCGCCAGCACGGAGACCGCCTTGAAAAGCAGGGTCTTGACGCTCAGCAGCACAAAGGGGCCCAGACAGATGGCGCAGACCGAGATCAGCCCGAAGGCCCCCGCGCAGCTTCTGACGACGCCAGCCGCGGAAAGGACCATGGCCGAGGCGTCCGAGATCATGCCGCCGACAACGGGCAGCGCCGTGGAGATCAAAGTTTTCGTCGCCTTGACGGCGGCGGCGTTCACCGCCGAGCTGATCGCCCCGCTGACGCCGATATAGGCGGTAAAGACGAGACTTGTCCCTGTCAGCAGGATGCCTGCAACCCAGCGCGCAAAGCGCGCGGCGGCCTTGAGCATGCTGTTGGGAAAAAGCGCGCCGGTCAGCGTCAGCGCCAGATAAGCGTTGACGAGCGGCAGGATGAAGCGTTGTGCCAGACTCATCAGTACGTCGAGGGCAAAGCTCACCGCGGCGTAGCGCGCAGCCGCGGAGGCCGCGGCTCCGCTCGCCGCGGCAGCCGTAAAGACGACGGGCAGCGCAGCCTTGGAGTAATCCGACAGGCGATAAAGCGCCTCCATCGTCTGGCGGATCAGACTGTCCATGCTCCCGGTCAGAAGCGCCGCAGCCGCGCAGCAAACACAGATCTCCGAGAACGCGCGTATGGTCTCGTCCTCGCACAGCGCACAGGCGAAGCCGCCCAGAAAGCACAGCGCTGTCAGGGAAGACGCGAAGCGTAGCGTGCCATGTACCTCTTCGCGTACCCTCTTTTTCAGTTCCTCACCGAGTCTGCGCATCGCGCCCTCCGCATCATAGCTCTCCGCCGACAGCTCGCCGCTGATCTCCCGCTCCTCTCCGCTCAGTCCGTCGCACATGGATTCGAGATGAAAGACGTCCGCGCTCTCATCTTTCGGTTCGAGCGCATAGGCGCGGCACGTGAAGAACGGCGCGAGGAGCAGCACGAGCACAAGCAGCTTCAGAGAAAGGAGGCGGCCATATTGACCATAGTGAGGACCGACGGCATGGCGACCGCCGCCGCACAGAGCAGACCCGCCGTCTCCACCGCGGCACCGAGCGCGCTCTGGGAGGCGTCGCGGCACAGACCGGCGCCGAAGCGACTCACGACGGCGATGCCGAGGCATTTCAACACCGGCTGAAGCTGCTCCGCGTTCGCGCCGAGAGACGTACGCACGCTGCGGACGAAATCCGCCGCGCCCGTGAGCAGACGCAGAGAGCTCAGCAGGATCAGCGCAAGCGTCAGTGTGCTCAGCGAGAAGGACAGCTCCGGATGATGGCGTTTCAGAAGCAGCGAGGTAAGGGCGCTGAAGATCGCAGCCGCCGTACATTGAAGCACCAACTCCATTTCAGAGATTGAACAGACTTTTGATCATGCCGAAAAGCTCGCTGATCTTCTGCACGACCACCATCAGTACGACGACCAGCGCGGTGATCGTCGTCATCAATGCCTGCTCCTCCCGGCCGGAACGCTGCAGCAGAATGTTGAGGACCGCCACGAGGATCCCCACGGCGGCGATCTTGAAAATCAAATCGATATCCATGCTTTCTCCTAAACGAGTACGATCCCGAGCAGCGCGGCGGCGGTAAGAGCAAGTCCGAGCGAGAGGCGGGTCTTTTCACGCAGAGCTGAGGCTTCGCGCTGCTCGCTCTGCTTCAGGAAGCCTCTGCAGCGTGCGATCGCCTCAAGCTGGCGTGAGAGCTCATATCTGCCGAGGACGCTTCCCAGAGTCTCCAGTTCTCTCCGCTCCGCCTCGCTCAGCTCCGGGAAACAGGTATGAAGGCTTGTATTCCAGATCTCCGAAAAGCTGCGCTTCCCGAGTTCTCCCATTCCCGCGCTGACAGACGCGGCAAAGTCCCGCGCGTTTCCGTCCAGCCGCGGCCGCAGCGTCACCAGCAGCTGCTCCAGCGGCGGTGCGGCGCTTTGCAGTTCCCCCTGCATCAGTTCCAGCAGCAGCGCAAGCGAGGCAAGCTTACGGATGCGGCTGCGACAACAGCGCAGATAGGCGGAGGCGGACCAGAGCGCCGCGCCCGCGATCAGCAGCAGGCCCGGAAGCTTTCCGCTCACAGGCATTCCCGCGTATAGACGCGCTTGCCGTCATTGATCGAGATGGAAATCAGGCGCGTAAAAATCCCTTGCTCCAAAAGCTCCCGGTAGAGCCGCCGCCTTCGCATATCCTCCCGGGAGCGGCCGTGCGCGGTGGCAAAGAGCCGCACGCCGCAGCCCGCTATGCTTTTCACGGCCTCCAGATCCGCGCTCTGCGTGATCTCGTCCATGGCGATGAGCTCCGGGTTCATGCTCCGCAGCAGCATCATCGCCGCCGTGTGCTTGTCAAGCCCGGCCAGCACATCGCTGCAGGGGCCGAGATCGCAGGCCTCTTCCCCTCCGCATCCGCCCGAGAGCTCGTTTCGCTCGTCGATCACGCTGACGCGGCAGCCGCGCTCCGAAGCAGCGCGGATCAGGCAGCGCAGCAGGCTCGTCTTCCCGACGCCGGGCGGGGCCACGATCAGTGTGCTGCAAATCCCATCGGACAGGCTCTCCCGCGCCGTATCGAGACAGGCCTGCGAACATGGCTGCGGGATGCGGACCGCAAGGGAGTTCACGCACCGATAGCCGATCAGATGATCCCCGGATACCGCAGCCTCGCCGCAGACGCCGATGCGCAGGCCGCGATAGCTGAGAAAGCCCCTTTGCAGGGAGGCGGAGGCCGCGTGCAGCGAGGCTCCGGTCGCGATCTCGAGGATGCGGTCCATCGCCTCACGGTCCAGTGGGTCGGGAGAAAAGGGCGTTTCCCGGCAGCCGATCAGCACCGTCGGACGACGGCCGACGCGCAGACGCAGTTCCTCGGCGCTCCGGTATTCCCTCAAGCGCGCCGACAACTCGTCCGGCAGCAGCGTACAGGCTGTTTCAAAGGGATCCATGGTCATCACTTCCCAGGGACAATCTATGCGCTCCCCTATCCCGCTATGACGCAAAAAGCTCCGGCGCTTATCCGCCGCGCATTTTGCTTCAAGGCAAAATGCGAATATCCGGAAAGCCTGATTTTCAGACTTTCCGGACGGCGGTTTATTGAACTCGAGGCGGGCCTTGCCCCCTCGAGCTCCCCTGCTGCTCTGTCATCGAACATGGCAACATGGTTTTAGAAGCTCCGGCGCTGTATTCGCAGCGCCGGAGCCGGTTTGGTTATTCATTTTGGCCAGGGGAACAGGCGGTGCTTTTTTACCATGACAGCCTCGTCCGCGAGTTCCGCCATGGGAGCGTCGGAGAGGGAGTCAGAATAGAATCGTTCCACAAGCGCGTCGGGATAAGAGGCACGGAAGCGCTTTGGCTTTTCCACATCGCGGCAGTTTTCCCCGGTGATCTGTCCCGTGTGGGGATCCATCTCCGTTGCGATCAGCGAAACGCCGAGCTTTTCACAGATCGGGGCGAGCAGAAAGCGCGGAGAGGCGGAGATGATCAGGTCGTCGTCCCGCTTCTGTTTGAGATACCAGTCGCCGATGCGCCATTCGTTTTTCTTCCAGAAGGCGTCGACAAGAGTCTCCGGGTCCCGGACGGAGGAAAGAAAGGAAAATATTTGCTGCTTGAGCTCCTTCGCCCCAAGCTTCCCTTTTCGGTAACGGAGAGCGGCGGCCGCTGTGCGCGGCAGCGTCGGCAGTACGGCGGCCGGGATCGTCCGCAGGCAATAGCGGAAAAAGGTCGCGGAGCTGTCCGGATGAAAGATCGTCTTGTCAAAATCGTAGATGTTCATTGTAACTGTCTTTTATCTGCCGTCGCTACGGATGCGCAGCGTGTTGAGCAGAACAGTCGCCGCGAGCACAAAGCTCAGGATCTCGACCACAAGCGGGGAGAAAACGCCGAGCAGGCCGAACAGCACCAGCACAAGGCTGAACCCGGACCCGCCGACCATGTTCTGCAGCGAAACCTGATAGATCAGGCGGGAGAGCGCCACGGTGCGCGGGACCTTCATGATGTCCCGATCCATGATGAGCACGTCCGCCGCGGCGAGCGCGGCGTCGGAGCCAAGTACGCCCATGGCGATCCCCACGTCGGCCAGAGACATGATCTTCCCGTCATTCTCACCGTCGCCCACGAAGGCCACACAGGAGCGGTCTCCCTTGTTCTGCATCAGATAGTCGACCGCCTTGGCCTTGTCCTCGGGCTTGAGCTCAGCGCGGAGCATATCGAAGTTCAGCTTGGAGGCGAGGGGTCTGGCAGCCGAGAGCACGTCGCCGGTCAGCAGGACCAGCTTGTCGACGCCGTTTACGCGCAGCCCCTCCAGCGCGTCGAAGGCGCGCCTTCTGACCTTGTCCGTCATCAGGATATGGCCGCAGTACATACCGTCAAGCGACACGTGGGCCGCCGTGCCCATCCTCTTTGGGACAGGGCAGCGGATCCCGTGCTCCTGCAGGAATTCCGCATTGCCTACATAGACCTGACGCTCGCCGACGAAGGCGCAGACGCCCTTTCCCGGCGTCTCCTTCACCTTGATGACCTGCAGCACGCGCTTGTCGATCTCCCCCGCGGCCTCCCGGATCGCCTGGGCGACGGGATGACGCGAGAAGCTCTCGGCGGCGGCGGCGATCACGAGAAGTTTATGCTCGCTCATCTGATTCGGCACCACATCCGTCACCGAGAAACGCCCCTCCGTGATGGTCCCGGTCTTGTCGAAAACCACCGTATCGGAGCGTGCCATGGATTCAAAGCAATCCTCCCCCTTGGAGAAGACGCCGTTTTTTGCAGACAGCGCAAGCCCCTTGCGATAGGCGAGCGGGATGGAAAAAGCTTCCGCCGCGGGACGCGCGGCGATCAGCAGCGCCGCCGCCCTGCACAGATGGGAAAGCCAGTTGCCCTTGAAGAGCGGAAGAACAAGTCCCGTCACCACCGCAAGCGCCACGACGCCGAGCACATAGAAGCTGTTGAAGCGCCTGGCCTGGTTCTCCTGTTCGGAGTTGAAGTCCGCCGCCTCCTGCGCAATGCGGCAGATGCTCCCCGCCGCAGACTGATCGAAGGGCTTGGTCGCGCGGATCTTGATATCGCTGGTCAGGTTCATGCAGCCGGAATAGACGCGGTATCCCTCGTTCACGGCCCAGGGCGAGCGCTGTCCGGAGACCGCCGCGGTGTCGATCGTCGTGATGCCCTCCGTGATCACCCCGTCCACAGGGATACGCTCTCCGGCGGGGATAAAAAGGATATCCCCCGGGACGACCTCCCGCGGGTCACGCAGCTCGGGACCGTCCTCCCCCATCACCAGCGCCTTGTCCGGCAGCATGCCGAGCACCTTGTCCATGGCCTTCTGACTGTCGGCCAGCAAATACTCCTCCAGAAGCTTCGAAGCGGCGAACAGGATCGCCAACAGGACGGACTCCGTATACAGGCCGCAGGCAAACAGGAGAACGCCCGCCGCGACCGTAAGCTGCTCATTGGAAAGGAAGCGCCGCTCGCGTATACCGTTGACGGAGGCGAGGACGATCGGCGCATAGGCGAGCAGGAACGGGACGGCGTAGACGGCCGGACGCATCCAGCCCTCGAGCGGAAGGAACGCGGCCGCGATCAGCAGCAGCGCGGGCAGGACGATCGGCAGATAGCGGGCCCTCTCCAGTGCATCCAGAAGCGGGAGCCTGCGCTTTTCCGCTTCGGGCTCCTCCTTCACACGGCGCTCCCGCAGAGATCTCAGCTTTTCAGTTTTCGATACACGCTTGGCGGAAGGCGCAAGATGCTTGGGCATTTTGTATCACCTGTCAGAAGGATTGGGACACTTGTCATTATATGATACATCCAAATGCGCTCCGCTGTCAACAAACATTCCCCTCCCCGGCCCGGATATGAAAATGCAGAACAGCCTTTCGACTGTCCTGCATCTCCGGCGTGAAGCCTTACTTCATGCCGTTTTCGTATGCCTCGATCATCTTTTTGACCATCTGGCCGCCGACGGAACCGGCCTGACGGCTGGTGAGCTCGCCGTTGTAGCCGTCCTTGAGGTTCACACCGACCTCGGACGCGGCCTCCATCTTGAACTTATCCATGGCCTCGCGGGCTGCGGGATTGACAAGATGATTGCTGGTGTTGTTGGACATCGTTTCCATCTCCTTTTCTGGTTTCGGGACATTCGCCCGACACTATCTTTTGCCGGATCAGGGACGATATACAGCGGATGACGCAAGTATTTTTTTACAGCGCACGGCACGGCTTGACAAAAAAACGCGCTTTGCTATACTGGACAAAAAGAGACGGAGGAAAAGAAATTGACGATTGAAGAGAGAGCCGAACAGGCCGTCGCTTATAAGCATAAGGCCTGCAACTGCTGTCAGGCAGTGCTCTTCGCGCTGAAGGATCAGACCGGGCTGGACGATGCGCAGCTGCTTGCCATGGCTTCCGGTTTCGGATCCGGCATGGGCTCAATGGAGGGAAGCTGTGGCGCGCTGGTCGGCGCGGCCATGGCCGCGGGACTGCGGCTGAACGGCAGCGGTACCTCGCGCGCGGCGAGGCAGATGTCGCTGGCCTTCAAGGATGCCTGCGGCGCCGTGACGTGCAGAGAGCTCAAGGGCGTCAGGACGGGGCGCGTCCTCTGCGCCTGCGACGACTGCGTGCGCAATGCCGTGCGGATCTATGGCAAGCTCATGGGTCTGGACTGATTTTTGCTATCTACAAAAAGAGGGACGGAAACGAAACGTTTCCGTCCCTCTTTGTCAAATGCGAGCCGCGTAAGCGGGTCGCATTTGAGAAGGAGGAGCAGCGAAATGAGCGCGAGGTGACTTTTGATGCAAATCATAAAAAAGTCGCCGCAAGCGATATGCAGCTTGCGACGACGCTGGAGCTGGTAATGTGACTCGAACACACGACCTGCTGATTACGAATCAGCTGCTCTACCGACTGAGCTATACCAGCATTTTCCCCAAAGCAAGTGAGAGTGTAGCATAAAACACTTCGGAAGTCAACCATTTTCGATACATCGGCAGGCCCGGGTTCTCAAGGCCTGCCGCGTCGGTTTACATGCTGTAATATCCTGACAGGAACGAGGACTGTGTAAAGAGCCCCAACATAGTAAAACGCTGTGCAAATGTTCCCGGATGCTCCAAAACTGTGAAGTATCCGGGCCGCCGTGCGGCGTGCGGAGCGCTTTTTTCCGGTTTACATAAACAAACAGCGCGGAAACTTTTCAAATAGTTATCAACACTGTCAACATGTTTTTCAACAGCCCTGTTCCCCCTTATTATGCTGAAAAACGAGTTTTATGTTGAAAGTGGTCGAATCCGGAAAGCGTACTACATTACGAAAAAGAAACAGGTTTCGATTTACATAATTCAGTAACGATAGAGGGACAGCATACCGGTGTCCGAGAGTGAAACATAGTCCTCGCCCGCAACAATGATATGATCGAGAAAACGTATGCCGACCAGCTCAAGCGAGGAGTACAGACTTTGGGTGAAGGCGTCGTCCTCGCGCGAGGGGATCGCGAAACCGCTGGGATGGTTGTGCGCAATGATGACGGCGCTTGCCTTGACCTTCAGCGCCTTCTCGACGATGCGGCGGGTGCTGGCCTCCACGCTGTTGACAACGCCGTGCGCCATCTCGCAGCAGCAAATCACGGAATTTCGCGCATCCAGACAGAGCATCAGCAAAAGCTCGTCCTGCTCGTGCTGAAAGCGCGGGAGCATATACGCCCCCGCATCGGAGGACGAGCGGATCTGTACGATCTCGCGGGTTTTGGAGACCGCGCTCTTTTTCACGATCTGCGGCACGAGCGTCAGCAGGATCGCCGCGTGCTCCCCGATGCCGGGCACGGCCATCAGCTCCTCCTTTGAGGCATGGAACACCCCGTCAAGCGTTTCGAAGGCGTCCAGCAGCGCATGCGCCAGCTCGTTGGTGTTCCGGCGCGGGATCGCGTAATACAGCAGCAGTTCCAGCGCCCCGATATCGCTCATCGGTTCGAGTCCGTGGGCAAGAAAACTCTCCTTCATCCGTTCCCTGTGTCCGTCATGGACCCCCATGGCTGCGTCCCCCCTGTCTTTCTGTCAGATGTCCATGGTCGCGTATGCGTTGAGATCGCTGCCCGCCCGCGTCCCGGCGAGATACTCGTAATAGCCCTGGGCGCCGATCATAGCCCCGTTGTCTCCGCAGAGCTTCAAGGGCGGGAAGAAGAGCTGCTTGCCCTCCTGTGCGGCGGCTTCGCTGAAATCCCGGCGTATCCGTTTGTTGGCGGCCACGCCGCCCGCGACCGCGATCTTGTCATAGCCGAGCTCGCGCGCGGCCTGCATGGTGCGCGGTACGAGGCTGTCGCTCACCGCTTTTGTAAACGAGGCCGCAAGCGACGGACGGTCCAGCGCCTCGCCCTTCTGCTCGGCGTTGTGCACGAGGTTGATGACCGCGGTCTTTAGGCCGGAAAAGCTCATGTCGTAGGGGCTGCCGTCCACATGGCCGATGGGGAAAACGTATTTCGTATCGTCCCCGCCCTCGGAGAGCTGCTCGATCGGGCGGCCGCCGGGATAGGGCAGGCCGAGCACGCGGGCCGTCTTGTCGAAACACTCCCCTGCCGCGTCGTCCCGCGAGCAGCCGAGGATCTTCATGTCCGTATAGCCGCGCACATCCACCAGCAGCGAGTTGCCGCCGGAGATGGCGAGGCAGAGGAAGGGCGGCTCCAGGTCAGGGTAGGCCAGGTAGTTTGCCGCGATATGGCCGCGGATGTGATGCACCGGGATCAGCGGCACGCCCAGCGCCGAGGCGCAGGCCTTGGCAAAGTTCACCCCGACCAGTACCGCGCCGATCAGGCCGGGCGCATAGGCGACGGCGACGGCGTCGATGTCCTGCCGGGTGATGCCGGCCTCGTCGATCGCCTGCTGTGCGAGCAGGGAGATCGCCTCCACATGGCAGCGGGACGCGATCTCCGGGACGACGCCGCCGTATATCGCATGCAGCTGCGCCTGCGAGCGGATCTTGTCGCTCAGGATCTTCCGTCCGTCCTCGACCACGGCGACGGCGGTCTCGTCGCAGGTGGATTCAATTGCAAGTATTTTCAATGCATTGCGCCTCGATTCAGAAGGTTTTGGTCATCAGAAGGGCGTCCTCGCGGGGGCGCTCGTAATAGGCTTTGCGCAGGCCGACCGGGACGAAGCCATGCTTTTCGTACAGCGCGATCGCCGGGGCGTTCGAGGCGCGTGCCTCGAGCGTCACAAAGGAGAGGCAGCGCTCCCGGGCGATCTCGCACAGGCGCGCGATCAGGCGGTCCGCGATCCCCTGCCTGCGATAGGCCGGGTCCACGGCGACGTTTGCGATATAGCCCTCGTCCAGCACCGTCATCATCCCGACGTAGCCCAGGACTGTTCCGCTTTCGTCGAGCGCCGCAAGGAACTCGTGCTGCCCGTCCCTGAGCTGGGAGCCGATCTGCTCTGCCGTCCAGGGTACGGAAAAGCAGGCCCTCTCGATTGCCTCGATCTGCGGGATGTGTTCGGGGCGCGCGTCGCAGATGAAAAGCTCCATCAGTGCGCCTCCGCCCAGCTGTGGCCGATGTGCGCTTGAGCGACAAGCGGCACGCTGTAATGCACGGCGTTCTCCATCTCCTCGGCAAGCAGAGCGCGCACCGTTTCACTCTCCGCCTCGGGACACTCGACGATGAGCTCGTCGTGCACCTGCAGGATCAGCCGCGCCTGCAAGCCTTCCTTTTGCAATCTGCGGTACACGTTGACCATGGCGAGCTTGATAACGTCGGCAGCCGTGCCCTGCACGGGCATGTTCAGAGCTACGCGCTCACCGAAGGAGCGGACGTTGAAGTTGGAGCTCTTGAGCTCGGGCAGCCAGCGGCGGCGTGAGAAGAGGGTGTCGACATAGCCGTCCTCTTTGGCCTTCGCCACGATGCGCTTCATATAGTCGCGCACGCCGTGGTACTTGTCCAGATACGCGTCCATGTAGGCCTTCGCCTCGCTGGGAAAGACGCCGATATCCTGCGCCAGCGAAAAGGCGGAGATACCGTAGACGATGCCGAAGTTGACCGCCTTGGCGCGGCTGCGCATCAGAGGCGTGACTTCGTCGATCGGAACGCCGAAGACGCGGGAGGCCGTGACCGTGTGGAAATCCTCGCCGCTCAGAAAGGCCTCGCGCATGGCCTCGTCCCCGGAGATGTAGGCCAGCAGCCGCAGCTCGATCTGGCTGTAGTCGGCGTCCACCAGCACCATGCCGGGGCCGGCGACAAACATTTTCCGAATCTCTGCGCCGAGCTTCTTGCGCACGGGGATGTTCTGCAGGTTCGGCTCTGTCGAGGAGAGTCTGCCCGTCGCGGTGACGGTCATCTGGAAGCTGGAATGGATTCGCCCGTCGGGGCCGATCACCTTCAGAAGTCCGTCGGCGTAGGTGGACTTGAGCTTGGTCAGCGTGCGGTATTCCAAAATCTCCTCCACGATCGGGTGCTTCGCGCGGAGCTTTTCCAGCACATCGACGTTGGTACTCCAGCCGGTCTTGGTCTTCTTGCCGGACGGGAGCATCAGCTCCTCGAACAGCACCTCGCCGAGCTGCTTGGGCGAATTGATGTTGAACTCGTGTCCGGCGTGCTGCCAGATGCTGTCCTGCAGCCGCGCGATGTCGCCGTTGAGGCTCTCGCCGAATTCGTACAGGGCCTTGCGGTCGACGAAGAAGCCCGCCTTTTCCATCTCGGCCAGGACCTCACACAGCGGAAGCTCGATCTCGCGGTAGAGCTTCATCATGCCGAGCTCTTCCAGTTTTCCCTCCAGTACAGGAGCCAGAGTGAAGACGGCCTCCGCCCCGTCCGTCTCAGCGCCCAGATACCGGGCGGACAGGCGAGACAGCGCGTAGTCGTTCTCATTGGCGTCGAGCAGATAGGCCGCCAGCGCCGTATCGGACACATAGCCCGCGCAGCTGCGGCCCTCGCGCAGGAGGACGTTCATCTGCTCCTTGATGTGGTGGCCGCACTTTTTTGTCTCGGGGCTGAACATCAGATCCAGCAGCTTGTCATATCCGTCGCCGCAGGCGCCCCAGGAGGCCTCATAGACCGCTTTCCCGTCGCAGAGCTCAATGGTGTCGAGGCTGCCGGAGAAGGCGACGGAGAGCCTTTCAGCGGCCTTCACGGCGCCGAGAAGCGCTTCCATGTGCTCGGGCGAGTCAACGAGCACGCGGGGCAGGGTATCTGCGGTGGGCGCTTCCGAAGAGGCGTTCTCGGTCAGGCCCCACTTCTCGATGAACTTTTGAAAGCCGAGGCGCTTGAACAGGCCGTAGAGCGCGTCGGTGTAGTTTTTGTCCCAGAGGGAATCCTGCGGGTCGAAGTCCAGCGGGACCTCGCGCAGAATGGTGGCGAGCCAGTAGGAATTGCGGGCGCTCTCCTCCCCCGCCGCGAGCTTTTTGCGCACGCCCTCCTTGATATCGAGGGCAGGCAGCTCCCGGTAGATGCGGTCGATCGTCCCGTAGCGCTGCACGAGCTCCATCGCCGTTTTCTCGCCGATGCCGGGCACGCCGGGGATATTGTCGGAGCTGTCGCCCATCAGTGCCTTGAGATCGACCATCTGCGGCGGCGCGAAGCCGTATTCCGCCTCGAAGACCTCGGGCGTATAGTTGACGGTCTCCGTCTGGCCCATGCGGGACTTGACGTTGCAGACCGTGGTATGCTCGTCGATGAGCTGCAGGCTGTCCTTGTCGCCCGTGACGACGGCGCAGTCCCAGCCCTTTTCCTCGCAGATGCGCGCCGCGGTGCCGAGGATGTCGTCCGCCTCGTAGCCCACGAGCTCATAGCGGCGGATCCCCATCGCATCCAGCGTCTCTTTCAGAAGCGGCATCTGCACCGCCAGCTCCTCCGGCATGGGCTTGCGCTGCGCCTTGTAGGCCTCGTAGGCCTGGTGGCGGAAGGTCGGCTCCTTGCGGTCGAAGGCGACGCACACCGCGTCCGGCTTCTGTTCGTCCAGCATGCGCTGCAGGATGTTCAGAAAGCCGAAGACGGCGTTTGTCGGCGTCCCGTCGGGCGCGTTGAGGGGGCGCACGCCGTAGAAGGCGCGGTTCACGATGCTGTTGCCGTCGAGTATCATCAGTTTCATGGCTGTCCCTCCGCGTTATACGCCCTTGAGGCGGATGATCTCGTCGCGCAGCTGCGCGGCGATCTCGTATTCGAGCATCTCGGCCGCCTTGCGCATCTTGCTCTCCAGCGAGGCGATCAGCTCGCGGCGCTCGCGCTCGGTCATTTTGACGCCCTTGCTGGTGAGCTTGACCGTTGGCTCCGAGGAGATCTCGATCAGATCGCGCACGCTCTTGACGATGGTCTTCGGCACGACGCCGTGCGCCTCGTTGTAGGCCATCTGCTTGTTCCGGCGGCGGTTGGTCTCGTTGATGCAGGCGCGCATGGAGGGCGTGACCGTATCGGCGTACATGATCACGATGCTCTCGGCGTTGCGCGCCGCGCGGCCCACCGTCTGAATGAGACTGGTCTCGCTGCGCAGGAAGCCCTCCTTGTCGGCGTCGAGGATCGCGACGAGCCCGACCTCCGGGATATCCAGCCCCTCGCGCAGGAGGTTGATGCCCACCAGCACGTCGAATTCCCCGAGGCGCAGGTCGCGGATGATCTCCATGCGTTCGATGGTGTTGATGTCGTGGTGCATGTAGCGGCAGCGGATACCGGAGCCGGTCAGGTAGGCGGAGAGGTCCTCCGCCATTTTCTTGGTGAGCGTCGTGACCAGCGTGCGCTGACCCTTTTCGATCTTGGCGTTGATCTCCCCGATCAGATCGTCGATCTGCCCCTCGACCGGACGGACGAAGATCTCGGGATCCAAAAGCCCCGTCGGGCGGATGATCTGCTCGACGATCTGTCCGGCGCGCTCGCGCTCATACTCGCCGGGCGTGGCCGAAACATAGACCCGCTGGTGGATGCGCTGCGTGAACTCGTCAAACTTGAGCGGGCGGTTGTCGAAGGCAGAAGGCAGGCGGAAGCCAAAGTCCACCAGCGCCTCCTTGCGCGCGCGGTCGCCGCGGTACATGGCCCGCACCTGCGGCAGGGTCACATGGCTCTCGTCCACGAAGAGCAGAAAGTCCTTCGGAAAATAGTCCAGCAGCGTCATCGGCGGGCTGCCGGGCGCGCGGTTGGAGATGACGCGGGAGTAGTTCTCGATACCGGTGCAGTAGCCGAGCTCCTGCATCATCTCTACGTCGTAGTCCGTGCGCTGTTTGATGCGCTGGGCCTCGAGCAGCCTGCCGTTTTCAGTGAAATACCGGACGCGCTCGTCGCACTCGGCGCGGATGCGGTCGATGGCATCCGCCATCTTCTCTCGGGTCGTGACGTAGTGGCTTGCCGGGTAAATGGCGGCGTGGTTGACGATGCGCGTCACGCTGCCGGTGACGACGTTGATCTCGCTGATGCGGTCCACCTCGTCCCCGAAAAACTCCACGCGGATGGCCTTGTCGTTGGAGTAGGCCGGGAAGATCTCGACCGTGTCGCCCCGGACGCGGAACATGTTGCGCTCAAAGGCGACGTCGTTGCGCTCATAGCGGATCTCCACGAGCTTTCTCAGCAGCTCGTCAAAGTTCCGGGTCTGGCCCGGGCGCAGGGAGATGACCATGTTGGCATAGTCGATCGGGTCGCCGAGGCCGTAGATGCAGGAGACCGATGACACCACGATCACGTCCCGGCGCTCGAAGAGGCTGGAGGTCGCGCTGTGGCGCAGGCGCTCGATCTCGTCGTTGATCGAGCAGTCCTTTTCAATAAAGGTATCCGTATGGGGGATGTAAGCCTCGGGCTGATAGTAGTCGTAATAGGAGACGAAATACTCCACCGCGTTTTCGGGGAAGAACTCTTTGAACTCGCTGCAAAGCTGCGCGGCGAGCGTCTTGTTGTGGGCCAGCACGAGCGTGGGACGGTTCAGCCTGGCAATGACGTTTGCCATGGTGAAGGTCTTGCCGGAGCCGGTCACGCCGAGCAAAACCTGCTCGTCGAGACCGTTTTCGATCCCGAGCGTCAGGCTGTCGATCGCCTCGGGCTGATCGCCCATCGGCTTATAAGGGGACACCAGTTTGAATTTGTCCATGACACGCTCCGTTTTGACAAGTACATTAGGATTATTATAGCACAATGCGGCGGGATTCACAAGAAGACGCGGCGATTCTTCCGAGAAAAAAGGAAGCCGGGGAAGCTCGTTCTTCCCCGGCATATCGCCTATTCTTCTTGATGCGTCTCCATCGCCCGGACGATCATCTGCGCCGCCTCTTCCCTGCACAGCGTCTCGCTGAGGGTATAGTCCGCGCCCACGACGCCGGCCGACTGCAGGTTCATACAGGCCTGCAGCATGCTCTCCGGGGCAGCCTCCTCCGGAAGCGCGACGTCGTACAGGCCCAGGGCCGCGTTCAGCATGGCCGCCGCCTCACCCTTTGTGAGCACGCTGTCCGGCGAGAGACTGCCGCCGGCGGGCTGTATCCCCGTCAGGGCCGCTGTCGCCGCGAGCTGACGCATCGAGTCGGAAAGGCGCTCGTCGTCACTGTACCCGGAGCGCATCACCCCTTCCAGAAGCGGCTGATCGGTAGCGAGCATGCATAGGCTCAGAAACTCGCCCCGCGTGACCGCGCGGTCGGGATGGAAGCAGTAGCCCGTGCCAATCCTGTCGCCCACGAAGAGACCGCTTTCACACAGCTCCGCCGCCGCATAGGCCCCGGCACGCCCGTCCATGTCTTCATACACAACAGGCTGTCTCTGCTTCTCGATACGGATCAGCACCGTCGCCTCCTGCGAGAGATTGCCCTGGGCGTCCTTCGCCTTATAGCCGAAGTAATCCCTGCCGCGCTTCTTCTTCGGCGTATAGACAAAGCTCCCGTCCGCCTTGAGCTCCACGCTGCCCTTGACCGGGCTTGTCGTGATCTCATAGGAGACCACGTCCCCATCCGGGTCATAGGCGGAGAGCATTCCGCCGACCGAGACGCCGCGATAGGTCCTCAGGTCCAGATTTTCGGCGACCGGCGCCGTGCCCTCCGCAAAAGCCGGATTGGCAAGGCCCATCCCCATCAGCAGCATCAGCAGAAAAGCCGCGGCTGAAATCGCGATTCGTTTCATTTCCATTACCTCCCTTGTGCTGTTAGTATGTTCATCTTCAGGAGGACTATGCAAAAACAGGTAGACTTTTCCGAGGCGGATATGGTAAAATTACTTAACAAGTTACAATGCCGGAGGAATCCGCTATGGAAATAACAGCCGCAGCCCAGTGGATCAACACAGTTTTTGAAGATTTTGATATGGCCGTCACCTCTTCTGTTCATTGGCTCCATGGGGTCGGCGGCGGCTTTTTCACCCCTTTCTTCGAGTTCATCTCCTTCTTCGGCAAGGGCGGGATCTTCCTGATCCTGCTGTCGCTCTGTCTCGCGTTCTTCAAGCCCACCAGGCGCTTCGGCAGCGCCATGTGTCTGGGTCTCGCCATCGGCGCGATCTTTACCAATCTGGTGCTCAAGGTCTACATAGCCCGTCCCAGGCCCTACGCCGACGAGAGCAGTTTGTACTATCAGCTCTGGCTTAAGGTCGGCCAGAATCTGGAGAGCGACTACAGTTTCCCCTCCGGGCACACGACGGCGGCTTTCGACAGCATGACGCCCGTGATGATCATGGGAAAGCCGAAATACAAGATCTTGGCGCTGACTTTCGCAGTGCTGATGTGCTTTGCCCGCATCTATCTGGTGGTCCACTTTCCCAGCGACGTGCTGGGCGGGATCGTGGTCGGCGTCCTCGCGGGCTGTCTCGGCGTGCTGATCGCCGCAAGGCTCCCGCGCCGCTGGTATCAGTGGGACACCCTGCCCCACGGAAAACACGAGATTTAATTTCAAAGAAAAAGGCCGCTGTCATCGGACAGCGGCCTTTTTCTTTGATACTATCCACTAATAAAAAGCCTTCAAATCTTTCCGGTCAGAATTGCTCCATGCGTCGTTGCCTTCCTTGACCATATATCTCCATTATGCTCTGCGGAAGGCGCCTAGCCTGACACAATTCTGCCTCGGAAATCTAATGAAGCTTTTTATCAGTGTATAGTATTATTTCGCTCGGAGCTTTTTGATGAGTTCCTCGTCGCCCTCGACAGTGAGGGTTTTGTAGTCCGTGTACAGTACCTTGCCCGGCAATGCGCCGGAGGGCTTGCGGACATTCCGAACAAGGGTGTAGTCCACCGGGATCTTGCCGGCGCCGCGGCCCTGCGAGAACCAGGCCGCGATCACGGCCGCCTGCTCCACGCTGTGCGGCGGCGGCTCCTGCCCCTCGCAGCGCAGTACGACATGGCTGCCGTGGATCTTTTGGGTGTGCAGCCAGTAATCGCTGCGGCGGGCGGTCTTTGTTGTCAGCTCGTCGTTCTGCAGATTGCTCCGGCCCACCAGGACCTCGAGCCCGTCCTCCGTCATGAAACGCAGCGGGGCCTGGGTCTTGCCCCTGTCCGGTTTTCTGTTCCCCTTCTCCTTGATGACGCCTCCCGCCGCCAGCTCACGCCGCAGATCGGCAAGGTCTTTTTCCGACTCCGCCGAAGCGATCAGCGCCAGCACGCTGTTGAGATAGTCCAGATGCGCCTCGCCTTCCTCGATCAGACGCGTCAGATGCAGCCGCGCCGCCTTTTGGCGCGCATAGTCGCGAAAGAGCGCAGCCGCGTTCTGCTGCGGCGTTTTGAGCGGGTCGAGCGGGATCTCGATCTCGAGGCAGTCCGGCTCGTAATAGTCCTCGCAGCGCAGCGTCCTGTCGCCTTTGCGGATGCGGTAGAGATTGGCCTTGATCAGCTCGGCGGTCTTCCGAAGCGTCTCCCGGTCCTCGGTACGGGCCAGCTCCTCCTTTTGCAGGGCAAGCTTGCGCGCCTGCCGGTCCCGCAGCTGCCGCACGCTCTTGTTGAGCGCGGAAGCGCGGCGGCGCTGCAGTTCGAGTCGGTCGCGCTCGGCGTAGAAGAGGTCGAGCATGTCGGAAAAGTTGTCCTGGCGGATACAGCTCGCAGACTGTCCGTACTGGTGCAGCGCCAGAAAGCTGAAGTCCAGCGGTCTCTTTCCGTCGCAGACCATCCAGGGCTCGAGCTCTCCGGCAGAAACGCTCTCGTTGAAAGCCTCCAGAAGCGGTGGAAGAAGCGCATAATCGCCGCCGCAGCGGAAGGCGAGCTCCCGGCAGACCAGCGGCGAAAGACCCGAGAAACGCTCCAGGAGCCATTTGTCGAGGGGCCTCTGTCCGTCGCAGTCCGCAAGCATCTCGTCAATTTGTTCCTTTGTCGCGTCAAGCACAAAGGGCTTGTCCTGGCGCGGCGGCAGGCGGTAGAGCATGCCGGGGAGCATGCGGCGCTCGACGTCGCCGCCGAAGTCCATGCGGCGCAGGCAGTCGACGATCCGGCCCTCGGCGTCGACCAGCACCAGATTGGCGCTGCGGCCGATGAGCTCGACGACCAGTTTCTTGTGCGCCTCGAAGCCCAGCTCGTCCCGCGTGTCCAGTTCGAAGCACAGCAGGCGCTCCCCTCTCGGCTGCGTGAGGGCCGCGATGCGCGCGCCGAGCAGGTGCTTGCGCAGGAGCATGCAGAACATCGGCGGCTCCGCGGGGTTTTCAAAGGAGGCGCGCGTCAGGTGCACGCGCGCGTTTCCTGTGCCGACGGCGCAGAGCAGGCGCAGCGTCTCGCCGGGCGCGCGCAGGGTGAACAGGACCATGTCGCGCTCAGGCTGCTGGATTTTATCGATTTTCGCGCCGACCAGCTTTTCCTGCAGTTCCTGCGTCAGGCCGGACAGGCAGATTGCGTCAAGCGGCATGCTTATTCCTCCGTAAGGGCGGCGAAGAGCTCGGCGATACGCTCATACCTGCCGAGCAGATACAGCCAGCCGAACAGCGCCTCCAGCCCCGTGGCGGCGTGATACTGTCCGACGTCTGCGTGGTGCGGGACAGAGTTGACTTTCGTGTTGCGCCCGCGCTTGTACAGGGCCGACTCCTCCTCCGTCAGCAGCGGGAGGAGCTTTTTCATGTCCTCCGCCTGTGCGGCGGCGTTGACCTTTGCGACCGTCCGGCGGTGGAGCTGGGCGACCGCGGCGGGGCCGTCCGCGCACAGCCTTGCGCGCACGAGAAGTTCAAACACCGCATCGCCCACATGCGCCAGCGCCAGGATGCCCAGCCTGTTGACCTCCTGCTCGTTCATCGGGGGGAACCAGTTCTCCATAAGCTCTCCTTAAGCGAAAAGGGCGTATATAACGCCCTTTTCAGATCAGTTATCGTAATTCGCTTCGGTCTCGTCCTCGTTCATCTGGGCTGCGAGGGCCAGATCATCGTCGCCGATCAGACCGAGCTTACGCTGGATCTCCATCCAGCCGTTCCGGTCCACGACCACAGAGCGGGGCTTTGCGCCCTCATAGGGCCCGACGATGCCGAGCTCCTCCATCTGATCGACGATGCGCGCCGCGCGCGAATAGCCGAGCTTGATGCGACGCTGCAGCATGGAGACGGAGCAGGACTTGGTCTCGAGCACGACCTCCACCGCCTGCGGCAGCATCTCGTCGTAGCCGCCCGCAGCCTTCTCCTCCTTGTCGGCCGCGCTGTCGGCGTTTTTGTCCTCGGCGGCCTTGTTCATGTACTCCACGATCTCGTCATTCTTCTGTACGTCGCCCGCGCCCTCCTTGATGAACTGGATGACCTCCTCGCGCTCCTCGTCGGAGACGTAGGCGCCCTGGATGCGGATGGGCTTGCCGACGCCGACCGGCGAGAAGAGCATGTCGCCCATACCGATCAGCTTCTCTGCACCGGCCTGATCGAGGATGATGCGGCTCTCGAGCGCGGAGGAGACGGCGAAGGCGATGCGGGACGGGATGTTCGCCTTCATCAGGCCGGTGATGACGTCTGCGGAGGGGCGCTGCGTCGCGATGATGAGGTGCATGCCCGCGGCGCGGCCCATCTGGGCGACGCGGCAGATGCTCTCCTCCACGTCCTTGGAGGCGATCATCATGAGGTCGGCCAACTCGTCGATCACGATCACCACGCGCGGCAGCGCGGTCTCCCCGCTGCTCTGGCAGTGACGGTTGTAGGCCTCGATATCGCGCACGCCGATCTCGGAGAAGAGTCGGTAGCGCTTGAGCATCTCCACCACCGACCACTGCAGCGCGCCGGCGGCCTTCTTCGGGTCGGTCACGACCGGGACATAGAGGTGCGGAATGCCGTTGTAAACGCCGAGCTCGACCATCTTCGGGTCGATCATGATGAGCTTAACCTCGTCCGGACGCGCCTTGTACAGCAGTGAGAGGATCAGCGAGTTCATGCAGACCGACTTGCCGGAGCCCGTCGTACCCGCGATGAGCATGTGCGGGAGCTTGGCGATGTTGCCGACGATGCACTCGCCGCCGATGTCCTTGCCGAGGGCAAAGCTGAGCTTGGATTTCGCGTTCTGGAATTTGGGCGAATCGATGATGTCGCGCAGGGAGACGGTGGTAACGATCTTGTTCGGCACCTCGATGCCGACGGTGGAGATCTTGTCGGGAATGGGCGCGATGCGGACGTTGACGACGCCCAGCGCCAGCGCCAGATCGCCCGCCAGATTTGTCACGCGCGAGAGCTTCACGCCCTGGTCAAGCTCGATATCGTAGCGCGTGACCGTGGGGCCGCGCGTGACGCCGACGATGGTCGCGCCGATGCCGAAGCTGCGGATCGCCCCCTCGAGGCGCTCCTTGTTGAGCAGGATCTCCTCTCTTGCGTCGCCCGCCGCGGCGGTCCCGCTGCGAAGCAGGCTGACCGGCGGGAAGCTGTATTCCGGCTTGTCCTCCGTCGCGTTGATGGCCTCCGCCACGGCCTGGGCCTCGGCGTTGACCTCGTCCCGGCTCATGCGCTGCACCTTCGGGGGGTCGGAGATCTCCGCCGAGACGGTGACCCGCTTTCCCCTGCCCTTGCTTGTGGAGCTCTTTTCGGAGACCTTGCTCTCGGCCTTGGCCGCGTCGTAGATGCCCGCGATGCGGGCGGCCTCCTCCGCGCTCAGGGGCATGACGCCCTCCGTCGCGGACTCGCGCACGACGCTGATCTTCGGACTCTTCTTCGGCTTGGGCTCCGGCGTCGGGAGGACCGAAGTGTCGCTCACGCTCTGGATAAGACTCGCCGCGTCGTCTTCGTCCTCCCCGAGGGGGATATCCATGCTGGCGGCGCTGCGCTGGACGCGCTCGATCTTGCGTGTCTCGTGTTTGGCCAGCGCGCCGGAAACGGCGTCGAGCGGTGTGAGCGTGTTTTCATACAGCGTGGGGTCATAGGGCGTCTGCACCTGATACTTGACCTTGTCCGCCGCCTTCTTGAAGCCGGAACGAAAGATGCAGAACAGACTCACGCCCAGCAGCACGATCAGCACCGGGAAGGCGCCGTAGATGCTGAAGGCCATTTCCAGCCCGATGGCGAGCAGGCCGCCGAGCACGCCGCCGGAGTCGAGCTCCTTGCCCTGTTCGAACAGCAGCTCCGCAAGGCGCTTGACATCTGCGCCCGTGACGTCGTACTGATACACCAGCAGGCTGACCAGCGCCGCCAGCAGGACCGGCACCAGCAGGCAGCAGAACACACGCAGCGCGACCGGACGGCCTTTGTGGAAGAACAGGATGTAGGTGGCGACGAGGAACATCGGAACGCTCACCCAATAGCCCCAGCCGACGAGGCCCTTGATGGTCTCGGAAAAGAAGCGGACAAAAGCGCCGTCGATATTGAAATAGCTGACGCCCGTGAACACGGCCAGAAAGAAAAACAGGATGCCGCCGAGTTCGCGCCGGATCGGGGGCGCGGGCTCGGGCGGATTGACGGGCTGCTTTTTGGCGCGCGTGCGGGTGGAAGCAGCCTTGGACGCCGGTTTTTTGCTTGCAGATTTCTTTGTTGCCATGTAACAAGAATCCTTTCGATGCGGATCTATTATCAGAAAATCAGATACAGGATGATGGACAGCACGCCCACGACCCAACAGTAGTAGGAGAAGCCGCCGAACTTGCCGCGCTTGCCGATCATGCGCAGGATGCGGATGGAGAAGATGCTGCTCAGGATCGCGACCGCCATGCCGATCAGATAGGCGGGGACGCTGTGCCAGTCGATCCCCTGTTCAAAAGCCTGTCCGAAGGAGAGGACGCAGGAGCCGAAGACCGCCGGGATGCTGAGCAAAAGCGAAAAATGGACCGCATAGCTCGGCTTCAGCCCGGTTGCGACGCCCGCGGTGACGGACACCGCCGTGCGGGAGAGTCCGGGGATAGCGGAGACGGCCTGACACAGCCCGATGAGCAGCGCGTCCGTCACCGTCATGGTGCCCGCCGTTTTCTTGCCTGGCGTCATCCTGTCCGAGACGGCGAGCAGACAGCCCGTCAGGATCAGCATCACGCCGACGAGGATATTGCGCGAGGAAAGGGCGTCGATCCTCTCATGTACCGGGAGCAGGAAAAACAGCGGGATGGAGCCCATCACGAGCATGAAGAAGACCCGCGCCGCGACATAGTGCTGACGCTCCTGCCCCGCATAGGGACCGAGATTGGCAAAGGAGAGCAGCTCGTACGCCATGGCGCAAAGCTCCGGCCAGTATACGATGACCACGGAGATCAGCGTCGCAAGGCGAAGAAGGGCACCGAAAAGCATGTGCCCCTCGGAAACGTCGGACAGCTTGAATAGATTATTGATAATGGAAAGATGGCCCGAGCCCGAGATCGGCAAAATCTCCGCGATCCCCTGCACCAGGCCGAGAAGCACGGCGTTCCACAGCGTCATTGCTCCATACCCCCGCGGCAAACGTAAAAACAGTATACCATATTATGCAAACAAAAACAAGAGATTGAAGCGTTCAGTCTCCGATTTCGTGATGCAGGAATTCCAGCGCGTCCGAGAGCGTCCCGATCGCGTCGATCAGGCCTTCCCGCACCGCCTCCGCACCGGACAGGATCGTGCCGACGTCGTTGGCGAGCTGCTCGGTATTGTTCATCAGACTTCGGTAACGCTCCGCGCTGATGGCGGAGTGGGCGGTCACAAAATCCGTGACGCGCGCCTGCATGCGGGACAGGTAGTCGTAGGTCTGCGGCGCGCCAATGACGACGCCGCTGACGCGCACGGGATGGATGGTCATGGAGGCCGAGGCCGCGATTAGACTGCGCTTTGCCGCGACCGCGAGCGGGACCCCGATGCTGTGCCCGCCGCCGAGCACGAGCGACACGGTCGGCTTGCGCATGCCCGCGATCAGCTCCGCGATCGCAAGGCCCGCCTCCACATCGCCGCCCGCCGTGTTCAGCAGAACGAGCAGGCCGCCGATCTCCGGCGACTCCTCGATCGCCGCGATGGTCGGCAGGACATGCTCGTACTTCGTGCTCTTCATATCCTCCTGCAGAAGCTGATGGCCCTCGATCTGCCCGATGATGTTCAGACAGTGGATGCAGCCTTTTGCGCTCTGCCCCAGTTCTCTGACTTCATCCATATAAACACCCCCCTGCCTATTGTAAGCAGAGGGGTGCGCAAATAACCGCGGGATTCAGTCGTCGCCGTAGGCCGCGAGCACGGCCTTGTAGGTCATGTAGCAGTCGAGCTTGGCCACGACCTCGAAAGGCGCGTGCATGCTCAGGACCGGTACGCCCGCGTCGATGGTGTCGATATTGCGGTTGGCCATGTACTTGGCGATCGTGCCGCCGCCGCCCTGGTCGACCTTGCCCATCTCGCACAGCTGGAAGACGACGCCGCTGCGCGCGAAGATGCGGCGCAGATAAGCCACGACCTCCGCCGAGGCGTCGCTGGTGCCCGCTTTGCCGCGGGCGCCGGAGAACTTGCTGACGGCCACGCCGTAGTTCAATCGCGCGTTGTTGCTCTTTTCCGAGACCTCGGGATACAGCGGGTCCACGGCGGCGACCACGTCCGCCGACAGGCAGAAGCTCTTTTCATAGCAGCGCCTCAGCTCCACCCCCTGCGAGGCGCAGAGGTCCTCCATGAAGGCGTCGAAGGCGCGGCTCTGCATGCCGCTGACTCCGTCCGAGCCGGTCTCCTCCTTGTCGCACAGCAGGCAGACGCAGGTGCGGACCGGGTCCTCCGTATCGAACAGGGCTTTGAGCTCGGCATAGGCGCAGACCCGGTCGTCCTGCCCGTATCCGCCGATCATCGAGCGGTCCAGCCCGACCTCGCAGACGTCGAAGGCGGGGACGGCGACAAGCTCGGCGGACAGAAAATCCTCCTCGCTTATCCCGTACATATCGTTCAGGATGCTCAGCACCGCGAGCCGGACGCGGTCTTTGCCCTCGCCCGCATAGGGCACGGAGCCGATCAGGAGATGCAGCCCCTCGCCGGTGATGCCCTCGGCCATGGTCTTCTTCATCTGATCCTGCGCCAGATGGGGCAGTAGATCGGTGATGACGAAGCGCGGCTCGCCGCTGTCGCGGCCGATGACGACGTCAAGGCGCTCCCCGCTTTTCAGCACGATCACGCCGTGCAGCTCCAGCGGGATGGTCACCCACTGGTACTTTTTGATCCCGCCGTAATAGTGCGTGCGGAAAAAGCACAGCTCCTCGCTCTCATACAGCGGGTTCTGCTTGAGGTCCAGGCGCGGCGCGTCCACATGCGCGCCCGCGATGACCGCGCCGTCGGCCAGGCTGTTGCGCCCGATGACCGCGAGCGTCAGCGCCTTGCCGCGGTTGCTTCTGTAGAGCTTCATGCCGGGGCGCAGCTCCATGCCGGGGATGTACTCCACAAAGCCCCGCTCCCGCGCCAGCTCGACGGCGCAGCTGACGGCCTCGCGCTCGGTGCGCGCCTCATTGAGGAAGGCCATATAGCCGCGGCAGTAGTTTTCCGCCTCTATATGCTCGGCGGTCTCCACGAGGTCATACCCGTTCTTCGGTTCGTAAAACAGTTTCTTTTTCAGTTCATCCATGGTGCAGGATCTCCTTCATCAGCCGACGGCAGTCTTCCAGGAAGCATGCCTGGTCGGCGTTGTTTTCAAGGGTATAGTCGCAGTTGGTCCGATAGTAGGAGTCGGGCTTCTGCGCACGGATACGCTTTTCGGCGGCGTCGCGGCTGATCCCGTCGCGCGCCGTGATACGCTCGATGCGGCGCTCCTCGTCGGCCACTACCGCGACGGTGGCGGTGCAGCGCTCTCCGAGGCCGCCCGCGATCAGCTCGGCCGCGTCGACGGCGGCGAGGGTATAACCGCGCATGGCCCCCTCCCGCAGCAGCTCCTCCACAGCCTCGCGGACATAGCGGTGCGTGACCGCATTGAGGCGAAGCAGGGCTTCCGGGTCGGAAAACACGATGCGCCCGAGCGCACGGCGGTCGAGCGCCCCGTCCGTAAAGGCGGCGGGAAAAGCGTGTTCGAGTTCGTCCAGCATGGGGGCGGAGCTTTTCAGCAGTCCGTGATATACCTCGTCACAGTCGATCACAAGGGCGCCGAGCTCCTCGAGCGCGAGCAGGCAAGTTGTCTTCCCCGCGCCGCTGCCGCCCGTGACGCCGATGACGCGCATGTCATCCGCCAGCGCCTGCGCGATTTCTTCGGCGGGCAGCGCGCCCTGCCGCAGAATGCGATACGGGGCCGCGCTCATATCGAGGATCGTGGATTCCTGTCCGAGCCCGCAGGGGCCGCCGTCGATCACGCAGTCGATCTTGCCGTCGAAGTAGTTAAGCACCTGCGCCGCGTCCTTCGGGCTCTCCTCGCCCGAGGGGTTGGCCGAGGGCGCCGCCAGCGGCAGGCCGCATTCGCGCAGAAGCGCCAGGGTCAGCGGATGGTCCGGGCAGCGCAGCCCGACGGTGCTCCCTCCGGCCAAGACGATGGCCGGGATATCAGCCTGCGCCTTGACCACAATGGTCAGCGGCCCGGGCCAGAACCGCTCCGCCAAACGCTTCGCCTGCTCCGGCACGTCTACCCCGTAGCGCTCCATCGCCGCGGCGTCGGGCACCATGAGCGAGAGCGGCTTGACGGCGGGCCTGCCCTTTACCTCGTAGATCGCGGATACCGCGTCCGCGTCCAGCCCGTTTCCCGCGAGGCCGTATACCGTCTCCGTCGGGACGGCGACAAGGCCGCCGCTGCGGATGATCGCGGACGCCGGGGAAATGTCTTCCTTCAAAACGATGGTATCCATTTACGCCTCCGTCTGCGCCTGCAGCTTTGCCGCCCTGTCGGCGGTGATCAGGCTGTCGATCAGCGGGTCAAGGTCGCCGTTGATGATGCTTTGGATGTTGAAGTTCTTGATCTCGCCCGTGAGGCGGTGGTCCGTCACCCGGTTCTGCGGGAAGTTGTAGGTACGTATCCGCTCGCTCCGGTCGCCGGAGCCGATCTGGCTGCGGCGCTCGCTGGCGACGGCCGCGTGCTGCTTCTCCTGCTCGGCCTCGTAGAGCTTGGCGCGCAGGATCTGCATGGCGCGGTCCTTGTTCTTGTACTGGCTGCGCTCGTCCTGGCACTCCACGACCGTGCCCGTGGGCAGGTGCGTGATGCGGATGGCGCTCTCCGTCTTGTTGACGTGCTGGCCGCCCGCGCCGGAGGAGCGGTAGGTGTCGATCTTGAGGTCGCCGGGGTCGAGATGGAAGTCGATCTCCTCGATCTCCGGCAGGACTGCGACCGTCGCCGCGGAGGTGTGGATGCGCCCGCCGGACTCCGTGACCGGGACGCGCTGGACGCGGTGGCCGCCGGCCTCGTATTTCAGGCGGGAATACGCGCCCTCCCCCTCGACGACGAAGCTGATTTCCTTGATGCCGCCGAGCTCGGTCTCACTGAGGTTTGCGACCTCGATCCTCCAGCCCTTCGACTCGGCATACATGGAGTACATGCGGAACAGATCGGCCGCGAAGAGCATCCCCTCTTCCCCGCCGACGCCGCCGCGGATCTCCATGATGACGTTCTTGCCGTCGTTCGGGTCCTTCGGCAGCAGGAGGAGCTTGATCTCCTGCTCCAGCCGCTCCTTTTCCTGCTTCGCCGCGGCGAACTCCTCCTGCGCCAGCTCCTTCATCTCCGCATCCGCCATGAGGGCGAGCGCCTCCTCCATGGTGCGCTCCGCGTTTTCCCAGGCGCGATAGGCCTCGATCAGCGGCTGCAGCTCGCGCGCCTCGCGCTCAAGCTTCGCGTAGGCGGCGGGATCGGAGTAGGTCGCGGGCTCCTCGAGCCGCGCATGGAGCAGCTCGTATTTATTGTCCAGCAGTTTCAGCTTTTCAAACATAGGTTCCTCCGTAGGCCTGTACAGGCTGTGTTATTCTACCACAGCGGCCTTGGAAAGTAAACCGTAAAGGGAGCCGTTTCCGACTCCCTTTTGGATCTTTAGCTTCCGAGATATGCCTTTTTGACGTCGTCGTTGGTCAAGAGCTCCTTGCCCGTGCCGGACAGGCCGATGCGTCCGGTCTCCAGCACGTAGGCGTAGTCCGCGACTTTCAGGGCCATGTTGGCGTTCTGCTCGATCAGCAGGACCGTCACGCCCTGGGCGTTGATTTCGCGGATGATGTCGAAGATGCCGCGTACGACCAGCGGGGCAAGGCCCAGCGAGGGCTCGTCCATCATGATGAGCTTGGGCTTGCACATCAGCGCCCGCGCCACCGCGAGCATCTGCTGCTCGCCGCCGGAGAGTGTGCCGCCCGCCTGCCACGAGCGCTCTTTCAGGCGCGGGAACAGGTCGTAGACCCACTGGATGTCGCCGGAGATATCGTCGTTGCGGAGATAGGCGCCGACACGCAGGTTTTCCAGAACGGTCAGATCCGGGAAGATGCGCCGTCCCTCGGGCACAAGGGTGATGCCCTTGCGCACGATGACGTTCGTGTCGCAGTTGGTGATATCGTCGCCGCGGAAGACGATCTTGCCCGCCGCAGGCTTGACAAGCCCCGCGATCGTGCGCAGCGTCGAGCTCTTGCCCGCGCCGTTGGCGCCGATCAGCGTCACGATGCTGCCCTCCTCCACGTCGAAGGAGATGCCCTTGACGGCCTCGATGCCGCCGTAGTTGACCTTCAGGTCCTTGATGGAGAGGATCACATCACTCATCGTCCGCCACCCCCAGATATGCTTCGATGACCTTCGGATTGGCCTGGATCTCGGCAGGCGTGCCCTTCGCGATCAGCTTGCCGAAATCGATCACGTAGATGCGGTCCGAGAAGCGCATGACCAGATCCATGTGGTGTTCGATCATGAAGATCGTCAGGTCATACTTCTCCTTGATCTGCACAATAAACTGTCCGAGATCCTCGGTCTCCTGCGGGTTCATGCCCGCCGCCGGCTCGTCGAGAAGCAGGAGCTTCGGCTCCGTCGCCAGGGCGCGCGCGATCTCCAGACGGCGCTGGAGGCCGTAGGGCAGCGAGGTCGCAAGGTCGTCCTTGAACTGGAGAAGGTTCTGCTCCTCCAGCAGAGCCAGGGTCTCCTCGTGCATGCGGTGTTCCTCGGCGGCGTTGAGACGGAAGGTCGCGGAGAAGACGTTCTGCCTGGCGCGCATATGCTTGGCCGTGAGCACGTTCTCAAAGACCGTCATACTTTTCCAGAGACGGATATTCTGGAAGGTCCTCGCGATGCCGAGCTTCGTGATCTGGTCCGGCGTCGGATCGATGGGCTTGACGTGGATGTACTTTTCGGAATTCATGCCCTGGTAGGCTTTTTTCATCTTGCCCGAGGGATGATTCGCGACGATCAGCTTGTCTTCGTAAAAGACCTGCCCGTTCGTCGGCTCATACACGCCGGTGATGCAGTTGAAGGCCGTGGTCTTGCCCGCGCCGTTGGGGCCGATGAGCGCGACGATCTCGCCGCGGTTGACCTCGAGCGAGAGATTGTTGACCGCGACGACGCCGCCGAACTGCATCGTCACGTCCTCCATGCGCAGCACGGAATCAGACATTCGGCTCACCTCCTTCGGAAGCGGCCGCTTTCTTCTTGAAGCGGGCAAAGAAAGCCCGTATCCTGGCCCATGAGAATTCGCGATCGCCCATGATGCCCTTCGAGAAGAAGAGGACGATGATCATGATGATGATCGAGAACACGACCTTGCGAAAGCCCGAGCGCAGGATGTTCAGCCCGAGAATGTTGTTTGAGGACTCGTCCAAGAAGCGCAGCCACCACTCGTTGCAGGCGATGAACAGGAAGGACGCGATGCACGAGCCCGTGACCGAGCCGATGCCGCCGATGACGACGATCAGCAGGATCTCGTAGGTCATGGCCGTCTTGAACTGCGCGGCCTGCACCGTGTACTGGAACATGGCCAGCATGGCGCCGGAGATGCCCGCGAAGAAGGAGCTGATGACAAAGCTCATCTCCTTGTGCTTGAAGAGGTTGATGCCCATGGCCTCCGCCGCGATCTCATCGTCGCGGATGGCTTTGAAGGCGCGGCCGTAGGAGGAGTTGATCAGCAGCACGATGATCGCGATGCAGATGCCCGATACCAGGAAGCAGAACAGCGTCGGCGGGAACTGGATATTGGTGAAGGGGATCTTCACCTTTGTCAGGTCCTTGTACTGGCGCAGGACGTTCGCGCCGTTCGTGACCGGGCCCATGGCGTCCCACTGGAAGAGGGCGCGCAGGATCTCCGCGAAGCCGAGCGTCGCGATCGCGAGATAGTCGCTCTTGAGACGCAGGACCGGCAGGCCGATCAGCGCGGCGAAGACCGCGGCGATCACACCGGCGAGGATCAGAGACGGGAAGATCCCGAGCTCGATGCCGATGGCGCAGTCATAGTATTTGTACACCGATTCCCCCATTTTCACGGAGACCGGCATGGAGAGGATGGAATAGGTATAGGCGCCGATGAGCATGAAGCCCGCCTGGCCGAGAGAGAACAGGCCCGTAAAGCCGTTGAGCAGGTTCATGGATACCGCGACGAGGGCGTAGATGACGCCCTTCTTCATGACGGTAAACAGGATAGAGGTGCTCTTCATGGTCAGCTCCATGACCAGCAGCACGATGAACATGGCAGCCAGCGCGACTGCGGTACAGAGCATATCCTTCTTTTTGTCTTTTCTCAAATCCACAGCGCTCACCTCACACCTTGTCCGTGGCCTTTTCGCCGAAGAGGCCTGTGGGCTTGACAAGCAGGATCACGATCAGCAGGGCGAAGGTGAACGCGTCCGAGAAGGTCGTCCAGCCGAGGCCCTTGATGATGTTCTCGCAGATGCCGATGATAAAGGCGCCGATCACCGCGCCCGGAATGGAGCCGATGCCGCCGAAGACCGCGGCCACAAAGCACTTGAGGCCGGGCATGCCGCCGGAGGTCGGCGTGACGGAGGCGTAGTTGGTGAAGTACAGCAGGCTCCCCACCGCGGCCAGCAGCGAGCCGATAATGAAGGTCGACGAGATGACGGAGTTGACCTTGATGCCCATGAGCCGCGCCGTCTCAAAATCCTTGGAGACCGCACGCATGGCCATACCGACCTTGGTGTATTTGATGAAGAGCGACAGCCCGATGACGAGGATAAGCGTCAGGATCGGGGTGATCAGGGTCACGCGCTTGGTGACCGCGCCGAAGATGGTGACGGTGTCGCTCAGCCAGGGCAGCTGCGGATATACCTTGGCAAGCCCGCCGGTGAAGTACAGGGCGCAGTTCTGCAGCAGATAGCTCACGCCGATGGCGGAGATCATGACGGACATGCGCGGCGCCGAGCGCAACGGCTTATACGCGACGCGCTCGATCATAAAGCCCAGCAGGACCGTGAGCACCAGCACCAGCGGGACGGCGGCGCCCAGGGGAAGGCTGGCCGAGAGGAATACCATGAACATGCCCGCGGCCATGAAGACATCGCCGTGCGCAAAGTTGATCAGGCGCAGAATGCCGTAGACCATCGTGTAGCCGATGGCGATCAGGGCGTACTGCCCGCCGACGGAGATGCCGGCCAGAATATAGGGCAGACTGTTCTGCAAAAAGGACATCGAATAGCCTCCTTATCGAGGTAGTCTTTCTCTTCGGGGGCAGAGCGACATTCACGGAAAGAAAAACGCGTAAGCATCGCTCTGCTCCCGGAAACGCGTTCACGGGGGAAGAATGCTCTTCCCCCGCAAAAAGCGGCGGAGGGAAACCCCCGCCGCTTTTCACACGATGAACGAATCAGCCGACGGTAACGGGATCGAGCGCGATCCAGGTGCCGGTGGCGGTGTCAGCCTGCTTGACAAAAGCGGTGTTGCGGATCGCATCGCCGTTGGTCTGATCCAGCGCGATGGGACCGGTCACGCCGTTGATCTCGGTGCTCCAGAGCGCGTCCATGACCTTGGCGGGCTCGGTGGAGCCGGCCTTCTGCATGGCGGCCAGAGCGAAGAAGTAGGCGTCGTAGCCCATGGCGGTCACAGCCGCGACGGTATCGTCGCCGCCGTTGTTGGCCAGGTTCGTGGAGTTGCCGTTGATCCAGGCCTTGATGCTGGAGTCGAAGCTGGCGTCAGCGCCTTCGGGATAGAAGGTGGTGACGGTGACCTGGACATCCTTGCCCTTGGCAGCCTGCAGGATAACGTTGGAGTCCCAGGTATCGCCGGCCAGGAGCGGGAAGGACGCACCCTGCGCAACGACCTGGTCGATGATCAGCTGCGCGGCCTCGGTGGAGACGGGGCTGAAGAAGACGCCGCAGTCGGCAGCCTTCGCGTTGGCAACGTAGGAGGTGAAGTCAGAGTTGCCGTCGGGGAACTCCTCGTGCACGCACTCGCCGCCGAGACCCTCAAAAGCGTCGATGAAGTACTTGACGAGACCGCCGGAGTAGTCGTCGCCCAGCTTGTTGAGGCAGTAGGCCTTGGTCACGCCCAGCTCATTGTAGGCGTAGTTGGCCAGAACGGTGCCCTGGAAGGGATCCAGGAAGCAGATGCGGAAGTAGTAGGTGTTGCCCTCGGTAACCTGCGGGTTGGTGCAGGTGATGCCCACGGCGGGGATGCCGGCCGCCTCAAAGGTGGGGCCGCCCGCGATGGAGACGCCGGAGCCGTACGAGCCGAGAACGATGGAGCAGCCGGCGTTGACCAGCTCGGCAGCCGCGGAGGGCGCCTTGTCGTTCGAGGACTCGTTGTCGACATACTTCACAACAACGTTGTAGGTCTTGCCGCCGATCTCAACCGTCGGCTGGACAGAGTTGGCGTACTGGACGCCCAGGGTCTCCTGCTTGCCGCCGGCGCCGTTGTCACCGGAAGCGGGCTCGAAAACGCCGATGGTGACGGTGTTCGCGTCGCTCTTCGAAGAGCCGCCGCAGGCAGCCAGAGCAAAGATCATCGTCAGGGCCAGTACAAGTGCGAGTGCCTTTTTCATTATTTTTTCCTCCTGTCGATACTTACCGTCATGTGTCTTTCCCAGAAAGACACATGTTTTTGGTAACGATATGTTGATTATGAACTAAACAGTGTAAAAAAGCAAGCATTTTTCTTACCAAATTCTACGAAACGAATTCGAGCCTTTTGTGTATTTTACCCAATAAACGGCCCTGTTCTCCAGTCTGTTCCCAACGTTTTGTCATCATTTGTTACAAACTGGAGCTTATACAGCTCGTGCGCAGAGGCGCCGAGCTTGAAGATCGCCTCCGCCCGTCCGCCCTGCTCGCGGAGAGCTGCGGGCTTTGTTATCAGCGGGATCGGGAAGCGGTCGGCGTTCTGCGCGAGCCAGGCCCGTCCCCCTGCGCTGCAGGCGAGCAGGCGCGCATAGGGCGGCGCTTCCCTTGTGCATTCTGCCGAAATGCCGAGCGCGGCGCACAGGAGCATCCGGCGCATCCGCGCGCGGGAGTAGCGCCGCGTGGAGGCCTCCCGGACGCAGGTCTCCAGCGCCTCGCCGGAGCAGAGCATCCTGTACAGTCTCCTGCCCGCGCCGTCGCTCGCGTCGGGGAGCGCGTCGAAATCCGTCTCCCGTAGCTGAAGCAGTCTGGACCGGAGAGCCAGCTCCAAGCGGTGAACGTCCCGCGTTCTGCCGACGGCGAGCTCGCGTTCAAAGACCTCCCACGCGCTTGCGGGGATCGCGGCGGAGATCTGCTCGCCGCGCTCCAGACTCTCCCGCAGATCCATGGCCGAGCGAAAGCCCGTCTTCGCACGCACATCGTGCTCCGCCCCCCTGCGCGGGATGCAGAGCGCCTGCATGTCCGGCGCGAAGCGCGCCGCTGCCTTGAGGTATTCCACTGCGAGGATATCGTTCGGGCGCGACAGAAGCTCCGCGTCCTCCCCGAAGCGCTCCCGCAGGACCTGCTGGCGCGCCTCGGCCCAGGAGAGCGTCCCGCCCTCCTTCATGCGCCGACGGATCGCCTCCCGGGTCTTCTCCTCCGCGTCCGCCGCGGCCAGACGGGCGAGCGCGTCCTTTGAGGCGCATTCGCTGCCGAAGCTCAGCGTGTCGCAGCCGAGCGAAGCAAGCAAAGCGACCGCCCCGGAGGCGAAGCGCTCCGCGGAGCTCAGGCACCAGGGCAGCGGCAGCTCCACTACCAGGTCCGCCCCGCTGCGGCAGGCGGCCTCCGCGCGGGCAAATTTTGTGAAGAGCGCGGCCTCGCCCCGCTGGACGAAGTCGCCAGACATGACGCAGACGATCAGCGCGTCGCCGCATAGCTTGCGACTCTCTTCCATGTGATAGAGATGGCCCAGATGAAAGGGGTTGTATTCACATACGATCCCGACGCAGCGCATGGCCGCACCTCCTAAAAAAACCTTGCATTTTCCTGTAAATGTATTAGAATAATCTTAGATTCATTTTAATAAACTTCGCAGATATTTACAATAGAAAGGGTAGAAAATATGAAAATTCTTGTCATCAACGCCGGCAGCTCCTCCCTGAAGTATCAGCTCATCGACATGGAGACCGAAGAGGTCATGGCCAAGGGCCTGTGCGAGAGGATCGGGATCGACGGTCATCTGAAGCACAGCCCGCTGGTCGGCGGCAAGCCGGTCTTCAACGAGGACGTCCCCATGCCCACGCATTCCGAGGCGATCGCTGCGGTCATCGAGAAGCTGACGAGCGCGGAGTACGGCGTTGTCGGCTCCATGAAGGAGATCGACGCTGTCGGCCACCGTGTCGTCCACGGCGGCGAAAAGTTTGCCAGCTCTGTGCTTATCAACGACGCCGTCATGGCCGCCATCGAGGAGTGCATCCCCTTCGCGCCCCTGCACAACCCCGCCAACATCACCGGCATCAAGGCCTGCCGCGACGTTATGGGCGACGTGCCCATGGTCGCCGTGTTCGACACCGCCTTCCACCAGACCATGCCCGGCAAGGCCTTCATGTACGCCGTCCCCTACGACTACTACAAGAACGACGGCATCCGCCGCTACGGCTTCCACGGCACCTCCCACCGCTACGTCTCCTCCCGCTGCGCGGAGCTGATGGGCAAGCCCATCGAAGAGCTCAAGCTCATCTCCTGCCACATGGGCAACGGCTCCTCCATCTGCGCCATCGACGGCGGCAAGTGCGTGGACACCTCCATGGGCTTCACGCCGCTGGTCGGCCTGCCCATGGGCACCCGCTGCGGCGATCTCGACGCGGGCGTCATCCAGTTTTTGATGAACAAGTACGGCTACAGCATCGATGAGATGCTCAACATCCTCAACAAGAAGTCCGGCGTGCTCGGCGTCTCCGGCGTGTCCTCCGACTTCCGCGATCTCGATGCCGCCGCGAAAGAGGGCAACGACCGCGCCCAGCTCGCGCTCGACATGTTCCATTACTGGGTCGCCAAGGTCGCCGGCTCCTATGTCGCCGCCATGAACGGCGTGGATGCCATCATCTTCACCGCCGGCGTCGGCGAGAACTCCAAGTCCTCCCGTGCCGCCATCGCCTCCTACTTCGGCTATCTGGGCGTCACCATCGATGAGGAAGCCAACTCCAAGCGCGGCGAGGATATCATGATCTCCACGCCCGACTCCAAGGTCAAGGTCTTTGTCATCCCCACCAACGAGGAGCTGGTCATCGCCCGCGACACCAAAGAGATCGTCGGCTGATCCCCGCATATGTTAAGGCCGCACCCCATACGGTGCGGCCTTTTATCAAACAAAGGAGGCGCACAACATGCCCGTTTTTGAAGAATTCACTTTTCCCTCCAGCACCGGCAAAAACAACATCCGCTGTCTGAAATGCATCCCCGACGGCGCGCCGCGCGGCGTCATCCAGATCGAGCACGGCATCGCCGAGCACATGGACCGCTACCGCGACTTCATGTTCTTCCTCGCGGAGAACGGCTTCGTGGCCGTGGGCGACGATCACCTCGGACACGGCAAGACGATCGAGGCCCCCTCGGATCAGGGCTTTTTCTCCGAGGAAAACGGCTGGGACTACGTCATTGCCGACATCGACAAGCTCCACGATCTCATGAGCGAGCAGTACCCCGGCGTGCCCTATGTGATCTTCGGGCACAGCATGGGCAGCTTCCTGGCCCGCACCTATCTGATCAAGCACCCCGACAAGTACGACGCCGCCATCATCAGCGGCACCGGACAGCAGTCTCCCCTGCTTGTGAACAGTGGCTATGCCCTGGCGAAGTTCTTCGTGAAGAAGGACGGCCCGCGCGCCATCGGCACCAAGCTCAACGACATCGCCTTCGGCGCCTACAACAAGGGCTTCGACAGCGTGCGCACCGCCTTTGACTGGCTCAGCCGCGACCCGGCCGTGGTGGACAAGTACATCGAAGATCCCCTCTGCGGCTTCGTCGCGACGGTGAGTCTTTTCCGCGACATGATGGGCGGCATCAAGTTCATCTCCGACCAGAAAAACATCGATATGATGAATAAGGAGAAGCCCGTCTACTTCATGTCCGGCGCGGCCGACCCCGTCGGCGACAACGGCAAGGGCGTCGAAAAGGCCTACAAGGCCTTCTGCAAAGCCGGGCTGCAGGACGTGACGATCCGCCTCTACCCCGAAGGCCGGCACGAGATGCTCAACGAGATCAACAAGGCCGACGTCTATCGGGACATCCTTAACTGGCTGAACGAAAAGCTCGCGTGAGCCAAGCCGAAAAAAATCCGCCGACTCTCGTCGGCGGATTTTTTTGCAGTTTTTATTCCTCGGCGCTGGGAACCTCGCCGGCGGCCTCGCCGCTCTCGGAGACCTCGTAGACGAGGGCGTCGTCCGCGGCCTCATCTTCCGCGGAAGCCACTTCCTCGGCCACCGGGGGCTTGGCGGGCGCGGGCTCGGACAGGGCGCGGATGGAGAGGGAGATCTTGTGCTTGTCGTTGTCGATGGCGGTGATCTTGGCCTCGACCACGTCGCCGACGGTCAGCACGTCCTCGGGCTTGCCGATGCGGCGGTTGGCGATCTGGGAGATGTGGATCAGACCGTCCACACCGGGCAGGACCTCGGCAAAAGCGCCGAAGGGCATGAGTTTGACGACCTTGACATTGGCGACGTCGCCGACCTGGAAGCGGTTGGTGAACATCGTCCAGGGGTTGCCCTCGGGATCCTTGTAGCCGAGGGAGATCTTGCGCTTGTCCTTGTCGAAGTTGATGACATAGACCTCGATCTCGTCGCCGACCGCGACGACCTCGGAGGGCTGATGGATGCGGCCCCAGCTCAGCTCGGACACATGCACCATACCGTCGATGCCGCCGATGTCCACAAACGCGCCGTAGCTGGTCAGGGACTTGACAACGCCCTTGTACTTCTTGCCGACCTCGATCTCGTTCCAGATGTTCTCGATGCGCTCGCGGCGCTCGGCCTGGGCGACGCGGCGGATGGAGCCGACCACGCGCTTGCGGGCCTTGTTGACCTCGGTGATCTTGAGACGCACGGTCTGCTTGAGCAGCTGCGCAAGCTCGGCCTCGCGGGGCAGATCGGTCTGGGAGGCGGGAACGAACACGCGCACGCCCTTGACGTTGACGACGATGCCGCCCTTGTTCTCCTCGGTGACGACGCCCTCCATCACCTCGCCGCTCTCGACGGCGGCCTCGATATCGGTCCACATCTTCGCGGCGTCCAGACGCTTCTTGGACAGCATGGCCGTACCCTCGACGTCGTTGACGCGCACGACGACCGCTTCGATGACGTCGCCGATCTTGACAGCATCCTCAACCTTGATGCCGTCGTCGGTGAATTCGGACGTGGGGATGAAGCCGGAGTACTTGGCGCCCAGATCGACGCTGATCTCGGTGCCGGTGATCGCAACGACCGTACCGCTGACCTTGTCCCCGTTATATATTGTTTTTAGTGTCTCCTCCAGCATTTCGTCGAAGGTCATTTCCTTCTCCACTGGGGATTCTTCAACTTTGATCTCGTCACTCATTTTGTTTCTTACCTCCTTAATTATCCACGCGGGGGTCGACGCACCGGCGGTGAGGCCTACGGTTTCCGCGGCCTTCAGTCTGTCCATATCGAGCTCGTCCGTACGCTCGATAAACTGGACGTTCCCGCAGTGCTCCGCGCAGATCTGCGCCAGGTGAACGCTGTTGGCACTGTGCTTTCCGCCGATGACAACCATTGCATCGCAGGCCGAAGCGAGCCTTGCCGCTTCTTCCTGCCGCGTAAATGTCGCAAGGCATATTGTATCAGATATTTTTGCGTTTGTACACCTTTTTTTTAGCAACTCGCAACATTCGGTAAAATTACTGTGGGTTTGCGTCGTTTGTACCACCGCAGTTATAGGTTTTTCCCAAGTTGCCGGCTGCTTTTCCAGCCATTTTTCCAGTTCCGCCGCGTTTTCAAAAACCTCGTGCTCCCCGCACCAGCCGCAGATGGCCAGCACCTCCGGGTGATCGCGCATCCCGATCACGACCGTGAAGCGCCCCTCGTCCTTCGCGGCGGAGACGATCTTGTGGATGGCGCGCACCTTCGGGCAGGTGGCGTCGTGCACGACCGCCCCGGCTTTTTCGAGCGCCTCGTATACCGCGGGCGCGACGCCGTGTGCGCGAATGAGCACATGCTCGCCCGGCCGGCACTCCTTCGGGGACTGGATGACCCGCATGCCCCTGCGCACCAGCGCGTTGACCACGTCCTCGTTGTGGATCAGCTCCCCGAGACTGGCGCAGCTTCCGTTTTCGTCAAGAAGCTTCTTCGCCATGTCGACAGAACGGCTGACGCCGAAGCAGAAACCGGCGCTTTCGGCCACGATCAGCTCTTTCACGTCAGACCTCCGAAACAGCGAGACGGCGGATCACAAGCTCGCACAGGATCGCGAAGGTCTCCTCGAAGCCGATGTCGCTCGAGTCCACCAGCACGGCGTCCTCTGCCATGCGCAGCGGCGCGGCGGCGCGCCTGCTGTCCTGCTCGTCGCGGTAGTTGATGTCGCGCAGCACGTCCTCGAAGGGCTCCTCGATACCCTTCTCCTTCAAGTCGAGCAGCCTGCGTCTGGCGCGCGCCTCCGCGCTCGCCGTCAGGAAGATCTTGAGCTCCGCGTCCGGCAGGACGACGGTCCCGATGTCGCGTCCGTCCATGACCACGTTGTTCTCGCGGGCGAACTTCCGCTGCATGTCCAGCAGGAAGCTCCGCACCTCCTGCAGAGAGGAGACGTCGGATGCGCAGATCGAGATCTCGGGCTGGCGGATCTCGGCGGAGACGTCCTCGCCGTTGAGGTACATGCGCTGTTCTCCCTCCGCGTTGTAGCGGATGGAGATGTCCAGCGTTTTCAAAAGCTCCATGACCGCCGCGGCGTCCTTCCGGTCGATGCCCGCGCGCCAGCAGGCGAGACCGAGCGTGCGGTAGATGGCCCCGGTGTCCACATAGATGAAGGAAAATTCCTTCGCCAGGCGTTTGGCCTGGGTACTCTTCCCCGCTCCGCTGGGGCCGTCGATGGCAATGGCGTAAAATCCGTTCATATGTATGCTTCCCCTATATCGAGATTCCGGCGGTGTAGCCGGTTGACCATGCGATCTGCAGATTGAAGCCGCCCGTGTAGGCGTCGAGGTCCAGGACCTCGCCCGCGAAATAGAGGCCGGAGACAAGCTTCGACTCCATGGTGCGGGGATTGATCTCCTTTGTGCTGACGCCGCCCGCGGTCACGATGGCCTCGTCGATGGGCCGAAAGCCCGAGACCTGGACCGGGAAGGCCTTGAGCAACTCTGCGAGCCTCCGCCGCTCCTCGCGCGTGATGGAGTTGACGCTCTTGTCCTCCGGGATACCGGAGAGCCGCACCAGCACGGGAATCATCGAGTGGGCGACCAGATCGCCGAGGGCGTTTTTATACGACCGGTTGGCGTATTTTTCAAAGTCCCGCAGTATGCGGGCGTCCAGCTTCTTTTCGTCGAGGCCTGGTTTGAAGTCGATTTCCAGCCGGTAGTCGGCGCTGCCCATACGGCGCATGTGCGCGCTGGCCGAGAGCACCAGCGGGCCGGAGACGCCGAAGTGGGTAAAGAGCATTTCGCCCAGCTCCCGGTAGATGAGCTTCCCGTTTTCATAAGCGGAGAGCGTCACGTTCTTCGGCGCGAAGCCCTGCATCTCGGCGCAGAAGTCGTCCGGGCTCTCCAGCGGGACGAGCGAGGGACGCCGCTCTGTTACTGTGTGCTCCAGGTTCTCAGCAAAGGCGTAGCCCGCCCCGGTCGAGCCCGTGAGCGGATAGGACAGGCCGCCCGTGCAGACCGCCGCGGCGCGGCAGGGTAAATAGCCCTCCCCCGTCACGACGCCGGCGACGGCGCCGTTCTCCGCGATGATCTGCTTGGCCGAGGTCTTTAACACCTGCACGCCGTTTTTGCGGCAGAGCCTCGCCATCAGATTTGCCACATCGTTTGCGTTGTCGGACTGCGGGAAGACGCGGTTTCCGCGCTCCGTCTTGAGCGGCAGACCGTTGGATTCAAAGAAGGCGATGGTGTCCGCCGGGGAAAAGCGGCTGAGCGCGCTGTAGAGAAAGCGCCCGTCGCCCGGGACGTTGGCCATGAAGGTCCTGACGTCGCAGTTGTTGCAGAGATTGCAGCGTCCCTTGCCCGTGATGCGCAGCTTGCGGCCAAGCTTGTCGTTCGGCTCGAGCAGCACGACCCGTATCCCGCGCGCCGCCGCCGTACAGGCGCACATCATCCCGGCAGGTCCGCCGCCGATGACGACGAGGTCAGTATAGAAAAGTTCCATGTCTTATCTCTCCCCCTCGCCGAGCAGCATGTCGATCTCCTCCGGCGTAAGCTTCCGCCAGCAGCCGCTTTTGAGCCCGCCCAAGCGGACGCCGCCCTCGGCGACGCGCACGAGCCTTGTGACGGAGAGCCCGGCCTGCGCGCACATTTTGCGGATCTGGCGGTTGCGCCCCTCGTGGATCGTGATTTCGAGCACGCCGCCGTCCGGAAAGCGCTCTTTGATTTCAACGGATGCGGGGCGTATCGGATGGCCGTCGATCTCCATGGGGCCGGCAAGGATTTGGGAAGCGCGGTCAAGCTCTCCGCCCTTTACCCACACGAGGTAGGTCTTGTCGACCTCGTGCGAGGGGTGCATGACGCGGTTGGCAAAGGCCCCGTCGTTGGTCATCAGCAGCAGACCCTCGGAGTCCATATCCAGCCGCCCGACCGGGTAGAGACGCGCTCCGTCCATGTTCACAAGAGCGCTGACGTTCCGGCGGCCCTTTTCGTCGTGCAGCGTCGTGACGACGCCGCGCGGCTTGTTGAGCAGGATGTACAGCTTCTCCTCCTGCCGAGGCAGAGCCTCGCCGTCGACAAGGATCTCGTCATCCGGCCTGGCGCTTTCTCCGACCGTCGCCGTCCGCCCGTTGTGCGTGACGCGGCCCGCGGCGATCGCCGCCTCCGCCGCGCGGCGGGACATGAGCCCGGAGGCGGAGATGATCTTCTGTATTCTATCTCCCATCGGGCTCACCTCCGTTTTCATCAATTCAAAAGGCGACCGCCATTTCCGCGTTTTCCGCGTAGACAAGCGGGTATTCGGCCGCGATCCGCTGTCCGATTACAACGCGTAGCTCTCCCGCTGTCTCTCCTTTTTTCACGGGAGCGAACACAAATCTCGGCAGCTCGATCTCCAGCGTCACCGTCTCGTCCGCCGGGAGCAGCAGCGCGCGTCCCCGTTCGGGTACGACGGACACCGTACGCCTCCCGCCGTTGATAAGCGGGACCTCCAGCTTCAGCTCCTCCTTCGGATCATAGAGCCGGTAGACGGCACAGGCCCAGTCATACAAGGCCTCGTGGTCGCGCCAGTCGTCCGGATCGTCGAGCGTCACGCACACGAGGCGCATGCCGCCGCGTTCGCAGCAGCTCACCAAGCAGCGTCCTGCCGCGGCAGTATAGCCGGTCTTGCCGCCGATGCAGCCCGGGCAGCTCAGCAGGAGCTTGTTGTGGTTGAGGAATACCGTGCCGCCGAGCTCGGCGCGCGGCGTTGAATCGAGCGCGCGAAAGACGTCGTTGTCCATACAGGCGAGCATCAGCCGCGCCAGATCGCGGGCGGTGGAATAGTGCCCCGGCGCGTCCAGCCCGTGCGGGTTGGCAAAGTGCGTCGACGACAGTCCGAGCGCCTCCGCCTTTTGATTCATCAGGGCGGCGAAGCCCTGTACGCCGCCGGAGACATGCTCGGCAAGCGCCAGCGCGGCGTCGTTGCCGGAGGCCAGGAGCAGACCCAGCAGCAGCTCGCGCACGGTATAGCGCTCCCCTGCACGCAGGCACATCGACGAGCCCTCGACCTCGCAGCAGTCCGGCCTGACCGTCACATTCTCGTCGAGCGAGGCGCGCTCCAGACAGACGAGCGCGGTCATCAGCTTGGTCGTGCTGGCGATCAGGCTGCGTGTATCGACGTTCTTTTCATACAGCGTCTGTCCGTCCTCGTACATCAGGATGCACGACGCGGCGGAGACCTGCGGCGCGCTCTGCGCAAAGGCGGCGGCGTGCGTGCACAGGAACGCCGGAAGAAACAGTAAAACCGTCCATTTGGGCAAGCGAATAATAAGCACCACCCTCACAGTATTTGGGCAGTGCTTATTATTCACCCTTCACGCGCCCCGTATGAGCGGGAGTTCAGGAATCGGCCTTCTGCTTGTCGATGAAGGCGTCGACGCGGTCCATCACCTGCGGGACGAGATCGATGATCCTGTCCACGGTGGTGTTGGCGGGAGGCGTGACGTTGACCATGCGCACCGTGCCGTCCTTGACGATCAAAAAGCCGATAGGCTCGATCTTCACGCCGGTAGCGTTGCCGCCGCCGTAGGGGCGGTTCTCGGTGACCTTCTTCTGGTTGAACTCCACACCGCCGCCGCCGAAGCCGACGCTGATCTTGGAAATGGGGACGAGCATGATCCCGTCCGGGGTATAAATGGGGTCGCCGACAACGGTGTCGACCTTGAGAATGCTGCGCACATTCTCCATCGTATTCTGCATCAGTTCGCCGATCGGGTTCTTATCCATGAGTTTCCTTCCTTTCCTCAGCCTTTATCGTTTTTTGAATTTCAATTTCTATTTCCTTGACGTCGTCGTCAGGAGCAACGGACTTGTTTTTCTTGGCTTCGCGTTTTTCCTCACGCTTTTCCCGCATAAGCCGCAGCTTGTGCTTGATCAGCACGCCCAGCGCGCCGAAGCCCGCGACGAGACCCACATGCACGAACTGCGCGAGCCGGAGCGTCACGCTCAGCGCAGCGTCGAGCTTCATCTTCTCCGCCGCGAAGTCGACGTCCGTCCACACGTCCACATCCCCGGTGATCCGGAACTTCTGCGCGCAGATCGGCGCGAGTGTGGAGAGGGCTGCGTTGACGTAGTTGAAGGTCACGGCCGTGTTGTAGGGATCGTCGCCCGCGGCGACATAGTGGAGCATGAAGCGCCGGACGGTGATCTTCCCGAACTTGCCGAGCGCGCGGAGAGACTTTTGCAGAAGCTCAAAGATCTCCTCCAGCGTGAAGTTGAGCTTGAAGCCCGAGCTCTTTTCCTTTTCGGGCTCTTCCTCTTTTGGTTTTTCCTCTTTCGGCTCCTTCGGTTTTTTCTCTTTCTTCTTTTTCTTCGGCTTGTCAGGGTCCTCCGGCTTTCTGGGCAGGAGCTTGATCGCGATGCCGTCGGCCCGCGCGGCGAGCGAGAATTCCCCGTCCACATAGGCGACGTCCGCGCCGACCGGGATAAACAGCACAAGCAGAAGGATCAGCAGGATCAGCCCGATGATGATCCACGCCACAACGGGCAGGAACACGAAGAGCAGGACCATGGCGGCCAAGGCGCCAAGGACAATCCATTTGATCACGTTATCCCCTCCCCGTCAGCTTCCGGGAGATCCCCGAAGCTCATCTGATCCTGCCGCTCTTCGGCAGAGAGTCTCTCGATCGCCTGCTGCAGCTTTTCCTGCCCGTCGCCGCCACTCATGTCCGGCAGCGGCGGCAGCTCGGACAGGCGGCTGACGCCCATCGTGCGCAGAAACACGTCCGTCGTCCGGAACACCGCCGGTCTGCCCGGAACCTCAAGCCTGCCGCACTCCTCGATCAGGCCGCGCTCGGACAGCATGCCGATGCTGTAGGAGCTGTCGACCCCGCGGACCTGCTCGACATAGGCGCGCGTCACGGGCTGGAAATAGGCCACGACGGCCAGGGTCTCCAGCGCCGCCTGCGAGAGCATGGGCGGCTTTCGCTGCTCCATGCAGTTGGCGATCACCCCGGCGTATTCCGGGGCCGAACACATCTGCGCCTTGTCGTCCAGCCGCAGGATGCGCATGCCGCGCTCCTGCAGCTCATATTCCGCGCTCAGACAGTCCAGCGCGCGCTCGATCTCCTGCTCGGAAACGCCGAGGACAAGTGAGAGCCGCGCGAGCGGAACGCTGTCGCCCGCGGCGAACAAAACGGCCTCAACAGCCGATTTCACATCCATCATCCATCACTCGATTATTCTATCCAAAATCTCGTCCACATCCCCGCCGACGAAGCGGAGGCGATATTCCTCCCCCTCGCGTCCGATCTCGACGCTGCCCATGCTACAAAGCTCGAGCACCGAGAGGAAGGTCGCCACGACCTCGGAGCGGGAGGCGCAGGCCCGGTAGAGGGAACGGAGCGTAAGGCTGCTCTTTTTCAGCGCGGAGAGGATCTGAAAGCTCTTGTCCCGCACGCTGTACACGATGCGCGCCGGGACGCTCTCCCCCATGTCGGGCGGCGCGGGCCTGATGCCGCGGGCATAGATGCGCGCCATCGCCCTGAGCAGATCGACCGGCTCGTGCCTGTAGGCGTATTCCTTCTGTCCGCTCTGGAGCGGCTCGGGCGCTTTCGCGAAGTATAGCATGCCGCGCTCGGAGGCCTCGCGCAGGGCGGGCAGAACCTCGCGCAGCGCTTCAAAGGCGTCGCGCGCCCGAAGCTGCTCCAGCGAGCTTTTCAAAAGCTCCAGCTCGGAGACCTCTTCCTCCCCGGCCAGGAGCGTGCGCGTCTTGATGTACAGCAGGTGCGCCGCCATCTGGACGAACTCGCTCGCGATCTCGAGATCCATCTGCTGCATCTGCTCCAGATACGCGAGATACTGGTCCAGGATCTCAGAGATGCGGATATCGCGGATCTCGATCTTGTTTTTGGATAAAAGCTGCAGGATCAGGCTCAGGGGGCCCTCAAAGTCCTGCATCTCCTCTTTATCCCGGACGACGCCCTCCAGGTAAAAACTTGGGTTTTCCATGAACGCTCACTTGTAGAACAAAAGATAGACCGTATCGCAGGCCCACTGGGAAATCGGGATAAAGGCGCTGAACGCAGTCTGCACGGCCTGGGAAAGCGGCTTTGAGAGCACGCCCGTTGCGACGAGGATCAACAGCAGGATGCTGCCGTAGCGCTCATAGCGCATGAGAGCCCCGTACCCCTCGTCGCTCAGCACGGAGAACAGCACCTTGGAGCCGTCCAGCGGCGGCAGGGGGATCAGGTTGAACACGGCCAGACCCAGGCTGAGCCAGGCCGTCAGCTGCAGCGTCTGCAGCACGAAGCTGCCCGCCTTGCTTCCCGCGAGCGGGATATACAGCGCGCCGTACAGCAGCATGAACAGCAGCGCGATCAGCACGTTGCTGACCGGGCCCGCCAGCGCCGTCAGCGCCATATCGCGCTTCGGATGCCGGAAGCGGTACATGTTGACCGGTACGGGCTTGGCCCAGCCGAAGTGGAAGATCACGATCATCAAAAGGCCCATGGGGTCCAGATGCTTGATCGGATTGAGCGTCAGCCGGCCCATGCGCTTGGCCGTGTCGTCGCCGAGGGCGAAGGCCGTCAGCCCGTGGCTGAGCTCGTGGAGCGTGATGCAGATCAGCGCGGGGATCACGGACTGCAGAAGCTGTAGAAGCTCGGTAAAATCAAAGCCGTCCCGTATCGTCTGCAAAGCGCTGATGGCGTCCACCCCCAAGATGTTGATATTCTATCAAAAAAGCCTACGAAATACAAGTAGAGGCGGAGAGATTTGGGCAATTTCTCCGCCGCACTTTATAAAACCGCCTGAATAGCCGCCAGAAGCGCTTCCCTGCCCTGCCCCTTTTCCGCGGAAAAAGGCAGCAGCGCGACCGTGTCCGGAATGGCAAGCGTCTCGCGGATAAGGGCTAGATTCGGCTCGACCTCGCTTTTCTTCAGCTTGTCCAGCTTGTTGGCCACAACGACGAAGGGGCGCCCGGCCTGCTTAAAATACGAGGCCATGGTGACGTCGTCCGCCGTGGGCTTGTGCCGCGCGTCGACGATCATCACGCCGAGCTGAAACAGGCCCGCCGCGAAAAAGTCCTCCATGAGCGCGGCCCAGCGCTCGCGCTCACGCTGCGAGACCTTCGCGTAGCCGTAGCCGGGCAGGTCGATCCAGTAGACGCGCCCGTCCACCAGAAAGTAATTGACATGGACGGTCTTCCCCGGCTCCGCGCCGACCCGCGCGAAGTTCTTTCGGTTCAGAAGCCGGTTGATGACCGAGGATTTGCCGACGTTGGACTTGCCCGCGAAGGCCACGGCCGGGACGCTGCTGCGGATGAACTGCGCGGGGGCCGCCGCGGATTTGACGAACTCCACGCGGTTGACGTTCAGATCCTTCATGTCCGTCTACTGGCGCACGCCGATCAGCTCGCTCCCGCCGACGGGCAGGGGCTTATTGAGCGCGGGCAGCTCCTTCGGTCTTACCAGAACCATATCCAGGATATCGTCCACATTCTCCGCCGTGACGAAGGAGAGCTGTCTGCGTACCGCCTGGTCGATATTCTCCAGGTCGCTCTCGTTCTCGGCGGGGATGATCACGGTCCTGACGCCTGCGCGCAGGGCAGCCATGGTCTTTTCCCGCAGGCCGCCGATGGGCAGCACGCGGCCGCGCAGCGTCACCTCGCCGGTCATGGCGACATCGCGCCGGACCGGGCAGCCGCTGAGCGCGGAGATCAGCGCCACCGTCATGGTGATGCCCGCGGAGGGGCCGTCCTTCGGGACCGCGCCCTCCGGGAAATGGATATGTATATCCCGGTTCTTGCTGAAATCGGGGTCAATGCCGAGCACCGCGGCGCGGCTGCGGATGTAGGTGACGGCGGCCTTCGCCGATTCCTTCATCACGTCGCCGAGGTTGCCGGTCAGCTCAAGCTTGCCGCTGCCGTCCACGACGGCGGCCTCGACGTCCAGGACCTCGCCGCCGACGCTGGTATAGGCAAGGCCGCGCACAAGGCCGATCTCGTCGCGCGCCCTCTGCTGATCGGGCTTGAACTTCACCGGGCCGAGCTGTTCGGCCACACCGTCGGCGTGCAGATGGAGACTCTTGAAGCGCCCCTCGGCAATGCCGCTGGCCGCCTTGCGGCAGACGTGCGCGATCTCGCGCTCGAGCGTGCGCACGCCCGATTCGCGGGTGTAGCCGCTGATGATCGCGCGGATGGCGTCGTCCGTCATACGAAGCTGCGCGCCCTTGAGGCCGTGCTTCTTTTTCTGCTTCGGCACCAGATGGCGTTTGGCGATCTCCAGCTTCTCCTCGTCGGTGTAGCTGGAGAGCTCGATGACCTCCATGCGGTCCAGCAGCGGGCGCGGGATCGTGGAGGTGGTATTGGCGGTGGTGATGAAGAACACGCCGGACAGGTCGAAGGGCAGCTCAAGGAAGTGGTCGCGGAAGGTGCTGTTCTGCTCTCCGTCCAGCGCCTCGAGCAGCGCCGCCGAGGGATCGCCCCGGTAGTCTGAACCGAGCTTGTCGATCTCGTCGAGCACCATCAGCGGATTGCAGGAACCCGCCTGGATGATGCCGCTGATGATGCGGCCGGGCATGGAGCCGATATAGGTCCTGCGGTGGCCGCGGATCTCCGCCTCGTCGTGCACGCCGCCCAGCGACAGGCGCACGAGCTTGCGGTTTGTGGCCGCGGCGATGCTCTGCGCGATGCTGGTCTTGCCGGTGCCCGGAGGCCCGACGAGACAAAGCAGGCCGCCCTTGATATCGGGCGAGAGCTGCTTGACGGCGAGGTACTCGAGGATGCGTTCCTTGACCGTCTGCAGGCCGAAGTGGTCGTCGTCCAGCTTCTTGCGCGCGCGGGCGATGTTGATGGTCTCTTTCGTCGTGACGCCCCAGGGCAGCTCCAGACAGGTGTCCAGATAGTTGCGCACGACGGCGGCCTCCGAGGAGCCGAAGGGCTGCTTGGCAAGCCTGCCGAGCTCCTTCATGAGCTTGTCCCGGATCTCGTCGCTGACGGGCAGGGCCTCGATCTTCGCGCGGTAGATCTCGATATCGTCGTCCTCGCCCAGCTCGGACTGGATGATCTTCATCTCCTCGCGCAGATAAAACTCGCGCTGGCTGTGGTTCATCGCCTCCTGCGTGGCCTCGCTGAGCTCCTTCTCGATGCGCATGACCTCGAGCTCCCGCTTCAAGAGCTGGTTGATGAGCGCGAGGCGGCGGCTCGGGTAGCGCTCCTCGAGGATGGCCTGGCGGTCCTCGATGCTGAAGCGCACGTTCTGGGCGATGTAGCTGGACACGTAGTCCGGCGTGGGATTGCCGAGCAGGCTCAGCAGCTGCTCGCTGATCATGTCGTTGTTGAGTCTGACATAGTCCTCAAACTGCGAAAGGCACCCGCGCAAAAGCGCCTCCATGCGGGTGGCGCTCACGCGCTCGGCCTTGTCCTCCAGCGGCGAGACAAAGGCCATATAGCCCTGCTGGTTGCACTGGATGCTCATTGCCTCGGCACGATAGAGCCCTTCCACCATGACGCGGCAGAGATTGCCGCGCGGCTGGCGGAGCTGCTGCCGGACGCGGCAGACCGTGCCGACGTGGTACAGCCCGTCCTCCCGCGGCATATCGACCGTCAAATCCTTCTGCGCGGCGAGGAAGATCATCTGATCGTTCTTCACCGCCATGTTGAGCGCCGCTACGGAGGCGGGCCGCTCCACATCGAAGGTCAGGAGCATGCCGGGAAAGACATGCAGACCCCGCAGCGCAAGCAGCGGGAGTCTGATATATTCTCTGTTTTCGTTTGCCATGCTGTGCTCTCCTTTCCGGAGTGTTCCGAAGGGTCTCAGGCGGAGCGGATGATGGTGGGGTTCGTGCCGTCCTTCACGCACTGCGCGGTGACCAGCACCTTCTTCGCCGTCTTGTCGGAGGGGATCTGGTACATGATGTCCATCATGACGCCCTCGATCACGCTGCGCAGGCCGCGCGCGCCTATCTTCATGTCTATCGCCTTGTCCGCAATGGCCTCCAGCGCCTCCGGCTCGTACTCGAGCTCCACGCCGTCATAGGACATCAGCGTCTGATACTGACGGGTCATGGCGTTTTTCGGCTCGGTGAGGATGCGGACGAGATCGTCCCGGTTGAGGCTCTCCAGCGTGGCGACGACAGGGAGCCTGCCGATCAGCTCGGGGATGATGCCGAACTGCAGCAGATCGTGCTGCTGCACCTGGGCCAGGATACGGCCCACGTCGCGCTCGGCCTTGCCGGTGATCTCCGCACCGAAGCCCATGGACTTTTTGTCGGTGCGCTTTTCGATGATCTTGTCCAGTCCGTCGAAGGCGCCGCCGCAGATAAAGAGGATGTTCGTGGTATCCACCTGAATGAACTCCTGGTGCGGATGTTTGCGGCCGCCCTGCGGCGGGACGTTCGCGATCGTGCCCTCAAGCAGCTTGAGCATGGCCTGCTGCACGCCCTCGCCCGAGACGTCGCGCGTGATGGAGGTGTTCTCGCTCTTGCGGGCGATCTTGTCGAGCTCGTCGATGTAGATGATGCCCTTCTGCGCGCGCTCGACGTCGAAGTCCGCCGCCTGCAGGAGCTTGAGGATAACGTTCTCCACATCCTCGCCGACATAGCCGGCCTCGGTGAGGGTCGTCGCGTCTGCAATGGCGAAGGGCACGTCGAGCATCTTGGCCATGGTCTGGGCAAAGAGCGTCTTGCCGCTGCCGGTCGGGCCGATCAGCAGGATGTTGCTCTTCTGCAGCTCCACATCGTTCTTTGAAGCGTGCAGGATGCGCTTGTAATGATTGTACACCGCGACCGACAGCACGATCTTGGCCTTCTCCTGCCCGATGACGTACTCGTCGAGCCGGGCCTTGATCTGCATGGGCTTGGGCAGCTTCTCAAAGGCCAGCGGGAGGCCGTCGTAGCCGGTGACCTTCGGCTCCGCCTCCTGCTCGCCGACGATGCTCGCGCACATGCGCACGCAGTCGTCGCAGATATAGCAGTTGTTGCCTGCGATCATGCGGTCCACAAGCGACTGCGGCTTGCCGCAGAATGAACAGCGGATGCTCCGCCTGTCATCGTTTCTTGCCATAGTCTCTCCTTAAAACGATTTCCGATTGATCCGATTGAATCCCCATGCGGAATACTCTTCTCCGCGACAAACAGCAAATCACGAAGCATGGGGATTATGTGCATCCGTTTCGGTTGCCCCTTCGGGGGCGAGAAACGGGCACTTGAATCAACCCTTTACCATGGAAGCGCAGCTTTCATAGTAAAGGATGGGGGAACCCGGATGTGTTCCCCCATTCCCCAAAGCTATCAGCGTTTGTAAAGCACCTTGTCGATCAGGCCGTATTCTCTGGCCTCGTCCGCCGACATGAAGTAGTCGCGCTCGCAGTCGGCCGCGACCTGCTCCACGCTCTTTCCGGTATTCTCGGCCAGGATCGCGTTGAGCTTCTTCTTGATCTTGAGAATATGCTCGGCCTGGATCTGAATATCCGTCGCCTGGCCCTGGCTGCCGCCGGAGGGCTGGTGGATCATGATCTCGGCATTCGGCAGGGCGATGCGTTTGCCTTTCGCGCCGGAGGACAGGAGGAACGCGCCCATCGAGGCCGCCATGCCGACGCAGATCGTCGAAACGTCGGGCTTGATGTACTGCATGGTGTCGTAGATCGCGAGGCCCGCGGAAACGCTGCCGCCGGGGCTGTTGATGTAGAACTGGATGTCCTTGTCGGGGTCCTGCGCCTCCAGATACAGAAGCTGTGCCACGACCAGACTCGCGGTCACGTCGTTGACCTCCTCGGACAGCATGACGATGCGGTCGTTGAGCAGCCGCGAGAAGATGTCGTAGGAGCGCTCGCCGCGGCTCGTCTGTTCAACTACATAGGGGACCAAACTCATTTGTAAAAACTCTCCTTCATTGTATTCAGCTTCCAAGAGAGCATATCCGTATCCCGTCGGGATTATTCTGCTTCGGCCTCTTTCTCCGATTCAAAGGGCTTTGCGACGGCGCTGTCCACGATGAGCTTGGTGGCAAGCTCCTTTTTGAATTCGTTGCGCATGTAGTCCTCGCCGAAGTACTGGCGGAGCTGATCGGCCGTGGCCCCGACCTCCGTGGAAACGCGCTCGACGTACTCGGCAAAAGCCTCGTCGTTGTCGTCCAGCTCCTCTGCGTCCATGACGGCCTGCAGCAGCAGGTCGTTCTTGACCTGGAACTCGGCGCCGGGACGGATGCTCTTTTCCAGGATCTCGTCGTTGACGCCCATCATTCTGCACAGGTCCTCGAGCGAGGCCTTGCGGTCGTTCATGCCGAACTGGGAGGCATAATTGCGCAGGGTCTCCTCGACCTTCTCGTCGACCATGACCGCGGGGATGTCCGCCGTAATGTTCTCGGCGGCCTGGTGCATGACGGCGGAACGGAAGGCGGCGTCGGCCTTGTCGGTCTTCTCCTTTACCAGCTTCGCGCGGATGTCGGCCTTGTACTCCTCGAGCGTGTCGAACTCGGAAACGTCCTTGGCAAACTCATCGTCCAGCTCAGGCAGCTCGGGCATGGTCAGGCTGTTGAGCTTGACCTTGAACACGACGTCCTTGCCAGCCAGCTCCGGGGTGTAGTCCGCGGGGAAGGTGATGCCGATCTCCTTCTCCTCGCCGACCTTCATGCCGGCGACCTGTTCCTCAAAACCGGGCACAAAGCTGTTGGAGCCCAGCTCGAGCTTGTAGCCCTCGGCCTTGCCGCCGTCGAAGCGCTCGCCGTCGAGGTAGCCGTCAAAGTCGATGTCGGCGGTGTCGCCCATCCGGGCCTCGCGGTCGTCGATATCGAGCATGCGGGCGCCGCGCTTGCGGGCCTTGTTCAGCTCCTCCTCGACCTCCGCGTCGGAGACCTCGGTCGAGAGTCTGATCGCCTCAAGGCCCTTGTACTGGCCGAGCGTGACCTCGGGATACAGGGAAACGGCAAAGGTGAAGCAGACCGTGCGCGCGTCGGTGACCTCGACATTCTCGATGGCGGGGGCGCCGACGACGTTCAGCTCTGACTCCTTCAGGCCGAATTCATAGGCCTCGGGAGCCAGCTCGTCCATCGCGTCCTGATAAAAGACCTCGCGGCCGTACATGCCCTCGATCACGGCGCGGGGAGCCTTGCCCTTGCGGAAGCCGGGGATGCTTATCGAGGATCTGCTCTTGCGGTAGGCGTCGTTGACGGCCTTCTCAAACTCGGCGGCGTCGGACTCGACCGCGAAAGCAGCGGTATTCTTTTCTTTCTTTTCTACGTTCTTTAAGATCATGGTTGATTTCCTCCTCTGTATGTGTCGCACGCACTCGGATATGATAACAGATATCCGCTGCAAAATCAATGACTAATTCTTTAAATCAAGGGCGGAATCCGGGCTGTCCAGCAGCTTTACGGGTTTGAAATCCACCTGATCGGCGGAGATGAGGCGAAACGCCGTCGCCCCGCATCGGCCGTTGAAGGCAAGGGCGCGGCCCCTGCCGTGGATGTGCCCGTAGCAGCAGAGCTTTACCCCGTAGGCGTCCAGAAGCGCCAGGATCTCCTGGCAGCGATAGCTCTGATAGATCGGCGGATAGTGCAGGAACACGAGCTTTTCCCGGTCCCCGGCGGCCTTCAGCGAGGTTTCGAGCCGCATGACCTCGCGCCGCATGATCTTGCCGTCGTGCTCGTCGCCGCGCTCCTCCTCGTAAAACCAGCCGCGCGTACCGCAGATCGCCCAATCGCCGTAGTAGAAGCAGTTGTTGTGCAGGATGTCGATGCTGTCGATCCCCTCCTGCGCGAAGAAGCGCTTCATCCGCGCCGCGGTCGTCCACCAGTAGTCGTGGTTGCCCTTGAGGACGAGTTTCTTCCCCGGCAGCGCGTCGACAAAGCGGAAGTCGGGCGCCGACTCCTCCAGACTCATCCCCCAGCTCAGGTCTCCGCAGAGCACCGTGAGATCGTCCTCCCCCAACGAAGAAAAGCCCTGACGGAGCTTTTCGGCGTGGTCGTGCCAGTTTGCGCCGAAAACGTCCATGGGCTTGTCCTTGGCAAAGGAGAGGTGCAGATCCCCGATGGTGTACAGTGCCATAGTTCCTCCGAATAATCGCGGCAAAAGTGAAAACAATACTGTTGGAAAGGATGGCGATATCAATGAGCGACAAGAAAGCAAGGACTGGCAATCCCGGCGTCGGCTGCGACGTCAGCGCCTGCAAGTACAACACCGTCGACTGCCGCTGCAGCGCCGAGCACATCAGCGTCCAGAACGAGAAGGCCAACACCAAGGCCGAGACCTACTGCTCGACCTTCTGTCCGCGCGGCAGCTGCTGACGCGGCCCCCGCCCTGCGGCGGGTACATAGTTCAGCTGAACGCGTCCTCCAGATGGTTGACCGTCGGCCTCCTGGAATCCGTGCCCGCGGGGGCGTAGATCTCGATCACGTCAAAGCGCGGCTGCAGCTCGCAGGCGTGGAAGGAGAGCCACAGCGAAGCGCTCTTGCGGATGCGCTGCTGCTTGGCATAGGTGACGAATTCCCGCGCCGCGGCAAAGGCCGCGTTCTTGCGCAGCTTGACCTCGACAAAGGCAATCACCCCGCGCCGGCGCGCGATGAGGTCGATCTCCCCGAAGCGGCAGACATAGTTTTGTTCAACAATGGTATAGCCCTTGCGGCGAAGATACGCTGCCGCCTGCTCCTCGCCCCAGGCTCCAAGCTCCCGGCTGTTCATCCGTACAGCTTTTTCAGAAAGCTCATGCGGTGGATCGGCGAGGGGCCGTATTCCAGCAGCGCCGCATAATGCTGTTTTGTGCCGTAGCCCTTGTGCTGCTCGAAGCCATACTGCGGGTAGAGCGCCGCCATCTCGCGCATACAGCGGTCACGCGTGACCTTGGCAAGCACCGAAGCCGCGGCGATATCGGCGCACTTTGCGTCCCCCTTGACCACCGGGCGGCTGGGGACCGCGATGCCCTTTGTGCGGTTGCCGTCGATCAGCGCGAGCTCCGGCGCCGGGCTGAGCTGCGCGATGGCCCGGTTCATGGCGAGAAAAGTCGCGTTCAGGATATTGACGGCTTCGATCTCCTCCACCGAGGCGAAAGCGACGCCGCAGGAGATGCACGCGCCGCGGATCACGTCGTAAAGCTCCTCGCGCTGCTTCTCCGTGAGCTTCTTGGAGTCATTGAGCCCTTCGATCACGAGACCGCGCGGGAGCATGACCGCCGCCGCGCACACCGGCCCCGCAAGCGGGCCGCGCCCGGCCTCGTCCACGCCGCACAGGAGCGTGAAGCCCTCGTCATAGATCTGGTTTTCCAGCGTCCAAAGCTCTGTCATCCGGGCTCTCCAATGTCAGTCTTCCGAGTTTCCCCTCGTGATATTCCTTCAAAAGCGTGTTCGCCATGCGCTCAAGATCGGCTTCGCCGCCGGAGACGAGAAAGCCCCGCTTCCTCGCCGCCTGTTCCAGAAGGGCAAAGCCGCCCGCAGATACGTCCGGCTCGATCCTGTAGCGCTCGCGCACGGCCTCGGGATAATGCCCTGCCAGGCGCAGCATGAAGTTCGCGCCCAGGGTCTCGCGATCCAGCACGTCGGCCTTGATGGCGTTGGTGACGGCCAGCAGCTCGCCGACTTCCTGACTGTCGAACTTGGGCCAGAGTATGCCGGGCGTGTCCAGAAGATCCAGCCCCGTCCCGATGCTGATCCACTGGCGGCCGCGGGTCACGCCGGGCTTGTCCCCCGCGATCGCGGCCTTGCGCCCGGCGACTTTGTTGATGAGCGTGGATTTTCCGACGTTCGGGATGCCCAGGACCATCACGCGCAGCGGTCTGCCGACCTGGCCCTTGGCCTCGTAATCCTTGAGCTTATCAGCCAAAAGCGAGCGGATCGCCGGGGCAAAGCCGCCCACGCCCCTGCCGCTCCTCGCGTCGGTCTCAAGCACCGCGCAGCCGAGGCAGCGAAAATACGCGCTCCAGCGCGCGGTCATGGCGGGGTCTGCCAAATCGCAGCGGTTCAGGACCACGAGCCGCGGCTTGTCCGGCGCGATGCGGTCGATGTCCGGATTGCGGCTCGCATGCGGGATGCGCGCGTCGAGGATCTCGCACAGCGCGTCCACCAGCCTGACATTTTCCTCGATCATCCGGCGGGCCTTGGTCATGTGGCCGGGGTACCACTGGATGTTCATTTTTTCAAAAGACTGTTCGCTCATCCGATCGCTCGCATCGACGAAAGCGGATAGACCACAAAGTAGACCTTGCCGAGGATCAGGCGGTTGTCGAGCATGCCGATCTCCGCCTTGCGGCTGTCGATGGACATGTTGCGGTTATCTCCCATCACGAAGACGCAGCCCTCCGGCACGGTCTTTGGCCCGATGAAGTCCAGCTTGTTGTGGGTCAGTTCGTTGATATAATCCTCGGCGATGGCGACGCCGTCGATATAGACGATGCCGTTGTCGAAGTCCATGTTGATCTCCTGCCCCTCCACCGCGATCACGCGCTTGACAAGGGCCTTGTTGGGATCGTACTCGTCCTTCTTGAAGACGACGATGTCGCCCACCTTCGGCTTGTAGAACAGGCCGGAGATCAGCATTTTTTCCTCGTTGCTCAGCGTGGGGACCATGGAGGTGCCGGACACATCGAGCAGACGGATGCAGAACACGAAGATCAGAACGCAGAAAATCAGGGCGACAAGCAGGCAGTAGATCCACTCGTAGAGATCCCGGCTCTCGGCGATATACTCCGCCTCGCTCTGCGTCTTCACTTTCTTCTTCTTTTTCTTAGCACTCATGGCATTCTCCCTCTTGCAGTACAGGAAATTGCGTACTTGGTTATTATACACTGTTTTTCCCGAGTGAGCAACTGTTTTTGCTCACTCTCTCTTTGCCGCTTGCGGCCGCCGCGGCGCTGTGGTATCATGGAGTCAGTCTATGTGCAGAGGTGTCTTGCTTGAAGCTGAGTATCGTGATCCCGGTCTACAATACGCGCGACTATCTCGCGGCCTGTCTGGACTCCGTGCTTGTCCCGGGTTCGGACGACTGTGAGATCGTGATCGTCAACGACGGCTCCACCGACGATTCCGGGGCTGTCGCGGCGGAATACGCCGGGCGCTTTCCCTCACGCGTCCGTGTGATCACGACGGAAAACGGCGGTCTGGGCGCCGCCCGGAACGTCGGACTGGAGGCCGCGCAGGGGGACTTTGTCTTCTTTCTCGACAGCGACGACAGGCTGGCTGACGGCGCGCTGGCCGAGATGCTGGAGGCGCTCACGCCGGAGCGGGATATCGTGTTCTTCGACTTTCTCTCCGTCGATCTGGACGGAAAGGTACTCGAACGCCTGCCCGGCTGCAAACGCGCCGGTTCCGTGAGTCTCGAGAGCTACCCCGGGCTTATCTGCGAATATCCCTCCGGCTGCAACAAGATCTGTCGGCGCAGCCTGTTTCTCGACAGCGGTATCCGCTTTCCCGGCCGGGTCTGGTACGAAGACCTGCGTACCATGCCGAAGCTCTACCCCCTCACCGAGCGCATCTGGTCCACGGGAAAGGCCTGGTATCTGTACCTTGTGCGGCCGGGCTCCATCACGAAGGGCGCGGCGCTCGAGCGCAATCTGGAGATCATCGACGCCGTCGACGATCTGCTCGGGTATTATCGGCAGCTCGGGCTCTATGAGCGCTTCCGGGAGCAGCTTGAATACGTGGCGTTTTACAACCTGTTTCTGACCGGGTCGGTGCGCGTGTGTCTCGGCGACCCCAAAAGCCCGGTCCTCCCGGCGCTGCGGCAGGCCTTTCTGGAGCGTGTGCCGGACTATGCGCAAAGCGCCTGGTACCGCGCGCTGCCGAAGAAGCATCTGCTTCTGACAAAGCTTCTGCTCGCCGGGCGCTACGGTGCGGTCGCCGCCCTGATGCGTCTGAACGAGAAGCGAAAGTGATAGGGAGGTCGCCATGATCAGACTCAGCATCGTCATCCCCGTATACAACGTGGAGCACTATCTGCCGAAGTGTCTCGACTCCCTGCTGAGCGAGGACGCGGAGGACTATGAGATCATCCTTGTCAACGACGGCTCCACCGACGGCTCTCTCGTTGTCGCCGAGGCGTACCGCTCTCGCTTTCCGGAGCGCATCACGGTCATCACAACGGAAAATCACGGGCAGGGCCACGCGCGCAACATCGGCATTGAGCGCGCCATGGGCGAATTCCTCTATTTCATCGACAGCGACGACTATCTCGCCGAGGGCGGTCTGCGTGGCATCCGCTCCTGTCTGGACAAGGATTTCGATATCTGCATTTTCGACACCATAGCCGTCAACACGAACGGACGAGAGCTCAAAACCATGCCCGGCTGCGACAGGCGGGAGGATCTGAATCTCAGCGCTTATCCCGCGCTTTTGCTGCAGGGGCCCGATGTGTGGAACAAGATCTTCCGCCGCAGTCTCTTTCTCGACAGCGGCGTCCGCTTTCCGTGCGGCGTCTGGTTTGAGGATCTGGCCGCCGTGCCGAAGCTGTACGCCTTCACGGACCGCATCCTGTATATCCCGCAGGCCTGGCACCGCTACCTGCAGCGCACGGACTCCGTCACCAACACCAGCAAGGCCATGCGCAATCTTGAGATCATTCCCGCCGTGGACGAGCTGCGCAGCTTCTACCGGGCGCAGGGGCGCTTTGACGAGCTGAAGGATGAGCTGGACTATCTGGTATTCTACTGCGAGTTCCTCACCAGCTCCGTGCGCGCCAATCTTGCCGACCGACGCTCCCCCGCGCAGGAGATCCTGCTGCGTGACTTTCTGGAAAAGGTCCCGGACTTCCGGGAAAACCCCTATGTCAAAAAAATCAGCCGGAAGCACCGGCTGCTGACCTGGCTGCTGCTGCACCGGATGCGCCTTGCGGTGCACGTTCTGATGACAATGAACAACAAGCTGAAGGACAAACGGGTATGAAATCCGCCCCGCTCAAACAGAGCGGGGCGGTTTGTCATTTGATCTTTGCTTTCGCGCGCAGGATGCGCTGGGCCAGCTCCTCCATGCCGTGGTAGTTCAAAAACATGATGATCCTGCGCTTGAGGCTCTCGGCGCGGAAGCTCTCACAGCGCGTGAGCCGCGGGATCTTCTCATGTGCATAGCTGCGCAGCGCCGCGATCACGGCCTTCTTCTCCGCCGACTCCTGCACGGCGAGCCTGCTGACAGAGTCCAGGATCACGTGGTTGATGAGGAAAAACTCAAAGTCGCCGCGCCGGCCGAGAGGAATTAGCTCCTCTTCCAGCATGTCCATGATCGTGAGGATGTCCAGATTCTTCGCGGCATTGTTGTTGTGCATGGTGGATTCCTGTCCGCGGCGGTAGACATAGAGCGGCTCCGGGACATACTCCGTATGCTGCGAGCGCACCAGCATGACCGCCGAGAAATAGAAATCCTCATACCAGAGCCCCTCCGGGAAGCGCAGATCCCCGATCAGGCTGCGGCGGAAGATCTTGTTGCAGGACGAGCCCGCCAAGCTGAGCGGGTGTTCCTGAAAGGCCGCGGGCAGGATCGCCTCGCGTCCATCGGTGTAATGCTCCAGAAAGTCGCAGTACACGACGTCCGCCCCGGTCTCCTGCGCCCGGTCATATAGCTTTTGATACATCTCCGGGTCGATCCAGTCGTCGCTGTCCACAAAGCCGACGAAGTCCCCTTTTGCAAGCGGCAGGGCCTGATTGCGCGCCCTGCCCTGCCCGCCGTTTTCCAGATGCATGCAGCGCACGGTTTCCGGATATTCCGCCGCATAGCGCTCCGCGATCTCGCCGGAGGAATCCTTCGAACCGTCGTCGACAAGGAAGATCTCGAAATCCCCGATCGTCTGGGCCAGCAGCGAGTCGACGCAGGCTTCCAGATAGCGCTCCACATTGTAGACCGGGACGATGATGCTCAGCTTCATATCCACTCCCCTCTCCAGCTGTTGACGCGGTCGGCTGGGCAGCCCTCGGTCTGGAAGTAGATCAGACCTAGGATCAGCGCGAGATAGAAGGAGACGTTCGGCCTTCTCAACACCGCGCCGGAGTACTGCGCGATGCCGATGAGCAGCACAAAGCACATGAGAATGACGAAGTTGTCGGCCGTGAAGGCGGTGCGGAAGTTGCGCCGGAGCCTGCGCAGGATCAGGAAGACGAAGTACAGGATGAACGCCGCGTAGGCCGCGAAGCCCACATAGCCGTAGTAGTAGAAGATCGCGGGCCAGTCGTTTTCCAGATCGACGCCGCCGAGCAGCCAGGCCGCGGAGCAGTCGATGCCGAAGAGCTTCGTGAGCGTGTCGCTGTGATCCCACATCAGCGACACGAAGTTTCGCTTGAGGATGCGCGTGTTGAGCAGGATCGTGGTGTCGATCGTGAAATCGTACTTGGCCATGATCTCGTCGATGTCGTAGATCTCAAACATGCCGGGCGAGAGGATCCACAGGCATTTCCAGTAATAGTCCTCATAGAGCTGGTGGATCTCGGGATCGCTGAGTATCTGCTCCCGCGTCAGCGTGCTCAGATCGAGCGCGGCGTCGTCAAGGCTCTGCTCGAACTCCGTCTGCGTCTTGTCCATGAAGCTGGTCTGCTGCTGGCGGATTTTGTACTTGGGCGTCAGCGGATAGGCGGCGGCCGAGAGTACAGCCGCGGCCAGCAGCACGGCGATCGCCGTTTTGTTGATCCTGCAGCCGCGGATCTTTTTCTCGAGCGGAAGAAAAACGGAGAAACCGAGAAAGATCAGAAAGATCGACAGGTAGCAGGTCATGGTCCCGTTGAGGATCAGGCACACGGCCGTCAGCGCCGGGACAAGGATGTTCACGAGCTTTTTGTCGGACTTGACCGCGCAGAAGGTCGCGAAGGCAGCCAGCACGACAAGGATGGTGCTGTTCGCCGTGCGCAGATCGTCGATGACCCAGCCGCTGACGCCCAGGCCATTTCCGTAGGTCACGTTGGCCGTCCCGGTCACGATGGAGAGAAGAAGAGCCAGCGCCGTGACCGCGGCGGCAAGAGACAGGCCCCAGTATGCCTGGTTGCGCGTCTGGGTGTCCCGAATCGCGTAGAGGAAGCAGACTGCCAGAACGGGCATATGCGCCGTCTTCGCCGTATAAGAGATCTCATACACCAGGCTCTCCGCGCCGAGGCGAAGGACGTTCGCCAGATGCAGAGCGCACACAAGCCCGATGGCGCACAGGCACAGGGCCAGATCGCGTCTGTCCTTTTTCTCGGGCAGCGTGAACAGCAGCACAAGCGGCAGCGCCACCATGACCGCGAGGCGCACGACGCCCGCCAGCGTCCCGCTCGGGCTCCTGGTCCAGAAGGCGACGATGTCCAGCACAGGCTGCACGGCGATCAGCAGTATCAGCCAGTGATTGCGAAAAGCGCCCCTGCTTATTCTGTTTTGTATCCCTGCCTTCATCCGATCACCGCATACCATTTCTCGGCCACTTTTTCTTTGGTGAAAAGCGCCGCGTTTTCCAATGCCGTTTTTCCCATCCGCGCTCTTAGACCGGGATCTGCCATCAGCTCCGCGAGCCTGTCCTCGTAGAGCTGCCGCGCGCCCTCCTGTACGAGGAAGCCGTCCAGCCCGTCGTGCACGAGAAAGCCCGGGCCGACGCGTACATCGTAAGCCACGATCGGCAGCGCGCAGCTCTGGGCCTCGAGCAGGACGAAGGGAAAGCCCTCCGAGCTCGAGCTCATGGCAAAGAGCGAGGCCTTCAGCATCTCCTCCTGTACGCGCGCGTTGTCCATCTGCCCCGGCATCTCGATATACGAGAGCGCGTCGTGCTCGGCCGCGTACTGCCGCAGCCCGGGCAGCTCCTCACCGTCGCCGATCAGACGGAGCTTCCAGTCCGGCGCCATCTCATGCAGATGGACGAACTGCTCGAGAAGCAGGCCGAAGCGCTTGACCCCGGTCACGCGCCCGACGGCGACCACCGTCTTTTCCCGGCCTTCCGTCGTCACCTTTTCGGGATAGCGCTCCAGAAAGTTCGGCATGTAGACCAGCTCGGTATGACTGTTGTAGCCCGCCATCAGCGTCCGCGCCTCTTCCACGAGCTGCGGCGTCAGCAGGCATAGCACGTCGAGACCGCGATAGCCGCGCCGGAATGCGCGGACGTATTTCTTTTCAAAATTGTGGTCGTGGTGGAGCTGCCCGATTTTTAGCACGTCCTTCGACCCGCAGCGGGCCAGCGGCAGATTGTGCTCGTGCCGCGTGGTGATGATCACGCCCTGCGTGATGTTGCGGATCAGCTTTTTGACCACCCGCCGCTTTCCGAACAGGATGCGCAGACTGCGCAGGCTCTCCCTGCAGAAGGCCGGGAAATCGCGCTGGCGAATGGCAGCCTTCCACTCGGCGCGGTTCGGCACGTCCCAGAACAGGTAGCGCACGCTCACGCGCTCGTCAATCGGCATTGAGGGCGTGCCGGGCAGCTTATAAACGCTGTACAGCCGCACGTCGTAGCGCTCGGCGAAGAGGTTTGCCATACTGACGATGGCCTTTTCCACCCCGCCCACGCCGAGGTGCAGCGCGATGATGTTGACCTGCTTTTTCTGCGTTGCAGGGTCCACCGGCGGTTCGTCCGCCAGCGCCTTGACCCGGCGGATGATCTCGCCGTTGTATGCGTGCAGATCATCCCTCTTCTTTTCAACGCGTTCGGCCCCGACCATCGCGTCGACGATATCCTCGCAGCCGACCAGACCCTCGCTGTATTTTTCGAGGTTCTTCGTGCAGTACAGCGGCAGGCCCAGCGCCGTGGCCTCCATCACGTTGAGCGGCTGCCCCTCGTAACGTGAGGTCGAGACGAAGGCGTCCATCTTGTCCATGTAGACGAAGGGGTTCTTCTTCTGACCGAGGAAGGTGACATAGTCCGTCAGACCGAGGCTGTCGCGCTGATACTCGAGCATGAGGCGTCTTTCGCCGTCGCCGATGATGTAGAGGTGCACGTCCTGCCGCCGGGCGACGACCTCGCTGAATTTGTCGAGCATGATGTCATAGGCCTTCTGGTGGCACAGTCGGCCGATGGCGACGAAGTTCAGCTTGCTCTCGTCGACCGTGAAATCGGTCTCCTCCGCGGCTTTTTCGAAGATTTCCCGCGTATCGATCGTGTTTTGGATCACGGTGTACTTTTTGTCGTACATGCCGCTGCATTCCCGGAAGGGCTCGATCACGCCCCGGGAGACCGCCACGAACTCGTCGTAATACTTGAACTTGTCCTTGAAATTGTACCAGAGGACCCTGTATTTCCACTCGTTCTCCAGCTTGACGGCGACGTTGTTGTGTATCCACATGATCCGGCGCTTCGCCGGTACGGTCAGCGCGCCGAGGGCGCAGGAGAACTGATAGGAGTTGAAATCGAGCGCCACGTCGTAGGGCTCCGTGACGTCGGAGAAATCGAGCGTCACCAGCTTCTTTGCAAGGTCAAAGGGCATCAGGGAAAAGCATTTCGGGATATGCCGGAGGTATTTGATGTTCAGGGCCTTGGGGAATTGGACGTCCCAGAAGCGCTTGCTGTCGGAGAGGTAGAGATCGACCTGATAGTTTTCATAGTCGAAGTTCATCAGCAGATTCATGATGGATTTCTGAATCCCGCCGACGTCCAGATTGTCCTGGAAGATCGCGATCCTCTTCACGCGGCACATCCCCCCCTTTCCGGCTTGCTGTCTGCTATTTTATCGCAAAAGCCTCCGCCTGTAAAGAGCATTGCAAAAGGCAGCCTCCGTTTGGAGGCTGCCTTTTGCAGTCCTATCGAAATTACAGGCGCTCCTTGACCTTGGCCGCCTTGCCCACGCGGTCGCGCAGGTAGTACAGCTTCGCCCTGCGGACCTTGCCCTTGCGGACGGTGGTGACAGAGACGATCGAGGGGGAGTGAACCGGGAAGACCTTCTCGCAGCCGACGCCGTAGGAGATACGGCGGACAGTGATGGTCTCGTTGATGCCGCCATGCTTCTTGGCAATGATCGTGCCCTCAAAAGCCTGGGTGCGCTCACGGTTGCCTTCCTTGACGAGAACCTGAACACGGACGGTATCGCCCACGTTCATTTCGGGCAGCTCCTTCTTCATGTACTGCTCGCTGAGAACTTTGACCAGATCCATATTTGATCCATCCTATTCTTAAAGACGTTCATACCGGAGGGCAAATGCCGCGGCAGCGGACCGCCTGATTCATGCTGTGTTTTCCACACAAGCTCTGGTATATTACCACAGGAACGGCGAGAATGCAAGCATTATTTACAAATACTCATTAATACTATCTGAAAATCTCCATATTCTCCAGATAGTTTTCAATTCTTTCAAATTGAGCAAAATCCGGCTCCGTTGCCGGAGAGAGTTGCCGCAGCGCATCGGCCAGAAGCGTCGGATTCAGCGTCGGCTCCTGAGCGGAAATGACAGCCCGGAGCAGGACAGCGTCCTTCCCTTCCGCAAAAGCGATGCTGCGGATGGCTGGGCGTATATCACTCGGCCCCTCACCGCGCTTGGTCTTTTTTGTAATAACTATGGATTCGCGCGCAAAGAAGGTCTCAAGCGTGTTTTTCATCTCCGAAACGGGGCGGGCGTCATACTCAAACGTGCCGGTGATCTCCAGATACTTGAGCTGGGAAACCTTGTGGACTGGTTCATAGCATTCCACAACCCGGATCCCCTCGGGCATGACCGCATTCAGATGCACAGGAAGCTGTGCGGGATCGGCTTCGGTCATGAGTTTAAAGTCAAGGATTTCACAGACGCTGGACATGCCGACCGAAAGCGGCAGCGCAATGGAAATCTGCGGGTGGGGATTAAAACCTTCCGAGTATTTCAATTCCAGGCCCGCGCGGGAGAAAGCGCGCTGAAGCGTATGCATCAGGTCCAGGTGTGAGATATATACTGCACGTCCGGTCTTTTCAAAGCGGAGCCGCAGTTTATCCATCGCATTTACCCCCTTCCATCAGGCGCAGAGCGCCGCAGGCCGAACACTTGTGGCGGCAGTCCGGTGTAAGTTCGGAGGCAAAACATTTTTCACGCTCTCTCTTGAGATGCTCTTTTCTCACGCCCACGTCGATCACATCCCAGGGCAGGATCTCATCCGTTCGACGCTCCCTGGATGCATAAAATTCTGCCGAGAGGCCATGGTGGTCAAGAGCCTCCATCCAGCGCTGAAAGTCGAAGTAGTCGCTCCAGGCCTCAAGGCGGCCGCCGTTTCGCCAGACTTCTTCCAATACCGGCCCAAGGCGTCTGTCACCCCGGGATAGAACGGCCTCCACCACGCTGGTATCGGCGTCATGCCAGTTATAAATCACATTACGGGAGTTGATGCTCGCACGAAGAAGACTGACGCGCCGCAGATATTCTTCCCTGCTGATCTGGGCTTCCCACTGGAAAGGGCTGTGCGGTTTGGGAATAAAGCAGGAGGTCGATACGGTGATCTTCACACCGCGGTTTTTATTTTTTGCATTCTCACGCCAACAGTGCACGATGCGTCCGGCCATATCGGCGATCCCTATGATGTCTTCGTCCGTTTCCGTCGGCAAACCGAGCATATAATAAAGCTTGACTGTGTTCCAGCCGCCCGCGAAAGCGATCGCGCAGGTGTTGAGCAGATCCTCTTCCGTGACATTTTTGTTGATTGCGTCCCGCAGGCGCTGGCTCCCGCCCTCAACAGCGAAAGTCAGGCCGCTCTTGCGGACCTTCTGCAGCTTTTCCATGATCTCCATCGAAAAGTTGTCAGCCCGCAGGGAGGGCAGAGACAGTCCGATGCTGCGGGATTCACAGTATTCCAGAAGCCCGTCACACAAGCCTGCGAGCGGACGGTAGTCACTCGTCGAAAGCGACAGGAGCGTTACATCTTCATGGCCGGTATTCTGCAGAGCTTCGACGCCCTGGCGGATCAGCGTTTCCGGTTTCTTAGCCCGGATCGGCCGATAAATATAGCCTGCCTGACAGAAACGGCAGCCGCGCACGCAGCCGCGAAACAGCTCCAGGTTGACCCGGTCATGCACGACCTCGGTGGAGGGAACGATCGGGTTTGTCGGATAGGGGGCACTGTCAAGATCGACGACAACGCGCTTGAGAACACGCTCGGGCGCACCTTCCGCCGCCCTGAACGAGGCGATGGTTCCGTCACGGTGATAGGACACTTCATACAGAGACGGGACATATACGCCCCCGATCCGGGATGCACGGCGGAGAAACTCACTCTTGCTCCAGCCTTCATGCTTGGCAGTTCGAAGCAGAGCAAGCAGTTCATTGTTCATCTCTTCCCCTTCTCCGATCAGAAAAAGGTCGATGAACTCGGTCATGGGTTCAGCATTGACGGCTGCAGAACCGCCTACGATCACCAGAGGGAGAAGCGCAGTTCTCTCGCTGCTTTTCAAAGGAAGCCCAGCCTGATCGATCATATCCAGGACTGTGGTGTACGCCATCTCATACCCCACGGAGAAGGCAAGCACGTCGAAAGCGTCCAGGCTGTCTCCGCTCTCCAACGCGTACAGCGGTATCCCCGCCCTTTTCATCTCGTCGTACATATCGCCCCAGGGTGCAAAAACACGCTCACACCAGACATAGTCGAGACTGTTCATAGTGTGATAGAGGATGCTCATGCCGAGATTCGACATACCGATCTCATAGGTATCGGGGAAGCAAAAGGCCACGCGCAGATCAACGGAGCTTTTTTCCTTGATGATCTGATTATACTCGCCGCCCGTATAACGCGCGGGCTTCTGCACCCGCGGCAGAATGCGTTCAAGTCGTTTATCCATGGTATTCTCCTGTACAGACCTGTGTCCATTCTATCCCATTTCTCTGTGCTTGGCAAGTGTGGCGTCCTCATTTTGCGGGAGCTGAAAGCGGATGAAAGTGAAATGTGATACAGAGCGCTGCAGATTGACAAACATCAGCTCACCGAAGCGTTTCATTCACAACTTCAAGAAACTTGCGTCCCGGGCACAAAAGAACGGCGTGAAATGAATTCACGCCGTTCTGCCTTATGGTTTCAATTTAGAATTCATCGCCCAGATCCATTTCAAACTCGTCCGCACTTGGGACCTCTCCGTCTTCAGCGCTCGGCTCAGGGATCAGAGAAACAAATTCGGACAGCCATGCTTCCTCCGGCAGGCCGGCAAAGTATCCGGGGAGGTTGATCACCACGCCGTCCATCTTATAGGGAAGCTTGACCTGATAGGTCGCGGTGGTCTCGTCGCCGTTCTTCTCCTGCATGACCTTGAGGGTCATCTCGAAGCGCTGACCGACGTTGTCGGCAGAGCCTCTCTCCTTGGCATAGAGTTTGGCAACCTGCTCACCCTTGACCGTCACAGTGACTTTGTAGGGCGCGGTATAGGTCTGGCCGCCGTATTCCAGCGTCTTGTTGTCCAGATAGACCGTGTGGCCGCGGCCGATGACCATCATGCAGGCCGCGATCAGGATCAGGGCAAGGACCGCGCAAATGCGGATCATAAGACTTCTCTTGTTACTCATTTGCCGCCGCCTCCTCCTGTTCCTGCTCCAGCTGCAGCTGTTTTCCAGCCTGACTCTTGACCTTGCGCTTCTTCGTCTCGTACATGATCAGCGCGATCGTAATGACCGCGTAGGAGACGAAGACACGGAAATATTCACCGATCATAGAGTCACCGGTGATCATGGCGCCCGCCTTCGGTGCGACGATGAACATCGTGTGGAACAGGACCACGCCCAGGAACACGTTGCCGATGGACGCCCTGTCGACAGACGCGCCGCCAACCAGCAACGCGGCGATGCAGAACATGCCGATCTGCGAGTGCGAGCTGTAGGTGGCAATGTTGCCCATGTTCTGCAGATAAATGACCATGCCGAAACCCGCGAGTACCGTGGACATAACGATGGAGATGATGCGCGTACGCTCGACGTTGATGCCGGCGTCACGGGCGACGTCCATATCCTGTCCGACCGCGCGCATGTCCTGTCCAAGCTTGGTCTTGCGGAACCAGATAATGAACAGGCAGAGCAGGCCGATCAGAAGAAACGTAAGCACCGGGATCTTGACGCCGCCAACGCGGACAGCCAGGAGGTTGTCCAGGCACTGACGCATGTGAATCAGGTCAACGGAATTACGGATGCCGTAGCCGCGCGGCAGCTTGACGTTGCTGTGCTTGATGGGAATAATGGGGCCCATCATGTACAGCACGATCAGCTGATAGATGCCGTTCATGAAGAAGCTGATGATGTAGCTGGTGATCATTTCACGGCCCTTGGCCATGTTCAGGATCTTGCCGCAGAGCATGCCCAGCAGGATGGAAAACGGGATCGACAGGATCATGGCAAGCACAACGCCCGGAATACCCCAGATCTGCCAGTCGGAGACCAGGATCAGCGCAAGCTCCGCCGCCATCGCACCGAGGGTCATGCCGAAATTCAGGCCCATACCGGCCATGATCGGGATCAGCAGGCATAGGATCAGGAAGATGTTCCTGCCCATTCGCGTCACGATCTCATTGATCAGGTAGCTGGGAGAGAAGCCCGAAACGGGGATGCAGACAACGCAGATCAGGATGAACAGGATCGGGACAGAGTTGTTGGCGAGGAAGCTCAGAAAATTCTTTCTGGAGTTGTTGTTTTTCATTTCGCCGCCTCCGTTTTCCTCGTCAATGCATACAGGATCATGCCCTGAGAGACGACGACGCGGATGACCTCGCTCATGTCCATGTGGATCATGGAGTTCATGACCGTCGGGGTCATGGTCACGATGCCCTGGAAGAGGAAGGTGCCGATGATGACGTTGGGGATGGTGGCCTTGTTGACCGTGGCGCCGCCGATCAGGATCGCGGACACCGCGGGCAACGCCATGTAGAAGGGTGCCATATAAAGCTGCACAAAGCCGAAGCCCTGCTCATATACCAGGATGCCGACCGCGGCAAGCCAGGTTGAGAGGATGACGGACAACAATCTCGACCTGTCGACATTTACGCCGGCCGCCTTGGCAAAGGTCGGGTTGGAGCCGACTGCCGTCATGGCCGTACCGGTTTTGGAATGCAGAAAAGCCCACATGCCGAAAGCAAGGAGCGCAAAGAACAGCAGTGTCCCCGTAGGAATTGACAGATTGCCGATGTTGATCTGAAGGATATTAGCCAGGACCTTGTCGTAAAAGCCCTCCAGGGAAATTGTAGTACGAAGGCCTTTGCCGGACAGGCCCCAGACCATTGTGGGGCTTTTGTACGGCAGCAGCAGCCACATCATACACATGAAAGAGACAGATGAAAACCCGACGTAGGTGGCGATCATCATCTCTCCGCCCTTGATTTTATTGAGCAGCCAGCCGTAACCGGCGCCCAGGATCAGTGCAAAGGGCGTGGCGATCAGAATTGCCATCACGAAGCTGAAGGGTCCGGTGAAGCCAAGCTCAATGGAGAGCGTGGCGCCCAGCAGGCCGGAAATGATGCCGAGCGGCAGACCGAAGTTCAGGCCGCAGCCGGAATGGATCATCGGCACCATGGCGAGGACCATGACCGCATTCCAGCTGAAGCGGTTAATGGTGTTGCTGATCTGTGTCCAGAAGTCGGCGCCGACAAAGGGCGCCGCAATGAACAGCAGCAGAAGGAACGCCGCGATGATCAGTCTCGGCAGCCCGAAACTCGCCGCAAAAGCGGAAAGGCGGTCACGGACGCTCATATTGGTTTTGTCTAATGTTTCGTTCATGCTGCCCTCCTCACTTTACCATGCTGACCATCAGCATGCCAAAGTCTTCTGACGGATTCGTAGCAGGGAGAATACCTGCTATTCTGCCGCCCGATACGATCGCGATACGGTCACAGATCTGGCGGAGCTCCTCCAGTTCCGAGGAAATCATAACGACTGTGACGCCGCTCTCATGATTAAATTTCTTCAACGCGTCAAGGACCAGTGCCTTCGCACCGACGTCGATGCCGCGGGTCGGCTCTGAGACGAACAGAAACTTCGGCTCAAGCGCGAAGGCCTTGGCAAGGCAGATCTTCTGCTGATTGCCGCCCGAAAGCTCCTTTGCTTTCTGCTTGGATCCGATGCACTTTATGGCAAGTTCGTCAATGTATTTTTCAGTGACCTCACGGATTGCTTTCTCGTCGCGCCATGTCACCAGGCCGCCCAGGAATTTTTTGAGGAACTTCTCCTGTACCTGCATGGCCGGAAAGGCCACATTCCATTCCAATGTTTCGTCCAGAAGCAGGCCGACGCCGCGTCTGTCCTCCGAAACAAAGGCGATCGAGGCATCCAGGCACTTACGCGGGCTGTTGAGCGGAATATTTTTCCCCTCAAACTCCACACTGCCGCCAGCCTCATAAAGACCCATGATTCCGTTCGGAATCCCGAGTTTACCCTGACCGGCAAGTCCGCCGATGCCGAGGATCTCGCCCTCCCTGACGTCCAGATCAACGTTGCGGACGGTCTCGCCAGGCATATCGACCCAGAGTTTCCGGATGGACATGATCGTCCTGGCGCTGCTCATATCCCGTATATCACGGCTGGTGACAGAACTGACGCTCCTGCCGACCATCCATTTAGAAATCTCGCTGACAGTGGTTTTGTCTGCGGGTACATCGTTGACGACAAAGCCGTCGCGCATCACAAGAACCCTGTTACAAACAGAGAGGATTTCATGCAGTCTGTGTGTAATGAAAATAACCGCGATACCCTTTTCCGACATAGAACGGATCGAGTCCAGAAGTGCCTCGGCCTCCTTCTCCGTCAGAACGGCCGTGGGCTCGTCCAGAATCAGGAGCTTGAGCTGATCCTTGCTCAGCTCGCGGGCGATCTCGGTAAACTGCTTGTGTCCGACGGGCATGTTGCTGATGACCATGTCCTTGTCAATGCTGAAGCCCATCTTCTCGATGGCTGCCTCGGCCCGTCCGGTCATCTCGTTGTAATCAAGGGTATCCAGTCTTTCCCCGAAGACCTCGGAGATGACGTTTCTCTTTTTGGGCTCACGGTTGAGCAGAATATTCTCCGTCGCGGTGAAGCCCGGGATCAGGGAAAACTCCTGATGCACCATGCCGATCCCGGCGGCAAGCGCGTCAAAAGGCGTCTCAAAGCAGACCTTCTCGCCCTCGACGAGGATGTCGCCTTCATAGCCGCCAGTCTCGCGGATAACGTCCATGCCGAAAAGGATCTTCATCAGCGTGGACTTGCCCGCGCCGTTTTCACCGCAGAGGCCGAGGACCTCGCCTCGCTGCAGCGTGAGGTTGATATCTGTCAGGACCTGGTTTCCGAAGAAGTCCTTCTTGATATTCCGCATCTCCAATAAGGGCGCGTTTGCATTACTCATATCTGTTCCCTACCTGAAATCATCGGGGAGGAATTTCTCCCTCCCCTTAGTGTATTACGATTTAGCTG
>JAILNC010000127.1 GCA_024691985.1 Oscillospiraceae bacterium | reverse complement strand
CCGTAAACATACCCATCAGAACAATTGGCTTCAATGATACTGCCGGATTTGTTATATGTTACATCTTTGTAATTGTTCGTGACGGTTCCGTTGTTGTTGATAACGGTACCGTAGTTTTCGGTGACGGTTCCGAGGTTGTTGCTAACGGTACCGTGGTTTTCGATGACGGTTCCGTTGTTCGTAACGACGGTGCCATGGTTCTCAACGTACTCCCCGGCAGCGACTTCCTCCAGAGTTTCTCCCTCCCTGATTATGTGGACAGCTCCTTCTGCCTGCGCCGTCACGGGCGCAAGGCAGAGGATCAGGCACAGCGTCAGTAAGATGGATAGGATTTTTTTCATTGTTGAATTGCCTCCCTTCTTGTTTTCCCGTTTTACTTCTTCCCGGCTTTCGGATATGCGGCTTGTCCGCTTTCCGCTGCTTTTTTCATCCTTTTATGCTTCTGAATCAGCATCGTAACGACGATCCCAAGGGCACATACCAACAGTGCCGCGATCACATAGCTGCCCGTCTCCGGGGTGAGAATCATTGCGCCATGGCATAAGCGGTATATTGCTCGGCGCCGGTGATCCCGGGCACATGGATCGAAAGAAAAGGCAGAATTATACTTTCTGTCTGCTGATACGCCTTGCGCTCATTTTGTCAGGTCCTTTTTGAAAACCATGATCATATATTTCAACAAATACATAATAGCAGAAAACCGTTCCGGAATCAAGAGATCCCGCATGATTTGATGCGAAATCTATGTACAGGGGTGCGTGAACACAGAAGAACCGTCCCTCTGTGTTCGTATATAGTAAATGCAGACCGTTTGCAAGCGGTCTGCATGGATTTTCTGTCGATGTCTGCGCGATCTTGGTCGCCCTGTGCAAGGAGCGAGTCAACGGATCGTAAGGGAAGACATCATCTTCCCGTAACGGGGCGCCGGGGTCGTCGCCCCCTGCAGCCGTAAATCAGCGACTTGTGCTGCTGTCAATGCGTAAGGCGATTCAGTGCGTATAGACGATTGCAGGGGCTGACGTCCTCGGCAGCCCGTTAAGAAGCATGTCAACGAAACGATCGGATGCGATCCGGCCCTGCTGCACGTGCGCGGATCGGCGGGTGGATTCAGTTACCGCCTATGATACGGTTTACATGGTCGGATGGGTCTGTAAATGCTCCTTGATCGCGGCAAAGGACGTATCGCTGATGTAATGCTCCATCTTGCACGCGTCCTCGCTCGCCGTCTGCTCCGGTACGCCGAGGCGCATCAGAATCTCCGAAAGGATCCTGTGCCGTTCATAGATGCGCTCCGCCGCTTCCCTGCCGGATTCCGTCAGCGTGATATGGCCGAGCGTGTCGATTGCGATATAGCCGCCCTTTTTCAGGATGCCCATTGCGCGCGAAACCGACGGCTTTGAAAAGGCCATCTCCTCCGCCACGTCGATCGAGCGCACGGTTTTCTGTTTTTGGGAGAGGATCAGAATCGTCTCCAGATACATTTCGCCGGATTCCTGAATCGCCATAAAACTGTCTTCCTTCCCGGGTTTTGCATGAGTGTATCACATCTTCCGAAAAAAAACAATGCAATTTTCAGAAAAAACGCTTGACAGATTAGCGTATGCTAACTATAATGTGTATCGGTTAGTTGGTGCTAACCGCCTGCGTGTCCGTTCGGCGTCGTTTCCTGATCGGAAAGGCCGCATGCAAGCTGACGGCGTACCCCCACCGACGGCGGAACGCGGCGCAAAGCCATCCCGACAGGCGGGCGGTTGACAGCTGACCGCTGTTTTATGCGCAGATGGTTAGCATATGCTAATTATGTGGAAAGGAACGGATGTATGATGCCTTTGGTATTTGCAGACGACGGCGAGGTCAACGTGATCCGCGCCATCAAGGGAACGGACGAGGTCCGGCACCATCTCAGCAATCTGGGCTTTGTGGTGGGCGGAACCGTGCAGATCATTACCCGCATGGGCGGCAATGTGATCGTCAACGTCAAGGAAAGCCGTATTGCCATCGACGAAAAGATGGCGCAGAAAATTATGATCTAAGGAGGAAGCAGATGAAAACGTTACGGGACGCAAAGATCGGCGAAACGGTCAAGGTCAAAAAGCTCACCGGAGAAGGCGCGGTCAAGCGCCGCATCATGGATATGGGCATCACGAAGGGCATTGAGATCTATGTCCGCAAGGTCGCGCCTTTGGGCGATCCGGTCGAGATCACGGTGCGCGGATATGAGCTTTCGCTTCGCAAGGCCGACGCGGAAATGATTTTGGTCGAAGAAGAGGAATAATCGGAACCGAAAGGCGCACGCCTTATTTTTGTAAAGCATAGGTTAGCATTTGCTAACGACAGAGGAGGTAATAATGAGTATTCGCATTGCCCTCGCGGGCAACCCGAACAGCGGCAAAACGACCCTGTTCAACGCACTGACAGGCTCCAACCAGTTCGTGGGCAACTGGCCGGGCGTCACGGTCGAGAAGAAGGAAGGCAAGCTGAAGGGTCACAGTGACGTGATTATCACCGACCTTCCCGGCATCTATTCCCTGTCCCCCTACACGCTGGAGGAAGTGGTCGCACGAAACTATCTGATCAACGAACGTCCGGACGCGATCCTGAACATCGTGGACGGCTCGAACCTGGAGCGCAACCTGTACCTCACCACGCAGCTCGTCGAGCTCGGCATTCCGGTGGTCGTGGCGATCAACATGATGGACGTCGTGAAAAAGAACGGCGACAAGATCGACACCAAGCAGCTTTCCGAGCAGATCGGCTGCCGCATCGTCGAGATCTCCGCGCTGAAGGGCACCGGCATCAAGGAAGCCGCCGAGGAAGCGATCAGCGCGGCAAACGGCACCAAGACCGTGCCGCAGCATTCGTTCTCCGGTCCGGTCGAGCATGCGCTCGCGCACATCGAGGAAGCGGTCGTGCACAGCATGCCCGAGGAGCAGCAGCGCTGGTACGCGATCAAGGTCTTTGAGCGCGACAGCAAGGTCATGGAGCAGCTCAACATTCCGGACGCGACGAAGGCGCACATCGAGCAGGATATCGCCGCCGCCGAGAAGGAGCTGGACGACGACGCCGAGAGCATCATCACCAACGAGCGCTACGTCTACATCGGCAGCATGCTCAAGGGCATTTACAAGAAAAAGGGCAAGGGCCAGCTTTCCACGTCCGACAAGATCGACAAGATCGTCACCAACCGCATCCTGGCGCTGCCGATCTTTGTCGTCGTGATGTTCCTGGTCTATGCCCTGGCCATGGGCACCTCCATTGCCGACGGCGGCATCGCCATCGGCACCTTCCTCACCGACACGGCCAACGACGTGCTGGGCGACGCGTGGCTTGTAGAGGGCTCCCGGGCGATCCTGGAGGGCTGGGGCGCCGCGCCCTGGCTGATCGGCCTGATCTCGGACGGCATCCTGGCGGGCGTGGGCGCAGTGCTGGGCTTCGTGCCCCAGATGCTGGTCCTGTTCCTGATGCTGTGCCTGCTGGAGGACTGCGGCTACATGGCCCGGATCGCCTTCATCATGGACCGGATCTTCCGCCGCTTCGGACTCTCCGGCAAGAGCTTCATCCCCATGCTCGTCGCCACCGGCTGCGGCATCCCCGGCGTCATGGCCTCCCGTACCATCGAGAACGAGCGTGACCGCCGCATGACGATCATGACCACCACCTTCATGCCCTGCGGCGCGAAGCTGCCGGTCATCGGCCTGATCGCGGGCGCGCTCTTCGGCGGCAGCACCTGGGTCGCCACCTCCGCCTACTTTGTGGGCATCGCGGCCATCATCATTTCCGGCATCATGCTCAAGAAGACCAAACGCTTCGCGGGCGATCCCGCCCCCTTCGTCATGGAGCTGCCCGCCTACCACCTGCCCGCCTGGGGCAACGTGCTGCGCGGCACCTGGGAGCGGGGCTGGAGCTTCATCAAGCGGGCCGGCACGGTCATCGTGCTGTCCTCCATCATCATCTGGTTCCTGACCAGCTTCGGTCCCGTCAACGGCCGCTTCGGCATGGTCGACGAGCTCTATGAGGATGAAACGGTCGCCACCGAGGAATACGTCGCTTCCGTTTCCGAGCGCATGGGCATCCCCGAGGACGAGGTGGAGCCCATGGACGACTCGATCCTGGCCCGGGTGGCGCAGCCCGTCTCCGTGGTCTTCAAGCCCCTGGGCTTCGGCGACTGGAAGCCCACCGTCGCGACCGTGACTGGCCTCGTGGCGAAGGAGAACGTGGTCGGCACCTTCGGCGTACTGTACGCCTATGACGACCAGGACGGCGAGGAGGAGCTGGAGGAGAACGGCGACCAGATCTGGGATAAGGTCGCGGAGGACTACGGCGATTTCTCCGGCGGCCACGGCAAGCTCGCCGCTTACAGCTTCCTGCTCTTCAACCTTTTGTGCGCCCCCTGCTTCGCGGCCATCGGCGCCATCAAGCGGGAGATGAACAGCCGCAAGTGGACCTGGTTTGCCATCGCCTACCAGTGCGGCTTCGCCTGGGTGATCGCCTTCATTGTGTGGCAGCTGGGCCGCGTGTTCGCGGGCGGCATGAACGCGGTCGGCCTGATCCTGGCCCTCCTTATGCTGGCGCTGCTCCTGTGGCAGCTCTTCAAGCCCTACAAGGAAGCGCAGAAGCTGACGGTAAAGTGATTCGTCTCTCTCCTTTCGGCGGCGCTGTGGGGTTTTAACCCTCTTTCCTCACAGCGCCGCCACCTTTCGGGAAGGAAGTGATCCTATGCTGGCATGGCTGTCGGCCAATCTCATCAATATCGTTCTGGTTGCGGTCATCGTGCTGATCGTCGCCTGGCTGATCCGCGGCATGATCCGCGACAGGGAAGCGGGGAAGCGCTCCTGCGGCGGCAATTGTGCCGGCTGCGGAGCCTGCAGCGGCTGCAGCGCCTGCGGCCAGTGCGGCGCCATGAAAACGGCGCGGCCTCCGGAAGGCATGTCCGGCCGATAAAGGACAAACACCCCGCGGAGCGGCGCTGCCTCTCCGCGGGGTATTTTTTGCCCATGGGACGGGATCCGGGATCGCCCCGGATTTGCCGGTTCCCCCTCCGCACCGGCGGCGCGGAGGGGGAACTTCTCGGATATATCCGTTAATTCCAGGTGTTTTCGTTCAGCGCGAACAGGGCGCGGATATGCTCCCGCAGGGGCCGCAGCTCCGGGTCGGACAGGGCGGGGTCCGCCCGGATGACCCCCTTCGCGGCTTCCTGGGCCTCCTTCACCATGTCCATATTGCCGAACAGGTCCGCGATATGCATCTCCGGCAGGCCGTGCTGCCGGGAACCGAAGAAGTCGCCGGGACCCCGGAGACGCAGGTCCTCCTCCGCCACGGCAAAGCCGTCGGAGGTCTTCACCAGCACCCGCAGACGCTGGCGGGACTCCTCCGTGGGGGCGTCGGACACCAGCACGCACCAGCTCTTGTGCACGCCCCGGCCCACCCGGCCCCGGAGCTGATGGAGCTGGGAGAGACCGAAGCGCTCCGCGTTTTCCACGATCATCAGCGAGGCGTTGGGCACGTCCACGCCCACCTCCACCACGGTGGTGGACACCAGGATGTCCGTCTCTCCCCGGACGAAGGCGTCCATGGCGGCGTCCTTTTCCCTGGGCTTCATCTTCCCGTGGACACAGCCCACGGCCAGGTCCGGGAACTCCTTTTTCAGGGCCTCGGCGTGCTCGGTGGCGGACTTGACCTTCGTCTCCGGGTCCTCGCTCTCCTCCACCATGGGGCAGACCACGAACACCTGCCGCCCCTCCTGCACCTGCTGGCGGATGAAGCCGTTGAGCCGGGCGCG
>JAILNC010000121.1 GCA_024691985.1 Oscillospiraceae bacterium | reverse complement strand
GGAGCGGCGGCGGGGGCGGCAGCGGGAGCCGCAGCCGGGGCGGAGCTTCCGCAGGCAGCCAGTGCGGCGATCATCACGACAGCAAGCAGCAGGGCAATGACTTTTTTCATTTTGTTTCTCCTTTTTCGTTTGATTAACGTCTTTAATCAATTGGCCTTAAAAACAGTGGACCGGCCATGTACTATTATAGATTCCCCTGCATTTTTTGTAAAGCCCCTGTGCGTTACCAAATATGTAGATTTTTGATGCCCTTTTTTGGTTAACATTGCTAAACAAATCGGAGAGCCCCATGCTCTCCGATTTTTTTGCGCTGTTCAGTCAATCCTCTCTCGCCAGCGTCTCACGCAGGCGATCGAAGAAAGCGCTCCAGGCGCCGGTCTCGTCGTAGAAGACGGGCGGCTGTCCGAGCGGGGCGGGGACGGTCTTCTCGCCGCCTTCACAGCGCTCCCCTGTCCAGAGGCAGCGCCAGCTCCCCTTCGGCAGCCAGACTTTACGCTCCGTGACGCCGGGCTCGACCACCGGCGCGACCAGCAATCCGGAGCCCAGCAAAAAGCTGTAGTTCTCCCGCCGCCAGGCCTCGGGTGCATCGGGCTCGCGGAAGAACAGCGGGCGCATGACAGGCAGCCCGCAGCGCGCGTTCTCCTCCGACAGCGCTCTGAAATACGGCAGAAGCGCATCGTGGATCTTCGTCATGCGCGCCGCCGCGTCGATGATCTCCGGGCTGTCGTAGAGCTGCACGTTGCTGTCGGGCCGGTTGCCCTCGTGGGTGCGCATGACGGGCGTAAAGGCGGCGAATTCCAGCCAGCGCAGCAGCAGCTCCTCATCCCGCTTGAGATGGAACAGCGTCGTGTAGCCGCCGATGTCGCAGGTGTGCAGTCCGAAGCCGCTCATGCCCAGCGTCAGCGCGGCCGTGATGACCGAGGGCAGGCCGTCGTCCTCGCTCCAGTCCACGCACTGGTCGCCGGCCCAGATCAGCGTGGCCCAGCGCTGCGAGAGCGCCGCGCCTGCGCGCATGAAGAACACGCATTCGCCGAGCTTTCCGGCCTCCTCCACCGCCTCGCGGTTGCATCTGGCCCAGAGCGCGGGCCAGGCGTTGTGCAGGGCAAGCCCGCTGCCGCCGTGACAGACGGCGTCCGCCGGGAGATATTCGCCGAAGTCGGCCATCCAGCCCTTGAAGCCGAGGCCGATCAGGTTGGTCCTGATGACGCCCTTGTACCACTCGAAGGCCGCGGGCAGGGTCAAATCGACCACGCCGCAGTCGTATTCGCCGAAGTCGAAGAGATAGTCCGTCCCGTCGGCGCGTCTGACGAAGTAGCCCTTCTCCGCCGCCTCGCGGAACAGGACGCCTCCCTCGACCAGATAGGGATTGATGTAGCCCATCCACGCGACGGATTCGTCCTCCGCAATGACCCTGTCGAGCCCGGGATAGGTCTCCCGGTTCCAGCGCCAGTCCCACTGCAGGCGCTTGCCGAAGGAGGTCACGCGCTTGCCCTCCCAGTCCTGGATCCAGACGGCGGAGACGTCCATGCCGCCCGCACAGCAGCGGTGCAGCATCTCGAGCGCGCGCTCCGTGCCGCCCTGCACGCCGAGCCAAAGGCCCTTCATGCTCCAGTCCGGCAGCGGCGGCTGACGGCCCAGCAGCCCTGTGAGCTGGCCCAGCAGCTCCTCCCAGCTCTCCCCCGCGCCGAGGACGAGGCGCAGCGCCGGGCTCCAGAGCGTGAGCTCGTGGTATTCGCTCTCGCGGAAGTCGAGCTCGGCGTATTCGTAATTTTCCAGATGCGCAAAGTACATGCGCGAAGAGACGAAGGTCGGCTGCGGGAAGAAGGTCGTGTGGTAGTCTCCCCCGCCGCCGTCGGAGGCGTCGGCCAGACGCGTGATCTCCGTGAGCTTGTTGCGCCCGACGCCCTGCTCGCGCGTCCAGATGGGGTAGGTCCTGCCGCGCAGATCGAGCGCCGAAAACTGCTCTCCGCCGCCGGTCACATGCTCGCCGCGCTCCGCCTCCAGCCTGAGCCAGAGCCGGTCGACGCTCTCATCGGCGCATGTGCCGTCGAGGCGCAGCAGCGCGCCGTCCCCGTATACGCGCAGGCGGTATTCGCCCTTAAGATCGGGGTGGGAAAAGCGCAGGCTGTCCCCCTCCGCGCCGAGAAAGCGCAGGCCAAAGCGCTCGGAGAGCCGGTCGCGGATCGTGAAATTGCCGCGGTACATCCGGATATCCTCCCGCCCGCGGCCGAGAAAGAGCGCGGGCTTTTCGGCGCTGTGCCGCAGCAGGAGTCTGTCCCCTGCCCAGATCTCAAACGCCCCGTTTTCGGGGTAAGTCAGTCTAAACATCTTCATTCTCCACACTTATTCATTATACCAGTCTTCGCCTGTCCCCTGTCCGGCCGAGAGCTCGCGCAGCGCGGGCTCGACCGACAGGCTCATCAGCAGGCACACGACCCCGGGCAGCAGCGGGACGATCCCGGGCATAAGCCAGGCGATCAGCAGCGTCCCGCCGAGCTCGAGCGTCAGCAGCAGCGTCGCCTTCCAGTGCCGTCCGGCCAGATACAGCGCAAAGCGCATTGTCCCCGCGACCGTGTTCTGAAAGCGCGAGAGAAAGGCGAAGATCCACGGAAAGAGGACGGGCACAGGCAGCAGCAGAAGCCGGGAGAAACCGTAGAGGAAATCTCCGCGCTCCGCGCCCATTTGGGAAAAGGCATAGACGTCCGCAAGCCCCAGCGCCAGCGCCCCCAGGCAGAGCAGCCACAGGAGCGTCGCCTGCCGGAAGTTTTGGCGGAAGCTGCCGAAGAAGGCGCGCGTCGCTCTGCCGCGCTCGTGCCGCACGCACTTGACCATGCTGTAATACAGCGCGGTGCTGGCTGCGCCCAGCGTCAGCACCGGCAGCGAGCAGACGAGCCACAGCAGTCCCAGCCAGACGATGTCTATGACCGCGGTCAGCATCGCGTGGAGCTTTGATTCTTTCATTTATATTGGGCTCAGTACTCGCAGACCTCGAAGCCGAACATCTCCGCCAGGGTGCGCAGCGTGCGGCCGTGGCGGCCTTTGATCACCACAAAGTGGGGCTCAAAGCCGTCCAGCACGCTCTGCTCCACCACTTGGCGGCTGTCAGCGTCGGTGCGCACGACAATGGAGGTGCCGATGAACTGCTTGGGCTTGTCCAGCGCCGCGCCCTCCGCGATGAAGAAGCGGAAGGAGCCGTCCGGCTCGCGCCCCACGCGGAAGACCGTGGCCTCGGGGAAGGCCTCGCAGCCGAAGTCCATGGCCGGGCCGATCTTGCGGTTGGGATGCACGCCGACGACGGCGCCGGTGTCGCGCCGGGCGAGCGAGCAGGCCGCCGCACCGCAATGCCAGAAGGTGATGCTGTTCTCGCCCTCGTCCAGACTCACCGGGTCGCCGAAGAAGACCGGCTCGCCGGACAGCTGCATGCCGATCCACATGGACAGCGCGCCGTAAATGTCGGCCTCGCAGGCGGCGGCGACGCCCTCGTCATTGAGCATGGACAGCACCGTGCACACGGGCGTGCCGAAGGAGGTGAAGAAATCCGGCCAGCAGCGGCTGGCGAGCGCGCCGATGCCGTGGCTTGTCACATAGCTGCGGTAAGCCTCCAGCAGCCGCGCGTGGTCGCGCACGTTTTTCTCCGGGGTCATGTCGAGACCCGCGGTGGCCTTTTCGGTGTCGGCGACGGCGGGGGCCAGCTCACTGTCCGCGAGCCGCTTCGCCTCGTCGATCAGCTCGCGCGCCTCCACGGCCTCGAGCTCCACGCCGAAGACGCTCATCAGCTCGCTGTCGAGGGCGCGGCCGAAGCCGAAGCCCTGCGGCGTGTGGCCGACGGCGGCCATCTTCAGACTCCTCATCGCCTTTTTTACCCGCGCGGCGGCCACGCAGGCCTTCACCGCGGCCAGGGTCTCCGCCTCCTCGGGCGCGCCGAAGACGTAGGAGAAGGGGCGGTAATCGAAGGCGCGCAGGGTATTGGCCGCGGAGTAGGCCCCGGTCAGCGAATTGAGCCGCAGGCGGCCCCCGTCGATGACGGGCTCGCGCAGGGTCCACAGCAGCAGCGGGCAGTCGAAGCGGCGCAGCACCTCGGCCATGTAGGCGGCGTTTGCGAAGGTCAGGTTCTGGAACACGATCAGGTCGGGCTGCAGCCCGTCCATGTATTTGCGCAGCGCGTCGATGCTCAGCAGCATCTCGTCGGGCACGGTGAAGCCGTCGTCCACGGAGCGCAGCAGCTTCACAGAGCGGTCAAAGGCGTCCTGCGCGCTCTCGAGATGGAAGGTGGGCACGCCCACCGGGATATAAACAGCCTGAAAGCTCATATAAATCCTCCCGTATTCGGTAGTGTTTTCGTCATTGGTTAACGGCGTAAACAATCATAGCGCCGCGCGGGCGCGATGTCAAGGACCTCCCTGCGAAAAAACTTGTTTTTTTCGTCGTATTACCCTCTTGACAAAGTGCCCGGCACGGTCTAAACTCAGCGTTAGTTAGATCTTTTAATCAAATGATATTACTTCATTTATCAGGAGGAACCCAAATTGAACTGCGATCTGAAAGAGATATGCAAGGACATCCGCTGTGACATTCTGACCTGCATCGGCCATCTCGGCGTGGGGCACATCGGCGGCTGCCTGTCCGTGACGGAGCTGCTCGCGGTACTGTACTTCGAGGAGATGAACATCGACCCCGCCGATCCCAAAAAGGCCGGGCGCGACCGCTTCGTCTGCTCCAAGGGCCATGCGGGCCCCGCTGTCTATGCGACGCTGGCCAACCGCGGCTACTTTGACAGGAAGGAGCTGCTCACCCTCAACCAGGGCGGCACCAATCTCCCCAGCCACTGCGACATGAACCGCACCGTCGGCGTCGACATGACGACCGGCTCCCTCGGCCAGGGCTTCAGCTGCGCCGTCGGTGTTGCGCTCGGCTCCAAGCTCGAGGGCGACGGCGCGACGGTCTATGCCCTCATCGGCGACGGCGAGAGCCAGGAGGGCCAGATCTGGGAGGCCGCGATGTTCGCCGCCGCCAAGAAGCTCGATAACCTCATCGCCTTTACCGATTACAACAAGCTGCAGATCGACGACACCGTCGCGAAGGTCAACGACATCGCCCCGCTGGGCGACAAGTGGGCCGCCTTCGGCTGGAACGTCATCGAGGTCGAGGACGGCAACGACGTTGAGCAGGTGTCCGCCGCCGTCAAGCATGCCAAGCTCGGCGTCGGCAGCGGGAAGCCCACCATGGTGATCCTCAACACCCTCAAGGGCTGCGGCGTGCAGTGGATCGTCGATCTCGGCCCGGGCAACCACAACTGCCCCGTCAGCGAGGAGCAGGCTGAGGCCGCCATCCGTGAAATCAGAGGGGAGGAATAATTACAATGGAAATGAGAGCTGTTTACGCCGCGTGTCTGGCAGAGATGATGGAGAAGGACCGCCACGTCTGCGTCCTCGACGCCGACCTTGCCAAGGCCAGCGGCACCCGCGGTCTCTATGAGCGCTTCCCGCAGCAGATGTTCGACTGCGGCGTGGCCGAGCAGAACATGGCCTCCATCGCGGCGGGCCTCGCCAGCTACGGCTTCAAGCCCTGGATCGAGACCTTCACCCCCTTTGCCACGCGCCGCATCTGCGACCAGATCGCGATCTCCATCTCCTACGCGGGGATGAACGTCAAGATCGTCGGCACCGACCCCGGCATCTCGGCCGAGCTCAACGGCGGCACGCACATGAGCATGGAGGACGTGGGCGTGGTGCGCTCCATCCCCGGCGTCGTGATCTTCGAGCCCGTCGACGCGGTGCAGCTGCGCGCGGCCATGCCCGTTCTGAACGCCTGCGAGGGCCCGGTCTACATGCGCCTGTTCCGCAAGGCCCTGCCCGACGTCTTTCCCGAGGATTACAAGTTCGACCTCTTCAAGGCCGACAAGCTGCGCGAGGGCAAGGATCTGAGCATCTTCGTCTCCGGCTTCCTGACCAAAGACGTGCTCGAGGCCGCCGAGCTTCTGAAGGCCGAGGGCGTTGACTGCGAAGTGCTCAACGTCCACACCATCAAGCCCATCGACCGTGAGAGCGTGCTCGCCTCCGCCCGCAAGACCGGCGCGGTGCTGACCGTGGAGAACCACAACGTCATCGGCGGTCTGCATTCCGCCGTGCTCGAGGCTCTAGCCGCCGAGAAGATCCCCGCCTGCGCGGTGGGCGTGCAGGACCGCTTCGGCGAGGTCGGCAAGCTCCCCTATCTGCGCGAGGCCATGGGCCTGACCGTGGAGAACATCGTCGCGACAGCGAAAAAGGCCGTCGCGCTCAAGTAAGGAGGAAAAGCACAATGAAAATTGCCATCGGCAGCGATAAATCCGGCTATCCCGTCAAGGAGGCCGTCAAGGCATATCTCAAAGAAGCCGGCGTGGAATTCGACGATCTCGGTACCGTCGATCTCGAGCAGGTGCACCCCTACTATCAGGTGGCAAGCGAGGTCGCCCCTCTCGTGCAGAACGGCACATATGAGCGCGCGGTCCTGATCTGCGGCACCGGTGCGGGCATGTGCGTCGTGTCGAACAAGTACAAGGGCGTCTACGCCGTCGCCTGCGAGGGCGTGTACGCGGCCAAGATGGCCCGCGCCATCAACAACGCGAACGTCCTGTGCATGGGCGGTTGGATCGTCGGGCCCGAGATGGCCGTCGAGATGGTCAAGACCTTCCTGGCTACCGCCTGGTGCCAGGATCTGGAGGATTGGCGCACGGCCAACATGCATAAGTTCGCCGTGCAGGTGAACGCGATCGAGGAGGCTATTTATGGTTGATTCGTTCTTTTACAAGCAGCCCGTCAAGATCTGGTTCGGCGCGGGCAAGTTCAGGCAGCTCGGCGAGATCCTGGGCGAGCTCGGCTGCAAAAAGTGCGTGCTGGTCTGCGGACGCCACTTCGCGCCCGAGGCCCGCGCGATGATGGAGGAGATCCCCTGCATCGCCGCCGTCTTCGGCGAGGTCGAGCAGAATCCCCAGCTCTCCGGCGCGGCTGAGACCGTGCGCCTCGCGCGCGAGGTCGGCGCGGACGCCATCGTGGGCGTCGGCGGCGGCAGCTCCATGGATACGGCGAAGTTCGCCGCGGCGGCCGCCCCCGGCGACCGTGACGCCATCGACTACTACACGGAGAAGGTCCCCTTCCCCGCCAAGCCCCTGACCATCGTGGCCGTCCCGACCACCGCCGGCACCGGCAGCGAGGTCACCCAGGTCTCCGTTATGAGCCACGGCAAGGAGAAGCGCTCGATCAACAACCCGCTCTTCATGCCGACGGCCGCGATCGTCGACCCGCTGCTCACGCTCAGCGTGCCCCAGCGCACGACCATGAACACGGGTCTGGACGCCATGGCTCACGCGCTCGAGGGCTACTGGAGCCGCAACCACCAGCCTCTGGCCGATCTCTTTGCCATCGAGGCCGTGCGCCTGATCCTCGAGAACCTCGAGACCGCCTGGCGCGACGGCTCGAACCTTGAGGCGCGCACGAACATGCTCTACGCCTCCATGGTCGCGGGTCTGGCTTTCTCCAACCCCCGCACCGCGGGCAGCCACGCCTGCAGCTATCCCCTGTCCGAGGATTACCATCTGCCCCACGGCGAGGCCTGCGCCTTCACGCTGGACAGCTTCGTGCGCATCAACGCCGACGAGCGGCTGGAGTATCTCTGCCGCCGCGCCGGGCTGAGCGGCACGGAGGAGCTGGCGCAGCGCATCGCGGCCCTCAAGGAGCTCGGCGGTCTGCGCCGCAGGCTCTCCGACCTGGGCGAGGTCGACATGGACAAGCTCTGCCGCGACTGCGCGGCGCACGTGCTGATGAACAACAACCCCGTCAAGATGGACGAGGCCGCGCTTCGGGAGATGTTTGAAGCCCTGCGATGAAAGAGGAGCTGAAATACACGCTGATGGTCGCGGGGATGGTCCTGTCCTGGTCGATCTACTACGCGGTGAGCAAGGTCGTGGTGGACGCCACGGGCTCTCCCCTGCTGGCGGGCTTTCTGCTGCGCTCGGCCGCGCTGGTGTTCCTGACCGCGCAGCTCCTGCTGGACAAAAGCTTCACCCGCCTGTTCCATCAGGGCAAGGCCGTGTTCATCCTCCTCACCATCGGCGTGTTCGGTTTTCTGCTTGATCTGTTCGCAAACCTCGGCTATGCGGGCGGCTCGCTCTCGACGGGCGCGGCGCTGCTGAAGACGGACGTGCTGATGGTCAATCTCGCGACCGTGATCATCTACCGCAAGCGCCTGTATCTGTCCGACTGGATCGGCACCGGGATCATGCTGCTGGGTGTGCTGCTGGTGCTGGGCGTGGACTTCGGCGGCATGACGCTGCATCCGACCGATCTGTTTTTCCTGCTCTCCGCCGCCTGTGTGAGCGCCAACGCCTTCATCATCAAGGCCGCGCAGGAGAAGTACGGCGAGGATGCGGACATGATCTCCTATTACAACAACGCCGTGGTCCTGCTGCTCTTCGGCTGCACCGCCGCCGCGTCGGGCCATTTCCGCGCCGACGCCGTCGGGACGATCCCGGGCTTCTGGTGGCTGGTCACGCTGGGCGGTCTGGCCCAGACGGGGATCTATTTCTTCTACTACCGCAATCTCAGGCATTTTGAAGTCTGGCTCGTCAAGCTCTATCTGCTGCTGATGCCGGTGGTGAGCTGCTTTATCGGGGTCGTCTTCCTGCACGAGCAGATGACCGCGACGAAGCTGCTGGGCATCGCCGTGGTACTGGCCGGGGCCGCGGTCATCCTGCGGCGCGGCCGCATCAACCGAGAACACTGACCTGTCGAAAGGAGTATTCCCGTGTCCTTTGAAGGCGACAACATGATGGCCGTCAAGCGCAACAACCGCTCCGCGGCGCTGCGCATTCTCCACGAAAAAGGGGAAATGTCCCGCAAGAAGCTGGCCGAATACATGAAGCTCACGCCCGCCGCCATCACGAAGATCGCGGCGGAGATGCTGGGCGAGGGGCTGCTGCGCGAGGGTGACGCCGTCACCAGCGGTTCGGTCGGCAGGCGGGAGATCCCGGTCTCGCTCAACGTCCGCTGCGCCTGCGCGCTGGGCATGCTCATCAATCTCCGGCAGGCGATGCTCTCGGCGGTCTGGCTGGACGGGACCGTGATCTTCTCCGAGGAGATCCCGCTTGCGCCTCGCGCCGGCGCGGACGAAACCGTGGAGATGCTGACGCGCCGTCTGCTGGCGCTCTCTGCCGAGTACGGACTCGATCGGGAGCAGATCATCGGCGTCGGGATCGCTGTGCGCGGCGTGACCTCGCCCGACGGGCGTACCGTCGCCGACAGCTTCGGCGCGCTGCGTGAGAGCAATTATCCCATCTGCGCCCGTGTGGAGGCACTCAGCGGTCTGAAGACCGTGCTGGCCAACAATGTGCGCGCGCTCTTTGCGGCACAGATGTTCCTCTCCCGGGACGAGGCCGAAGGCTCTCAGTTCTTTCTGCGCTGCGAGTACGGCATCGGCGCCAGTCTCTCGATCGACGGGAAGATCTGGCGCGGCGTCAGCGAGCAGTGCGCCGAGATCGGCCACATCCCGGTGGTGCGCCGCGGCGGCAAGCCCTGCTCCTGCGGCAAGAGCGGCTGTCTGGAGACCATCGCCTCCCCCTCTGCCATTCGCGACGACGCGCTGGCCGCCCTCTCGCCGGACAAGACGCCGGTGCTCTGGAATCTCTGGCGCGGCAAAAAGCCGGACGAGTTGAGCGTGGACGACGTTTTCAACGCCGCTGCCGGCGGGGACGAGGGGGCTGCCGCCATCATGGACCGGGCCGTGAGCGCCCTCGGCAGCGCGATCAAGGCCGTCATCTATGTGGTCGATCCGGGGAAGATCGTCCTGTACGGGCGTATGTTCGAGAACGACTATTATCTTTCCCGCCTGCTCAGCGAACTGCGCGAGGGCGTGGACAGCCGTCACAGCGTGCTCGTGGAGAAAAGCCGCTACAACCGCCAGCTGGAGAATCGGGCGGCGAGTCTGCTCGCCGTGGAGGACTTCTTCGACAAGGGCGGGATACGCTGACAAATCGAAAAGCAGACCGCAGGCAAGGTTCCCTGAACCCTGCCTGCGGTCTTAAGCTGTCGGCAAAGAGTCGACAGTTTAAGCGGCAAAAATGGGAACTTTCGAAAAAGCTCCCATTTTTGCATGGATTGAACGTGAGAGGGGGCTCCCCGCCCCCTCTCACAGTCTCTCCTTACATGTCGGAACATTGCCGCTCGGGTTTGTCTGCGGTCTGCTTTCATCTTGACAGCGGCAGTTTGCTTGTCTTATACTGTAAAAAAAGAGCAAAAAGAAGGGATTCCCATGCGCTTCGACGATACGAGCCTTTCCCCGTATGCGGGAGAAGAACCCTATATTTTTCTCAGCTACTCGCACAAGGACTCCGAGCATGCGCGGGAAGTCCTGTCCGCGATGATTCCGTCAGGCTACCGTGTTTGGTATGACGAGGGTCTGATCCCCGGCAAGGAGTGGGATGAGAATGTGGCCCGCCGCGTGGCGGACTGCGGCTTTTTCATCGCGCTGCTCTCCCAGAATTATATGGAATCCTCCAACTGCCGGGATGAGCTGAGCTTCGCCCGCGACCGGGAGAAGCCCTGTCTGCTGATCTATCTGGAGGAGGTAGCGCTTCCTCTGGGGATGGAGATGCGTCTCGGCCGCATGTTCGCCATACACAAAGACAAGTATACCCCGGAAGGCTTCATGCAGAAAATCTGCTCGACAGAAGGTCTGGAGGCTTTCCGCTCTCTGCCGGCGGGCGCGTCCGAATCCGCCCCGTCATTTCAAAAGACGTCAGATATGCGGACGTCTTCGCCGAAAAAGCCCTCCTCTGGCTCCGCCGCGGGGAAAAAGAAGCCCGCTGCCTGGGTCTGGCTGGCAGGCGCAGCTCTCGCGCTGGCCGTACTGCTGGGCCTTTTGCTGCCGAAGCTGCGGGGCGGGGACACGGCGTCTCCTGCCGTAACGGCCCCGCCGCAAAACACGCAGGAGGTCTCCCCTTCCTCCGCGCCTGTACCTGTGCAGACCGAAGCGCCGATCGAAACTCCCGCTCCGACGCCGGACGATCAGCAGGAGCAGAAGGAAGACGTACCGGTCCTGTCCCTGAAGGAGCAGTATGAGGCCGCGGAGGCCCTGCTCACTGAGGAGAAATACACGCAGGCGGAAGCTGCGTTCAAGTCGCTGGGAAAATATGAGGATTCCGAAAGGCTCACCACCTATGCCGGCGCGCAGGCGTTGATGCAGGCCGGAGAATACGGGGAGGCCGAGGCGCTTTTCCAGTCCCTGGGCCAGTTCCGGGAGTCGGCAAAGCTCCGGCGCTATTCCCATGCGGGCGTGCTGAAAAAGAGCGGCGAGCAGATAAGGCTCACTGCGGGCGTCGATGATTCCGAAATCTATTGGAATGCCGAGGCGCTGAAAAAGAGCGCGGAGCTGATGCAGGCCTTTTCGGGATTCTTTGATCTGGGTGAATTCCGGGATGCCCGTGAGCAGGCCGACGGGATCGCGCGCGAGCTGCGCAGCCTCTACAGCAATCCGGTCTCGGTCGGTCTGGAGCATACGGTCGCTTTGAAGCTGGACGGAACCGTTGTCGCCACCGGCACAAAGGACGGCGGCCGCTGTGACGTCTCCGACTGGACGGATATCGTTTCCGTCGCAGCCGGCTCTTACCATACGGTCGGCCTGAAGTCCGACGGGACGGTCGTGGCCGTGGGCTATAACTTTGAAGGCCGCTGCGACGTCTCCGACTGGACGGATATCGTTGCGATCGCCGGCGGCGGAAAGCATACTGTGGGTCTGCGCGCCGACGGCCGGGTCGTCACCGCAGGGCAGAATACATACGGCGAAGCTGCGATCTCCGGCTGGGCAGACATCGTCGCCATCGCCGCCGAGAACGGCGTCACGATCGGTCTGCATCCGGACGGCACCGTGATCGCAGCCGGCAACAATGTCAAAGGGCAGTGCATGGTCGACAAATGGGAAGATATCGTTTCGATCGCAACGAACGGCAGTCATACGGTCGGGCTGAAAGCGGACGGAACCGTCGTGGCGATCGGCGATCAGGCCTTTGAGAAGTGCAGGGTCGAGGGCTGGAAGGATATCGTCGCCGTTTCAGCAGGCTTAAGCCACACGCTGGGCCTGAAAGCGGACGGAACGGTCGTCGCCGCGGGCAAAACCGACGGCTTGCGCAGCGACGTCGGCGGGTGGAAGAACATCGTCGCCATAGCGGCGGGGAACACCCATTCCGTGGGCGTCAAAGCCAACGGCTATATGGAAGCGGTCGGAAACAACAACAACGGGCAATGCTCCGTCTCTTCTTGGAAGAGCATCGGCAGGGCGTCGTTCCGGTAAATGATGAAATGGCACACAATTCCCGGGCGATCAAGGTTAGAAAACCGTGATCGCCCGGGATTATTGCATATTCGGAATCGATCCGTCCTCATTCCGGCACGCCGATGTCTGTCCAGTCGGAGACGTCGCAGGCGCCGTCTTTGGCATAGCCCACAGCGACGACGGTCCCGTCAGACTTCAGCCCTACCGTATTCGACGTATCGGCAGCGATCGAGACAATGTCCGTCCAGTCGGTGACCTTGTGTGCGCCGTAGCTGCCTCTTCCTGCGACGACAACTGTCCCGTCTGATTTCAGACCCACGGTATAACCCATGCCCACAGCAACGGCAACGATGTCCGTCCAGTCAGAGACATTGCACTCGCCATGACGGTTTTCTCCCGATGCGACGACGGTCCCGTCCGATTTTAAGCCGATGATTTGATGACCGATCGTTTCCCCTGCTGCCACCGAAACGATGTCTGTCCAGGTGTAGATGTTGGAATGCTGACCAATATCGCCTGCGGTGACAAGTGTACCGTCTGCCTTCACGCCGATCGTAATCCATTCCCCCGCCGTAATGCTGACGATGTCTGTCCAGCCGGAAACCTTGCACTGGCCCTTCTCAACATATGCTGTCGCAACGACCGTCCCGTCCGCCTTCAGCCCGACCGTATGTGTGCTTGTAGAGATCGCGACGATATCCGTCCAGCGTTCGATTTTTTTGTCCGCACTTAACTTATCGTTACCAGCTAAAAGAACGGTACCGTCTTTCCGCAGGCCATAGCCCTCCGCCAGAACAGAGACCACATCCGTCCACTTTGCGATGTCCCGTTGAAACGCGTCATCATTAAGGAGGTCATTACTGGCATAGTTTTTCCTGGTAAGATTTTGTGTCGCGATCACCGTCCCGTCTCTTTTCAGGCCGATAGTATGGGAACCGCTATCCAGCGGCACGCTTTTGGAAAGACGTATCTCATAGGCGATATTCTGCGCGCGTTCGGCGGCGTCCCGGTAGTCCCCGAGCGCCCGGAAGGCAGCGAAGGCTTTCATGGCTTCTTCGTCCTGCAGGAGGGCCTCTGCTTCTGCATAGGCCGTTTCCATCCGGAGCTCCTCCTCGTTTACCGCTTCCTCCGTCTCGACGGGGGGCGGCGTAAACGCAAGCTGTACGGTCTCTGCTTCCGGCGTCGCTGAAGCCTCCGGCGCTTCCCGCTGCCCCTTGTCTGCGAAAACAAAGAACAGCACGGCGGCCAGCACGGCCACGGTTCCGAGGTACAGGGCCAGCCTCGGCTTTGGTCTGTTCCCCGCGGCCTGCTGCTTCGCCTCATGTACCGCGGCTTTCTCGCGCCCCCTGCGCTCCTTTTCCTCCTGTTTCAGCAGCTCGGCATCTCGCTTTTCGCGCTCCCTGCGTGTCTTCCCCTCTCGCTTGAGGCGTTCCTTTTCCTCGCGTGCCGCGCTCTCCCGTGCCGCGCTCTCCTGGCGTTCTTCTACCCTGTGCTCCTGTGCGGGCTGTTTGAGTTCCTCACGCCGTGCCTGTCCCCGGCGTAATTCTTTCTCCCTGTGCTGCGGCTCCGATGCGGCCTCCATAGCCCAGCTGAATTCGCCCATGTTCTGAAAACGGTCGTCGGCAAAAACCGACATCGCGCGCAGCAGCACCTGCTCCTCCGCCTCGTCAATCTTCGCTCCCGCCGCGCTCGGCCTCTGTAAGGCGTCGTTGTCCATGCGCTCCAGCGCATCCTGCGGAACCTTGCCGGTAATGGCATAATACCAGGTCGCCCCCAGCGCGTAAACGTCCGTCCAGGGTCCCTGACGACCGCGGTGCATATACTGCTCGGCGGGTGCGAAGCCGTGCTTCAGGATCACGTCCAGGCTCTTGCTCTTCTCCCCCGTCGAGTAGCGCGCCGCGCCGAAGTCGATAAGCTTGGCCCTGCCGTCCTTTGTTACGAGGATATTGTCGGGTGCGATGTCCCGGTGTACGATGCCTTTTGCGTGCACCGCCGCCAGCGATTGCGTCAGCGGCAGCAGCAGGGAGGCCGCCTCCTCGGGGCTGAGCCGTCCTCCGCGCGTCGCCATGTATTTGTTCAGCGGCAGCCCGTCCACATATTCCATGCAGAAGTAGGCCGTGTTGTTCTCCTCAAAATAGCTGTAAATGCGGACGATGCCCGGGATCCCGATCAGAGCGGCGAGCGTCTTTGCCTCCTCGAGGTACTGTGCCTTGCCGTAGGCGAAGCTTTCGGCCCGGTCCCCGGAATAGACCAGTACCGAGGGGCTGCCCGTGCTCCGCCCCGCGAAGTCCGTGGGCAGATATTCCTTGATCGCCACGCGCTCCCCGGTCTGATCGTCCCAGGCGATGTAGGTGATGCCGAAGCCCCCCTGTCCCAGCACATGCCCAAGGATATAGCGTCCGTTCAGGATCGAGCCCGGTTTGAGCGCAAGGGGATACTTTCCCGCCGTCGCTGACGAGTCATACCCGCAGTACGGGCAGACGCCGTCTGTATTTATCTCTTGAAAGCAATGCGCACACTGCACGCAGCTTCTCTCCTCTCTGTCCTGTCGTCCGCCTTGATCATTTGGAGCGCTTCCACCCGCTCTGGTTCAATGCCATTCTCGGACAGTTTTCAAACATCCCGGTGTCGTCGCTCACATTGGAGACGTCCCAGCCGCTGAGATCCAGGCTTTTCAGTCCTCTGCAATCATAGAACATCCAGCTCATATCCGTTACGTTGGAGACGTCCCAGCCGCTGAGGTCCAGGCTCGTCAGTTTGGAGCAACCGTCGAACATGCCGCTCATGCTGGTCACGGCTGATACATCCCAGTCCCCGAAGTCAGGGGTCGTCAGGCTGATACAGTATCGGAACATAAGGGACATGTCGGTCACCCTGGATACGTCCCAGCTCCTGAGGTCCGGGTCCGTCAGCACGCTGCAGCCATCGAACATGCCGGACATGGTGGTCACCCTGGAAACGTCCCATGTGCTGAAGTCCATCCCTGTCAGGGATCTGCAGTCACGAAACATACCGCCCATGTTGGTCACGCCGGATACGTCCCAGGCGCTGAGGTCTAAATCCTGTAGACTTTCGCAGCCATCGAACATGACGCACATATCGATCACATTGGATACATCCCAGTCCCCGATGTCCAGGCCTGTAAGACTGTAACAATTGTTGAACATCCACACCATATCCGTTACATTGGACACATCCCATCCGTCAAGATCCAGATCCGCAAGGTAGTTGCAGTCCATGAACATCCAGCCCATGTCTTTCACATTCTCCGTATGGAACGCGCCGTTTGAGGCGAAGGACTCTAGCGAAAAATACCCCGCGAACATTACATGGCAGCTCTCCGGAGCCAATACGCCGCCGTCGGCCGCAATGGTCAGATCGTACAGTTCACCGCTCGGCGTGACCCAGGCCAGGACAGAGCCGTCTCTCGCCTCCGAAACGTCCCAGGCATCCGCTCCCGCTTCGGCGATGCTGTCCAGAAAGCGTACCGTCCGGATCTGCTTTCTGGTATAAGCGCTCCCGAAGACCGCCTTGTCCCCGTCGTCGCCCGTGTTCGTGGCAAACCATACTTCATCTTTACGCAGGCGGTTGTTTCGCCAGTTTTCCGGCGTAGACTCTGCTGTTGGTTCCGGGGCCGTTCCTGTTGTATCAGCCGCAGTTGCGGTCTGTGCCGGTTCTTTGACGGCGGCAGAGCTGAGCCCCGAGAGCCTTACGGCGCCGAATACCACGATCGCAGCCAGCGCCGCAAGCGCGAGGATCAGCGGCAGCTTTGGCTTCCTGCCTCCCGAAGCCGGAGCCGGTTTCTCCCCGGGCGTCGGTTTCGGCCTACCCGCGGTCTCCTCCATGGCGCGCCGAAACTGCCCCATGGTCTGCAGGCGCTCGTCGGCAGAGACCGCCAGCGCCTGCCGAAGGACCTCCATCCGCTCGGCGTTGAGCTTCGTCTCCGTCAAATTCAGCGTATCTGTGTGTCTGCGCTCCACCGCCTCGGGCGGGACCTCGCCGGTGATCGCGTAATAGTAAGTCGCCGCGAGCGCGTAGACGTCCGTCCACGGCCCCTGACGGCCGCGGCGCATATATTGCTCAAAGGGGGCGAAGCCGTGCTTGAGGATGACGTCGAGGCTCTGGCTCTTCTCCCCGGTCGAGTATCGCGCCGCGCCAAAGTCGATGAGCTTGGCCGTCCCGTCCGATGTGACGAGGATGTTGTCCGGCGCGATGTCCCGGTGCACGATCCCCTTGGCGTGTACGCTCTCCAGCGACTCCATCAGCGGCAGCAGCAGGCGGTCCGCCTCCTTGGGGCTCAGCCGTCCGCCCTTCGTCGCCATGTACCTGTTCAGCGGCAGACCGTCGACATACTCCATGCAGAAGTAGGCCGTGCTGTTTTCCTCGAAGTAGCTGTAGATGCGCACGATATGGCTGTCCCCGTTGAAGGTTGCGAGGGTCTTGGCCTCCTCGAGGAACTGTTCCATGCCGTAGGCGAAGTTCTCCGCCCTTTCCCCGGAATAGACCAGCACCGAGGGACTGTCCGTGCTCCGCCCTGCAAACTCCGTGGGCAGATACTCTTTGATTGCCACGCGCTCCTTCGTCTGGTAATCCAGCGCGATATAGGTGATGCCGAAGCCACCCTGCCCCAGCACGTGGCCGAGGATATAGCGCCCGTTGAGGATGGAGCCGGGATGCAGAGCCAGCGGATACTTCCCCGTCGTCTCCGCGGCGTCATAGCCGCAGCAAGGGCACGCGCCAACTGTATTCACTTCGCGGAAGCAATGCGGACACTGCACGGAGCACACCCCCTTTTCGTCATTTTGTATCATTATAGGGCATCCATCTTCTGGACGCAAGCGTAAATCACCCGCTCTCCTCATATCCCCCGGAACGAAAAGCGCAGTTCGAGGTCCCGGTCCGCGGGCAGCAGATATTCCTCGTGCGTCCGCGCGCCCCAGCTGTCGTCCCCGCCGACGCCCATCTGCGCCAGCAGCACCCGCATCACCGTGTATCGGCTCTGGGGCAGCTCGTTTTCGTGCGCGGCGTTTTCCAGCTCGTGCGGCGTCCAGGGCAGCGCGCCCATGCTCAGCGCGTCGCCGGAAAAACGCAGTCCCCGGCCCTCTTTGTCCGTCAGCTCCATCCAGCGCACGCCGCAGTGGTTCCCGCACTCCTGCGGAACAAGATAGCGCGCCATGTTTTCCCGCACGCTCTTCTCCCAGACGCCGAGCTTTGCGCCCTTCTGCCGGTCGGCGTAGCTCTCCTCCGGGCCGAGTCCGTACCAGCGCATCTTTTCAAGCGTCTTGGGGAGCTTGAAGAGCATCCCGAATTCCGGCATGTCGCCGAGCCCCTCCACGGCCTTGTAGCGCAGCGCCGTCTGCACCGTCCCGTCCCCGAAGACCTCGTAGCACAGCTCCGCCGAGGCGGCGGGCCGCGTCGGCAGATACAGCCGGAATCTGACCCGCACGCTGTGCTTGCACTCCTCGACCTCCGGGTAAAAGCAGGGCTGATCTCCGCCGAAGGGCGTGGCATAGAGGCTCGCCAGCTTCCACTGGGCATAGCGCTGGGGCATCAGGCAGCCCTGATCGTTGTTCGTCGGCGCGCGCCAAAAGCTCGGCGTCGGGATACTCTTAATGTACTCGATCCCGTCGTAGACATAGGAGTTCAGTCCCATGCCCATTGCAGAGAATTGACAGGAGAAGTTCGCCCCGTGCACGCCGAGGTTGTACTTGCCTCGCACCACCCGCAGAGGCTCCGTGCAGGCGAAGGGTTTCTTCTCGCACGGGAAAACCTTTTGTCCAAAGGCCACCTCATGCCCGGCCTTCGCCCAGCGCTCATCCTCTTTGAGCGTGAAGCTGAGCGTCAGGGCGAGCTCCGTCTCCGGGCTCTGCGCTCTGATTGCCTCCGCGATCGCCTCCGGCAGCGGGAAAAAGCGCTCCGAGAGCGACGGGACGGAGATCTCCACCGTCACGCGCAGCAGCTCCCGCCCGTCCGCCTGCAGGATCAGCACCGCGGCATAGCGATCTGTGTTCGTAAAGAGCATCCCGTTTTTGACCGTGAAGCCCCCGTCGGCAAATTCGACTCTGATGTTTTGATAGTTGTACTTGACCTCCTGCAGCTTCGGCGTGGGGCTGTGGTCGGCGTAGACGACGCCGTTGCCGCTGAAGGCACCGTCGCAGGGCCGGTCGTCAAAGTCCCCGCCGTAGCCAAACGTGCCGTCGGGCCGGTAAAGCGCCTGATCGGCCCAGTCCCACAGGAAGCCGCCCTGGTATCTGGGTTCGCGCTCGGCAAGCTCCGTGTACTTGTGCATGGCTCCGCAGGAGTTGCCCATCGCGTGGGCATACTCGCAGAGGATCATGGGCTTTTCCGGGTGTTCGGCCAGAAAGTGCTCGACCTCGGCCGCCGGGGTGTACATCTGGCTCTCCATGTCGCTGGTTTCGTTGAAGCTGCGGTCGTTGAAGATCCCCTCGTAGTGGACGAGGCGCCGCCCGTCCAGCTTCCGCAGCAGCCCGGCCATGTCCCGGATAACGCTGCCTCCGAAGCTCTCGTTGCCCACGGACCAGATCAGAATGCAGGGGTGGTTTTTGTCCCGCTCGTACATGCTCCGGATCCGGTCGAAGAGCAGCGGGGCAAAAGCCCGGTGCTCCTTCGGGATCACATAGTCCTCCCCCGCCAGTCCGCGCCTGCAGGCGTCCCAGGTCCCGTGCGTCTCCATGTTGTTCTCGTCGATCACGTACAGGCCGTACTCGTCGCACAGTGCGTACAGGACCGACTGGTTCGGATAGTGGCAGGTGCGCACGGCGTTGATGTTGTTTTGCTTCATCAGCATGATGTCGCGCTCCAGCTCTTCCCGGTCCGGGACGCGGCCCTGCCTGGCGCTGAAATCGTGGCGGTTGACGCCCTTGAAGACGATGCGCTTCCCGTTGAGCAGCATCAGCCCGTCCCTGAGTTCGAAGCGCCGGAAGCCCACGCGCTGTCGGATGACTTCTGTGACGCTTCCCGCGGTGTTCCCCACTTCGATCAGCAGCGTGTACAGCTTCGGCTCCTCCGCGCTCCACAGCTTTGGGGCCGCGACGGGGAGCGCGGCCGCGGCCGCGCCGCCGTCCGCAAAGGGCTGCTCCGACGCCGCGATCTCCCGCTCTCCGTCCAGAAGCCGCAGGCGCAGCGCACCGCTGCCCTTCGTTTTCGCGGAAAACTCTATCGTTGCGTCGCCGAGATCCTCCGACAGCACGGGCACGACGGACAAATCGCGCAGCGCCGTCTCCGGTGTCAAGCAGAGGAAGACGCTGCGGAAGATGCCCGAGAAGCGGAAGAAATCCTGATCCTCGAACCAACTCCCCGGCGTCCACTTGAACACCCGCACCGCCAGCCGGTTGCTCCCTCTGCGCAGCGCCGCACTCAAGTCAAACTCCGCCGGGGTGAAGCTGTCCTCGCTGTAGCCGAGATACCCGCCGTTGAGCCAGCAGGCAAAGCCGCTCTCCACCCCCTCGAAGCGAACGCAGACCTCGCCGCCCTCCCAGCTTTCGGGCAGGGTGAAGTCCGTCACATAGTCCGCCGTCGGGTTGAAGACCGTCGGCGCCTCGCCGGGTCTGAGCTCCTCGAGCGCGTCCCAGGGATATTCGTAGTTGCAGTAGGCGGGCCTGTCCCAGCCCTCGAGCTGGATGTGCGCGGGCACCTTGATCGTGGCCCAGCCGCTCAGATCGAAGCCGTCGCGCCAGAAGCCCTCCGGGGCCTTTGCGGGAGACTCGGCATAATGGAACTTCCACACCCCGTCGAGACAGAGCTGCAGGCTCGACTCCCCCGCCGCGAGCTTGTCAAGACTCCGGTACGGGACAAAATCGGCGCGGGCGGGAAGCCGCCCCTCGGCAAAGCAGGATACGTCGCAGACGGTGGTATCAAAGCAGAATTCTTTCATAGCTTTTCCTCAAGAATCGGTAGGATTTCAGAGTGTTTCGGCGCTCTCCCGCAGCGGGAGAGCGCCGTTTTGACGCTGTTTTCAGTTTACAACAGGCAGCAAAGAAGTGCAACCGGATTCTTTCTCACTCCACCTCGACCATGCCGTTTTCCTTGACCTCGACCATCATGCCTTCCTTCACATAGGCCAAAAACTCCTCGCCCAGGCGGTCGACGACGGGCATCTTCGCGTCCGTCCAGTAGGCGGCGAGGATCGCGCCCGCCGCGGCCAGCGAGTCGATATGCTTGGCAAACAGCATGCACGCCGGCTGCTTGCCCGTGGCGCAGACCGTGTAGAGCGCCATGCCCCCGGTGGTCGAGCCGATGGTCTCCGGCAGGCACAGCGCCTTGCCGAGCATGGATTTCTGGTAGAGGTCGGGGTTGTTCTGGTCGCTGCACTTGACCTGCTTGTCGCCCAGCAGCATGGGCGTCTGGTAGCTCGCCAGCGTGTTGAAGCCGCCGTGGGAGACCAGCGCCTCCGCTTTGCAGGTCCCGGCGGTCACCACATGGCCCTGAAACGTTTTCTTCATCGCGCGCACCTCCTCAGCCCCGGTTCCCCGTGATCATGCGCAGGATCTCCGCCTCGGGATAGAAGCGCGCGCTGGAATAAGTGCGCAGCTTGTTGGAGGAGGTGATGACGGGCATGGACTTGCACAGGGGATTGTTCATATACATCAGCGGGCAGATGGAGCTGGTGACGACGCCCGTACGCTTGAGGCGGCCCGAGTACTCGGTCTCCTCAAAGGCGCGCAGCACAGCCGGGGCCGCCGTGAACACCGTGGGGATGACGACCTTCTTCTGCCCGGCCTCCCCGAGCGAGGCCTCCACGCGCTGCGTCCACTCGATGAGCTGGCTGAGCGTCATGTGCGGGCAGCCCATGAAGCAGAGCTTGGGCTTTGCGTTCAGATCCTTCCAGATGCAGGGATAGCTGTTCTTCACCCGCTCGATCTCAGCATCGTCCACCACGTAGACCGGCGCGCCCTCGCGGATGAGACTCTCTCCCTGTGCCTTCGCCTCGGGCGTGAGGTTCTCGATGTGGTACAGGCCCACCGAGCCGTTCGAGGCCGTCGCCGCGCCGAAGTCCTTGAGGTAGGCGCAGGCCGCGTCAGTAAGCTCCGTGCCGAGGAAGCGGTCGAGTCCCTTGACATAGGGCACCTGCTCGAGCACCTTCATGCCCACGGCGGAGCCGAAGAGCTGGGCGTCCGGGAGCTTCTCGGTGCGCAGCTCCACCACCCAGTCGGCTTTGCGCCCCTCGTCGGTCAGCAGCCCGAATTCCGGGACGCAGCCCGCGATGGAGCCGAAGAGCTCGATGATGCCGGAGTTGCGGTTGCAGCGCGCGCCGAGCACGGAGTTGGCGTACACCACGGCGGAAGACTCCGCCCAGCTCAGCACCTCGCCCTCCTTCGGGGTGTTGCCGACCTGCGGCAGATAGCAGGTGCAGGTGTAGGCGTCGTCGGACATGATCCCGAAGCGCTTCATCTGCTCCTCGTAGCGCTTCTGCTGGCTGTACATAAAATCAAAGACGATGTTCTGCAGGAAATTCGCCGGGACGTTCTTCTTGTCCACGGGCCTGGGATCGGCGGAGAAGGGCTGGCGGCTGACCTCATTTTCGCTGAGGATCTTGTCGTACAGCTCGTAGATCGGCTTCATGATGCCGAGGCCGAAGCTGATGACCGTGTGCCCGTATTCGCCGGTGACCGGTACCATGCGCTCGGCGTCGAAGGCCTCGCCGTAGGCCACGAGCGTCTGCATGACCCGCGCCATGGTCTCGCCCCGCGCGCCGTCCAGGATCGCCTGCTGTTCAGGGGTCAAAAGCAAAGGAATCCCTCCCTTTCAAGTCCCGGGCAGCCGCTGTGCTTTTTGCGGCTGCCCGGTTTTTACTCACAGATGCTGATACTGGCCCGGGACCTCCACCACCACGTCGGACAGCGGGAAGGTGGAACAGGGGTGGATGTAGCCGAAGTCCTTGTCGGCCTCGCGGCGGCCGTCTGTCTTCTCCGGGATGAACACCTCGCCGGAGAGCAGGCGCGAGCGGCACCAGCCGCACTCGCCGCTGCGGCAGCGGGAGGGCGTGTGCAGCCCCGCGCGGTCAAAGGCCGTGAGCAGCGACTCGGACGAGGAGACGGGAATGGTCCAGGTCTTGTCATGAATGGTGACCTTCGCGGTGTAGTTCAGCGCGTGCGCCCCCTTGGGATAGCCGGGCTGGTTCCACGGGTCCTTGATCATGCCGAACAGCTCGCGCCGCACATGCTTCTGATCGAGGCCGAGCTCCGCCACTACGCCGTCGAGGAAGTTGTACATGGCCTGCGGGCCGCACATGAATACGGTGTAAGGCTCCCCGCCCGCGTACTTTTTGATCAGCTCCGCCGAGAGGAAGCCATACTCGAAGCCCGCGCGCTTCTCGTCGGACAGGACGTGCACGATGTGCACCTTCGGGCAGGCGGCGGCGATGCCGTCCAGCTCCGTGCGGTAGAGGATGTCCTGCTCCCGGCGCGAGCCGTAGAGGATGGTCAGGTCGAAATCCTCGTAGCCGTCGCGGATGGCGTAGGCCATGCCCACAAAGGGCGTGATGCCCGAGCCGCCGGCCAGGGCCAGCACCTTCTTCTCGTCGCGCAGAGGCTCGTAGTACAGGTGGCCCTGCGGGGCGGAGATGCCGAGCTCGAGACCGGGCTTCCAGTCGTCTTGGATGAACTTGGAGACGAAGCCGTCGTCCTCCACGCGCTTGACCGTGATGTCATACTCGCCTTCCCAGCTTCTCGCGGGGCTGCCGCAGAGGGAGTAGGAGCGTGTCGTGGCACTGGCGTCGGCGTCGACGCTGAGGCTGATATACTGGCCCGCGCGGAAGGGTGCGAGCGCTCTGCCGTCCGGACTCTCGAGCGTGACGGTCACGCCGTCCGGCCCGTTGGGACGCATGGCCTTGATGCGCACCACCTGGCGTTTGGGGTGCATGAAGGCCGCCTTTTCATTGGTCACATAGCTCTTGGGAAGTTCCTTTTCGGGCAGCTTTTCGATGGCCTCGCGCCGGTTCTTGGCCAGGTTTTTGAACTTGAGCATGTCCAGCGCGCCGATGAGACCCACTTTCACATGAAGCGCCATTTCAATCCCCCTCCTCTCTCATTTCGCCGAGCATCAGCTTGGCCATGGTGTCGCCGCTGAAGATGGCGGAGTTGAAGCCGTCGCCGCGGATGCTGGAGGCGCCGACGAATTTCAGGCCCTTGACTGGGTACTCCTCGCGCATCATCATCATGCGCGGCATCATGCTGTCCCAGTCGCGTATCTCGTAGCCGTAGGCCGCGCCCTCCGGGACGCTCGCATAGTGGCAGAAGGTCCAGGGCGTGGCGATCTCGATCTCCTCGATGTAGGGGCGAATCGTGATGCCCGTCTTCTCCTCGAACCAGTCGATCATCTCCGAGGCGACCTTCTCCTTCATCCGCACGTAGTCCTTCGGCTCGACCTTGCTCCAGCAGTCGCCCGTGTAGGTCGTCGTCAGGGAGATGATGCAGGTCCCCTCCGGGCTGGCCTTGGGGTTGACCACGTTGTAGCAGAGGGCGATATTGAACTTGTTGGTCTCGATCTTCTTGAGACTCTCGTACTCCTTGACGCTGTCCGCGCTCTTGGGCAGGAAGTAGCTGTAATCGTGCAGACCCAGCTCCTCCGCGCTCTTGTTCAAGCCCATGTAGACCACGAACATGCGCGCCGAGAAGGGGCGGTTCGGCAGGAGCTTCTTGTCCTTCTTCGGCACGAGCCAGTCCGGCATCATGTTGGCGTAGACCGTGGTAGGGCTGGCGTTGCAGAGCACCCAGCGCGTGTCCACCACGCCGGAGCTGGTGCGCACGCCGCAGAGGCGGTCGTTCTCGTCAAACAGCAGCTCCTCCGCCCTGCAGTTGAGCCACAGCGTGCCGCCCATGGCGCGGAAGCGCTCGGCCAGGCCCGTGGTCAGCTGGTTGCTGGTCTTCTCCGGGATCCATGCGCCGAAGTTGACATAGAGGCAGACCATGTTCACATACTGCACGAAGCTCAAATGGTCGGCGTCCACGCCGAGATAGCCCCAGTAGGTGTTCATGATGTCCTGGGCCAGCGGGGGCATCTTCAGGGCCTTGAAGACCTTGTTGACCGGGTAGGCCGCCGTGCGCAGATAGTTGGGGTACTTCTCCCTGAGCACCTTGGAGTCCGGCTTGCCGCCGGAGGCGGTCAGGTAGTTGCCGGCCTCGAGCGTCTCGGCCCCGAGATCGAAGAACTTCTCGATCGACTCCCGGCAGCCGGGGACGTATTCCTCCATCTTGTTGATGAAGTTCTCCCGGCCGGAGGGCAGGGTCGCGTCGATGGGCGTCTTGCCGTCGCTCGCGGTGGTGATGACGCGGAAGTTGTCCGGCACCTGATACCACTTGATGTCCAGGCCGAACTCATCCACGACGGTCTTGCGGCAGTTGCCGGGGTTTTCGGCGGAGCCGAATTCGCACAGCTCGTGCAGGGCGGTCTCGAACTCGAAGCGGCCTCTGCGGAAGCTGGACGCAACGCCGCCGGGCAGGTTGTGCTGCTCGACGAGCAGGGTTTTTTTGCCGGCCTTCGCCAGGCGGCAGGCGGCCGCAAGTCCGCCGTTGCCTGCGCCGATGACTACGGCGTCAAATTTTGGCATAAGCGTTTCCTCCTGTTCTGTACTGGTATAAGCGCGAATGGATTCCTGCCTTCATTATAGGTTTATGCAGATTTCCTGTCAAGCAGCACAAAAGTGAAAAATAAAAAGCCGGCATTTTGTGTAAAACGCCGGTCTTTTGCGTGTCGACACGCTTCAACGGAGACCCGCTTCGCTGGGCTCTCCGTTGACACTTTTACTCGCGCTTATCGCGCTCGTCGCACGTGAGACGCTCCTCGCTTGGTCGGCGCGAGGGCTCGCTCAGCTCGCCTCAGGGTGTTTTTGAGGCGGCAAAGCTGCCTCAAAAACGAACTTGAATGTGTGTAAATTGATTTTGTCTGCTATGTGCCTTTTATGTCCAAGCTCTCCCCGCCGAGGCAGACGTCTTGGATGTTCAAGTTCTCGTCACAGACCAGAAAGTCCGCGGCCTTGCCCGGAGCGATGGAGCCGAAGCGGTCGGCGCAGCCGAGCTGCCGCGCGGGGTTGAGCGTCGCGGCGCGGATGGCCGTATCTGCCGGAATGCCGAAGGCGATCGCCCTGCGCAGGCAGTCGTACAGCGTCACGGCGGAGCCTGCCAGCGTCCCGTCCGAAAGCCGCGCCTCGCCGCCGGAGAGCGTGACCGCCTGCCCGCCGAGCGTGTATGTGCCGTCGGGCATGCCGCAGCAGCGCAGGGCGTCCGAGATCAGGCAGATGCGCTCCGGGAAGAGGCGGAAGGCCAGGCGCACCGCGCTCGGGTGCACGTGCAAGCCGTCGCAGATGAGCTCGGCAAACACGTCGTCCCGCTCCGCGGCCGCGCCGATCACGCCGGGCTCGCGGTGATGCAGAGGGGTCATGGCGTTATAGAGGTGCGTCACATGGCGCGCGCCCACGTCGAAGAAGGCTGCCGCCTGCGCGTAGTCCGCGTCCGTATGCGCCGCGGAGACGGTGCAGCGCTTCGACGCCTCGCGCGCAAACGCCGCCGCGCCCGGCAGCTCCGGGGCGAGATCCACAATGCGGATCAGCCCGCCGCAGTCCTCGTACAGCTCCAGAAAAGCGTCAAGATCCGGCTCTTTCAGATAAGCCGCGTTCTGCGCGCCCCTCTTTTTTTCAGAGAAGAAGGGTCCCTCCATGTGGATTCCGAGCACGCGCGAGAGCCCTTCGGGCGCCTCCTCGTGCAGGCGCCGCGCCGAAGTGAAGGCGCGCTTCAGCTGCGCATACGGCAGGGTCATCGAGGTCGGCGCGAAGCCCGTCACCCCGTTTCGCGCAAGGAAGGCCGCCATGGTCCGCAGAGGCGCGTCCTCCCCGTCGGAGAAGTCCGCGCCGGAGTTGCCGTGGGTGTGGAGATCGATAAGGCCCGGGATCACGCGGGCCCCGCCGAGCTCGATCGCGCCGGGCTCGGACGTGTCCGGCGGCAGGAATTCGGCAAAGACGCCGCCCTCGACCCGGAAGGAGGCCGGGGCAAAGCCGCGCTCGGCAAAGAAGACGAGCGCATTCGTAAACAGCATGGCCTTTCCTCCTTTCAATCCGGCAGCGGGCGCAGCAGGCCCAGCTCCTCCGCGCACTGCAGCAGCCGCCGGTTCTCCTGTGTGACGCTGCCGAAGCCGCTTCGCGTGCAGTACACGCTCTCGCAGCGGCGCAAAACCGCGAGTGCCTCGTCCACGCGCGCCGCGCTCACGGGCTCGTCCGCCCGGTCGGTGAAGAGCAGCGAGGCCAGCGCCCGTGCCGTCGGCACGTCGAGATCGTTTTCCGGCA
>JAILNC010000078.1 GCA_024691985.1 Oscillospiraceae bacterium | reverse complement strand
TCAAGAGCCCCATGCCCGGCAACATCCTCAAGATCAACGTCGCGCAGGGTCAGCAGGTCAAGGAGGGCGATGTGCTCATCATCCTCGAGGCCATGAAGATGGAGAACGAGGTCGTCTCCACCAAGTCCGGCACCGTCGCCCAGATCCTGGTCACCAAGGGCGCCGTCGTGGAGACCGACTCCCCGCTCGTCGTCATCGCATAAGGGGGCGCTTATGGATATACTGGGCGTCCTGCAAAAGCTGGGTCTCGAATCCGGCTTCGCCGCCTTCGTCGTGACGGAGGGCGGCTGGAAAAACCTCGTCATGATCCTCATCGCCTTTGTGCTGCTCTATCTCGGCATCGCCAAGAAGTTCGAGCCGCTTCTGCTGTGCGGCATCGCCTTCGGCTGCCTGCTGTCGAACCTGAGCTACTTCATCGGCATGGGCACGAACGCGCTGTATCACCCCGAGATCTGGGAGGCCTTTCTGGATTCGTCCAGCTCCGCCTACCACAGCTACGGCGCGGTCATGAAGTCGGCCGGTCTGCTCGACTTCTTCTACATCGGCGTCAAGGCCGGCATCTACCCCTCGCTCATCTTCATGGGCGTCGGTGCGATGACCGACTTCGGCCCCCTGCTCGCCAACCCCAAGAGTCTGCTGCTCGGCGCGGCGGCCCAGCTCGGCGTGTTCATCGCCTTCTTCGGCGCGGTGCTGCTCGGCTTCACCGGCCCGCAGGCTGCCTCCATCGGCATCATCGGCGGCGCGGACGGCCCCACGGCCATCTACCTGACCACCAAGCTCGCGCCCGAGCTGCTGGGCCCCATCGCAATCGCGGCCTATTCGTACATGGCCCTGATCCCGCTGATCCAGCCGCCGATCATGAAGGCCATGACCACCGACAAGATGCGCAAGGTCAAGATGGTGCAGAGCCGCGAGGTCTCCAAGACCGAGAAGATCGTCTTCCCCATCGTCGTGGCGACCTTCGTCATCCTGCTCCTGCCCTCGACCGCCCCGCTGATCGGCTGTCTGATGCTCGGCAACCTCTTCCGTGAGTGCGGCGTGACCGACCGTCTGTCCGACACCGCGCAGAATGCGCTCATGAACATCGTCACGATCTTCCTCGCCACCTCCGTCGGCGCGACGATGGTCGCGGGCAACTTCCTGAAGATCGAGACCATCAAGATCATCGTGCTCGGTCTGATCGCCTTCTCGATCTCTACGGTCGGCGGTCTGGTGGGCGGTCTGGTGATGTACAAGACCTCCGGCGGCAAGATCAACCCCCTGATCGGCTCCGCTGGCGTGTCGGCGGTCCCGATGGCCGCGCGCGTATCTCAGGACGTAGGCCGCAGGTACAACAAGAACAACTACCTGCTGATGCACGCCATGGGCCCGAACGTGGCTGGCGTCATCGGCTCGGCCATCGCGGCGGGCTTCCTGCTCTCCGTCTTCGGCTGATCCCCGGCGGGCGCTTGCGCCCATCATTTAGAACAACAACAGGAGATTTGCAGACATGAAAGAACTCAGACCCCTGGATCTCGGCATTGCCGGCAAGGGCATCGTCCACCGCAACCTGGCCGTCCCCAAGCTCGTGCTCATGGCCATCGAGCGCGGCGAGGGCGTGCTGACCGAAACCGGCGCGCTCAACGTCATCACCGGCAAGTACACCGGCCGCAGCCCCAAGGACAAGTTCATCGTCGACACCCCCGCCGTCCATGACGACATCGCCTGGGGCGACGTCAATCTTCCGATCTCCAAGGCCCGCTACGACGCCATCAAGGCCAAGGTCCTGGCCTATCTGCAGGGCCGCGAGCTCTTCGTCAACGACGGCTTCGCGGGCGCGGACCCCAAGTATACCGAGGCCTTCCGCGTCGTCAACGAGTATGCCAGCCAGAACCTCTTCATGCACCAGCTCCTGATCCGGCCGAGCGCCGAGGCCCTGGAGGACTTCAAACCCGACTTCATGGTCTACTGCGCCCCCGGCTTCCAGTGCATCCCCGAGGTCGACGGCGTGCACAGCGAGTGCGCGATCCTTTTGAACCTCGAGGAGAAGGAGATCCTCATCCTCGGCAACCAGTATTCCGGCGAGATGAAGAAGGCCGTGTTCACGGCGATGAACTACGTCCTGCCGAAAAACGGCGTGCTGAGCATGCACTGCTCGGCAAACCTCGGCCCGGACGGGGACACGGCGGTGTTCTTCGGCCTGTCCGGCACCGGCAAGACCACCCTGTCCGCCGACCCGAACCGCGCTCTGATCGGCGACGACGAGCACGGCTGGTCGGACGACGGCGTGTTCAACATCGAGGGCGGCTGCTACGCCAAGTGCATCGGCCTCAAGCGCTCACGCGAGCCTGAGATCTTCGACGCCATCCGCTTCGGCTCCCTGCTGGAAAACGTTATCGTCTCCGACGAGGGCCACCCCGACTATGAGGACGGCAGTCTGACCGAGAACACCCGCGCGAGCTACCCCGTCGACTTCATCCCGAGCGCCGTCATCCCCGGCGTCGGCGGCCAGCCCACGACGGTCATCTTCCTGACGGCGGACGCCTTCGGTGTGCTGCCCCCGATCTCGAAGCTCTCGCGCAGCGCGGCCATGTACCACTTCGTCTCCGGCTACACCAGCAAGCTGGCCGGGACCGAGCGCGGCATCGTCGAGCCGACGACTACCTTCTCCACCCTCTTCGGCGAGCCCTTCTTCCCCATGCCCGCCTCGGTCTATGCCGAGATGCTGGGCAAAAAGCTGGACGAAACCGGCGCCAACGTCTTCCTGGTCAACACCGGCTGGTGCGGCGGCAAGGCCGGCACCGTCCCGCGTCTGAGCCTCAAGTACACCCGCGCCATGGTCACGGCCGCCATCAACGGCGATCTCAACGGCGTGCCCTACAAGCACGAGCCGTATTTCAACCTCGAGATCCCCACCTCCTGCCCCGGCGTCCCGGCGAAGATCCTCGACCCGCGCAACCTCTGGGCGGACGAGGACGCCTACGAGGCCGCGGCCGAGCAGCTCTCCCGGGCCTTTTACGAGAACTTTGAAAAGAAGTATCCCGACATGCCCGAGGAAATCAAGGCGGCCGGCCCGCAGCCCACGAAGTAAAAAAATCAAAGACGGCAGGGGGCTTCCTCTGCCGTCTTTGATTCTCAAGGAGAAATCACCTATGAAGCTTATCAATATGTACAGCCCGGCGGGCAATCGCCTCGGCATCCTGACGGAGCGCGGCGTGATCGACGTCGCCTCGCAGGCGCGGGACGACGCCGCCCCCGTGACGGTGATGCAGGCGCTGCACATGGGCCTCGACCGGGCCCTGCCCCTGCTGCGCAAGATCGAGGCTTCGGCGGCGGCGTTCCTGCCCGAGGCGGAGATCGTCTACGCCCCCGCGGTGGACGATCCGGAAAAGATCTTCTGCATCGGCGTCAACTACCGCTCCCACATCGAAGAGACCGTCGGCTCCTTCACGCCCGCCGAGGCCCCCACGGTCTTCGCCAAGTTCCGCAACAGCCTCGCCCCCCACCGGGGCGTCGTGCTCCGCAACCGCACGGAGACGCGCCACGACTATGAGGCGGAGATCGCCGTCGTCATCGGCAGGCGCTGCGCCTATGTCTCTCCGGAGGAGGCGCTGGACTATGTCTTCGGCTACACCCTCGCCAACGACATCTCGGCCCGCACGCTCCAGAAGGTCACCACCCAGTGGGTCCCCGGCAAGACCTGCGACACCTTCTGCCCGCTCGGCCCCTGCATCGTGACCGCCGACGCCCTGCCGTACCAAAGCATGCACCTGACAGGCTACAAGAACGGCGAACTGCGGCAGGAGGGCTGGAGCACCGACATGCTCCACGACATCCCCGCGCTCGTGAGCTACCTGTCCAACTGCTGCACGCTCGAGCCGGGCGACGTCATCCTCACCGGCACGCCCGCGGGCGTCATTCTCGGCAGGCCCCCGGAACAGCAGGACTGGCTGCAGCCGGGCGACGTGCTCGACGTGTGTGAGGACACGATCGGCACCCTCACCGTCACGGTACGGGACGCCTGACAACAAAAACAGCGCCGGAAGCCCGGCGCTGTTTTTGTCTCGGAGTCCTTACAGGATCTTGTTGATCTCGGCCTCGATGGTCTTCGCGGCGTCCTCGGGGACGATCTTCTTGCTCACGACCAGATCGAAGATCTCGCCGCAGCTCTTTTTGTTGAACAGCTTGATGGGATACTTCATGAGCTGGGGCGCATACTGTTTGACGATGGCCTCGCACTTGGGGTTGGCAAAGCACTCCTTGACGGTCAGGCTTCTGAAATCCATGAGATAACCTCCTTTGATTATTTGCCGTTTTGCCGTGCTGTTATTGTAGCATGTGCCGCGCCTTCCGTCAACCGAGAGACAAAAAGCGTTACAAATTCCGTCTTGCATTCGCGGACGCGGTGTGCTATGATGAGCAGCCGCGAAGGAGGGAAAGCAGCATGACAAAGTTGAAAACACGGCTCGCCCTTGCTTCCGTATCGGCGCTCGCCGACCCCGAGCGCTATGCGCAGGCGCTCGCCCGGGTATCCCCGCAGCGGCGGGAACAGATCGCCTCTTTCCGGGTGGAGGGGGCGAAGCGTCTCTCCCTCGGCGCGGCGCTGCTGCTCGACCGTCTGCTCGCGGACGCGGGGCTCGGCCCCGCCGGGGGCTTCGCCTTCGGTGAGCAGGGCAAGCCCTATCTGCCCGACCGCCCCGGCGTACACTTCTCGCTCTCCCACAGCGGGGAACACGTGCTCTGCGCCCTCGCCGACGCGGAGATCGGCTGTGACGTGGAGAGCCTGCGGAAGGTCGATCTCGCCCTCGCCCCGCGCTTTTTCCACCCGGAGGAGGCCGCCTGGCTCCTCTCCCTGCTGCAGCGGGAACAGAAGGCCGCCTTCCTCCGTCTATGGACGCTGAAGGAGAGCTATATAAAGGCCCTCGGCCTCGGCCTGACGCTGCCGCTGAACGAATTTCGCATCCTGCCGGTGCCCGGCGGCTGGGCGCTGACGCATGCGGAGGACCCGCGCCCCTGGCGTCTGCGCGCCTTCGAGGCCGCGGACTGCTTCTGCGCCGTCTGCGCGGAGGAACCGCCGGAGACGCTCGAGCGTCTCACGCTCTTTGAATAAATCTTATTTCGCAAAGGAAACCGTATGACCCATACTTTAGATACAAATTCCAGACAAAGCTTTTACCTGCCCGCGCTCGGGCAGCGCATCGTCAAAACCACCGTGGCCGTCTTTCTGTGCCTGCTGGTCTACTATCTGCGGGGCTTCCGCGGCCGGGAGATCCCGACCGAGGCCGCCATCACCGCCATCATCTGTGTCCAGCCCTACGTGCGCGACACGCGCAAGTACGCCGTCAACCGCTTCATGGGCACGCTGATCGGCTCCTTCTGGGGCCTGGCCTTCCTGGTGCGTATGCTGTATCTCCCCTGCGTGGGGGACAGCATGCTGCTTCTGTATATCCGGATGTCCCTGGGCGTGATGCTCTCGCTCTACACCGCCGTCGCCCTGCGCCGCTCGGAGACCGCCGGGCAGGCCGCCATCGTCTTTCTGTGCATCGTCATCTCCTTCCCGGACATCAGCGAGCCGCTGCGCTCCGCCTCCGAGCGCATCATCGGCGTGCTGACCGGCACGGCCTGCGCCATCGGCGTCAACGTCTTCCGCCTGCCCCGCGTGCGGCAAAAGGATCGCGTCTTTTTCGTGCGGGCGAAGGACCTGGCCTCGAACCGCTTCTCGCACATCTCCTCGGCGGTGCTGTTTCGCCTGAACTACCTGTACGAGGACGGGGCGAAGATCTGCCTGCTGTTCGAGCACGCGCCCGCCTACTTCTCCCTGCAGATGCACGAGGCCATGCTCAATCTGCCCATCATCGTCATGGACGGCGCGGCCGTCTACGACCCGAAGGAGAACGTGTACCTCTCCAAAGAGATCATCCCGCTGGAGGATACCCTCGCCCTGCGCGCCTATCTCGACAGTCTGAACCTGAGCTATTTCATCTACACCATCCACAAGAACAAGGCCTGCATCTTTCACCAGGGCAAGCTCCATCCGCCGGAGAAGCTCATCCTCGACCGGCTGAAGGGTTCGCCCTACCGCAGCTATCTCGAGGGGGAGATCTACGACGACTCGGAGATCGTCTACTACAAGATCGTCGCCAAGGACAGCGCCGTCGCCGAGCTCGAGGCCTGTCTGAAGGACTTCATCGACGGGAAGAATCTGCGCACCGTCTGCCGTCCCCAGTCCGTGCCCGGGATCAGCGCCCTGTACATCTACGCCAGCACCGCGACCCTGCCGCTGGCCGAGCAGCGCCTCATGGACCGCCTGCGCGAAAAGGAGCCCGATCTGAGGCCCGTGGAGATCTTCTCCCGCAAGCCCTACCGCTCCGAGCACGACGCCATGCACCTGCTGCACCGGGTCGGCAACGCCTACGAGCCGCTGGCCTTCTTCGGCCATCCCCTGTTTCAAAAACGCAAGTGAAAGGAGACCTGTATGCGTTCCTTTATGTATACGATCAAGGCGCCGGTCGGCCTGCATGCCCGCCATGCGGGGCTGATCGTGAAGCAGGCCCGGGAATTCGCCTCCGATATCACGGTCCGCTTCGCCGGGAAGGAGGCCGACGCCAAGCGCGTCATGGCTCTGATGACCCTGGGCGTGCACCAGGGCGACGCCATCGCCGTCACGATCGAGGGCGAGGATGAGGATCTGGCGCTCTCAAAGCTCAAATCCTTCTTCTTCGCGCACATGTAGGCTGTTTAAAAAGAATCGGCCGGGAGGGTTGTCCCTCCCGGCCGGTTCTTTTCAGTTGCCTCTTTGCAGCGGCAGCCACCAGGTGAAGCCGTAGGCCAGACACTTGAGCAGGCCCTCGACAGGGCGCAGGCCGTGCTCGGCCGCGACCTTTTTGCCGACGTTGAAATACTCGAAGGTGTGCAAAAGCAGCAGGGTGAGCAGCGGCAGCGGCTTTCTCTTCGCGGCCAGTCCCGCGAAAGCGCCGTAGAGCGCGACGCAGATCTGCTTTCCGTATGCCTTGGTCAGCTCGTAGAACATGGTGAACCCTCCCTTTATTCGCGGAAAATGAGTGTGAATATGCCCATCAGAAGCGGCTGATGCAGCAGATAGATCCAGAGCGTATGCCGCCCGAGGCCCGACAGCAGCGGGATCTTTGTCTGCGCCGCGCGCTGGCAGGCGGGGCTTTTGTCGAACAGGCGCTTGAGATAGAAGCCGCACCAGAACAGAAAGATCCAGGGCAGCAGCGGGAAATAATCGCTCGAGCGAAAATCCGAATGCGGGAAGCCCAGCGGCGTGAGCGGCCAGATGCGGTACAGCGCCGCCGGCACGCGCAGGCCGAAGCCGAGAAAGCCGGCGTTGACCCGGAAGAAAAACCAGAACAGGACGGCGCAGAGCGCAAATCCCGCCCCCGCGGGCAGCCTGTTCAGCCCCTTCTCCAGCGCCAGCGTCAGCAGGATCGCGCAGCCCATGAAGGTCAGGATGCCGAACCAGATGGCCTCCTCCGGCAGGAAGACCAGGGTCACAACGGTGATCGCGAGGCCGAGCAGGTTCAGCACGAGTCCGCGCCGCAGGTTCTTTCTCCCGCCCCAGGCGAAGGAGAAGCCCGCGATCAGGATGAAGGACCAGCAGATGTACTGCTGCCAGACATGCACCCCCGGGCGCAGCGCCCAGCGCCACTGCCCTCCGAAGACGACGTTCACGTCGTACAGCGCGTGCATCGCCACCATGTTCACGAGCGCGAGCCCCCGCAGGGCGTCGACGAGATGATAGCGTCTGTCCTCCGCGGGCGCGCTCATCTTCTTCTCCACACGCTCGGCGCGAAGAGGAACAGCACCGGGAAGACCTCCAGCCTGCCGATCAGCATCTCCATGCTCAGGATGATCTTCGACAGATCGGAGAAGAAGAAGTAGTTGCCCGTCGGCCCGACCAGCCCGAGACCCGGCCCGACGTTGAAGATGCAGGCGCAGGAGGCGGTGAAGTTCGTGACGATGTCCCGCCCGTCCAGAGTGAGCGCCAGCACGCTCAGGCCGATGATGGCAATGTAGACGTGGAAGACCACCAGCACGCTGCGCACCGTCGTGTCGCTGACGGGCTTGCCCTCGAGCCAGATGCGGCGGACGCGCGTCGGGAGGATGAGCTGCTTGAGCTCGTTGAGATAGGATTTGAGCAGGATGATGATGCGCGAGATCTTGATGCCGCCGCCCGTCGAGCCCGCGCAGCTGCCGACGAACATGAGCAGCACCAGCAGCCAGCGCGAGAACTCCGGCCACGCGTCAAAGTTTGCGGTGGCGAAGCCCGTCGTGCTGATGATGGTTCCGACCTGGAAGACGGCATAGCGCAGGCCCTGGGCGAAGCCGCCGACCATGGAGGCGATGTTGGCCGCGATGGCGAGCACCGAGGCCGTGATGATCCCGAGATAGGTCAGCAGCTCCTCGCTCTTGAGCGCGCCCGCGACCTGTCCGATCAGGATCAGGTAATACAGGTTGAAGTTGACCCCGAAGAGGATCATGAACACCGCGACGACCATCTCGATATACACGCTGTCATAGGCCGCGATGCTGGCCGCGCGCGTGGAGAAGCCGCCCGTGCCGGCCGTGGCGAAGGAGTGCAGCAGCGCGTCGTAAAAGCTCATGCCGCCGCACAGCAGCAGCGCCGTCTCGATCAGGGTCATGGCCAGATAGATCATGTACAGGATACGCGCGGTCTTGCGCGCCCGCGGCACCAGCTTGCTCACCTCGGGCCCCGGGACCTCGGCGCGCATGATGTGCATGTAGTGGTCGCCGGACACCGGCAGGATCGCCGCGATGAAGACCAGCACGCCCATGCCGCCGATCCAGTGGGTGAAGAGGCGCCAGAACATGCAGCCGCGGCTCATGCCCTCGATGTCGTTGAGGATGCTCGCGCCGGTGGTGGTGAAGCCGGAGACGGTCTCGAACACCGCGTCGACGTAGTGCGGGATATCCCCCGCGAACACGAAGGGCAGCGCCCCGAAGGCCGACATCAGGATCCACGAGAGGCCGACGATCACGAAGCCCTCGCGCGCGAAGAGCTCGCTTTTGCGTATCTTGACAAGGCTCAGCCCGCCGCCGACAGCCAGCAGCGGCAGGATCGTGAGCACGAAGGGGAGGGGCGACTCCCCGTAGATCAGGGCCGAGGCCAGCGGCAGGAGCATCAGCAAGGCCTCTGCCAGCAGGACCTTGCCCAGCACATTCCATACGATGCGATAATTCATACGTCTTTACCCTGCCAGAATGTCGTCCAGATTCAGAATGCTCCTGTCCGTCGTCACGACCACGGCCCGGTCGCCCTTCTCGAGGGTTGTCCCGCCGTCGGGCACGATGACCTTGCCGCCGTGCACGACCGCGGCCAGCAGCACCCCGGGCTTGAGCTTCATTTCCGCCAGCGTGCGCCCGATGACGGCCGCCTTCTCGCCGACCTTGAATTCGGTCGCGGTCACGTTCTTGTCGCCCAGATAGTACAGCGCCTCGATGGTGGACTTGTCCGACGCGTGCGCCAGACCGCGGACGTAGCCCTCGATCCGCTCGGCCACGATGTTTTTGGGCGAGAGCGTGCTGTCCGGGAACACGTCGCGCAGCAGGGCGATGAACTTGTCGTTGTTTACCTTGGAGACGACCTTCTCGACCCCGGCCTTCTCGGCGTACATGCTGAGGATGATGTTGTCCTCGTCGTAATTGGTCAGCGCCACGAAGCCGTCCGCCTCGTACAGGCCGCTCTGCTGCAGCACGGTGATGTCCGCCCCGTCCGCGCAGATGATATCGGCCCCGCGCAGGAGCTCGGACAAGGTCTGGCAGCGGGCATAGTTCCGGTCCAGAATGGTCACCTGCCCGCCCGTGCTCTGCAGCAGCTGCGTCAGATGCACGGCGATCCGGCTGCCGCCCAGAAGGATGACCCTCTTCGCGGGCTTATAGTTCACGGTCACTTCCTTGAAGAAATGCCGCAGGGCGTGGGTCGGCGCGGTGACGGAGATGCGGTCTCCCGCATGAAGTTCAAAATTGCCGTCCGGGATGCGGAACTCCCCGCCGCGCTCGGCGCAGCAGACCAGGACCCTCTCCCCGCGCTTCTGTCTGAGCTTCGTCGGCAGCTCCTTGAGCTTCATGCCGTCGAGACGGCTGTTCTCCCCGATGCGGAAGGTGACGATCTCCAGCTCGCAGTCCGGGAAGGAGTCCACCTGTGTCGCGGCCGGGAACTGCAGCACGCGCGAGATGACCTCCGCCGTCACGTAGTCGGGATTGATGGCCAGGTTGAGATCCATGATCTCCCGCAGGCTCTCTCCGCTGTCCAGATACTCCTGGTTGCGCAGGCGGGCAATGGTGTGCTTTGCGCCCATCTTGCGCGCGAACTGGCAGGCCACGAGGTTGGCCTCGTCGTTGCCGGTGGCCGCGATGAAGACGTCCGCCTCGCCGGCCTCGGCCTCCTTCAGCACGCTCGGCGCCGCGCAGCTTCCGCACACGCCCATCACATCCATGGAATTGGCGGCGTTGTCCAGCGACGCGCGCTTTTCGTCGATCAGCGTGATGTCGTGCCCTTCCCGGCACAGCCGCTCCGCGATCGTAAAGCCGACCTTGCCGGCGCCTGCGATGACAATATTCATAGCTCCCTCCCAAAAGAGACGATTCCTGCTCGTTCAGTACGTTCTAGGCATTATACCATAAGTATCACGCCGCCGCAAGGCTTTCCCGTCCGCTTTGTCACAGACCGGCGCCCTATCCTTAATAATTATTAACCTTCGTCCGGACCTGTTTACGCGGCGCGCCGTCTGTGATAGTATGGGGGCGACAAGAAAAAACCGCTTCCGGCTGTACGGAAGCGGCAGAAAGGAACACCATGAAAAGAATCATTGCGCTCACGATGGCGGCAGTCCTGCTGTTCGCCCTCTGTCCCGCCGATCTGACCGGCCTGCGGGCGGACGCCGCCGCGCTGCCGGCGGACGGGGAATACACGCTCTTCACCACGGAGTATCTGGGCAGGCAGATCTCGCCCGAGGCCTGGCAGACCAGCGGCTCGATCGTTCTCAACAAGAACGGGAAGGGAATGTACTACAGCTTCGGCGAGGAGCTGGCCATCACAAGCTGGATGGAGAAGAACGGGACCGTCACGGCGAATATCGAGGACTTCGGCCCGGTGGAGCTCGTCTTCGTCGGGGACGGGATCCTCGAGATGGAGCAGACGACCGGCACCTATTACTACTACGCGCGCGCGGGCGCGGACACCGAAAAATTCAAGACCGGCGGGCATCCGACCGGCTCCATGCTCTACTCCGTCTTCCGCGGCATCGACATGGAAAAGGGCGCGCATCTGCGCTATTCTTCCGAGTCGAAATATTCCAACGCCGGCATGAACTCCAGCGCGAGCTTTGAGACCCACGCGAAGGGCGACTCCTTCATCGTCATCAGCCGAGCGAAGGCGCAGGGCGCCGATCAGCTCTCCGCCATGCTCACGCTGAACGGGACCGTCTATCAGCTCAGTCCCAGCGAGAAGAAGGGCTTCGTCGTGATCCCCTCCATGCCCGCCTTCAGTCTGCTGAAGGTCATGGAGCAGGACGGGCTGTACAGGGCCATGGCCTCGCGGGCCATGCGGACGGACTACCGGGTCGAGACGCGCAAGCTCAACGGCGCGAACTGCCGGGTCGAGGTCTTCCCCGCCGCGGACTACAGCCCCGAGGCCGCCTTCTACTTCGACGAGAGCGGGCAGCTCGTCTGTATGAGCGAGGGCTCCTCCCAGGGGATGAGCTCGGGCGAGACCTTCTATACCGTCTCCGCCATCGACGACAAGGTGAACGAGAGCCTCTTCGACGTCTCCAGCTACAAGATCAGCTGATCTGACAACGCACAGGCCGCGCAGCTTTCGCTGCGCGGCCTGTGCGTTGTTGATGCGTTTATCCGCGCTTTTTGTGGTCGCGCTCGACTTCCGCGTTCCAGTCCTCCGTCATGGGCGCGCCGCGCCTGGCGGAATGGATCGCGCCGTCCACGGCCTTGAAGCAGAGCTCAAGCCCCTGTCTGTCCGGCACGAAGTTCGTCGCATGGGTCTCGGTGATCCCGATGTCCCTCGCCGTCTCTACGGCGTCGATGTTCGCGCCGAGGAACAGAAACTCCCAGCCGTACTTCTCGCGCTCGTGCTCGATGAGCTCTCGGACCTGCCCGAGCTTGTAACGGCGGCTCGCGTTCTCAAGGCCGTCGGTGGTGATGACCACCACGGTCTTTTCCGGCACGTCCTCGGGGCGCGCGTACTTGTGGATACCCGCGATGTGGCGCACGGTGTCGCCGACGGCGTCGAGCAGGGCCGTGCAGCCGCCGGGGGCATAGTCCCTCTCCGTCAGCACCGGCACGTCTTCCAGCTTCAGCCGGTCGTGGATGCGGTCGAAGCGGGTGTCGAAGAGCACCGTGGTCACCAGGGCGGTGCCGGGCTCCTTCTTCTGTTTGGCGATCAGGGAGTTGAAGCCGCCGATGGTGTCGCTCTCCAGTCCGCTCATGGAGCCGCTGCGGTCGAGGATGAAGACAAGCTCTGTGATGTTGTTTTTCATTTCAAAAAACCTCCTGTACTGTTTGCTTGTGAGCCCAGTATAGGAGGTTTTTTCTCTGCTTTGGTCGCCCTGAAAGCGACATTGTGTTATCCTCCGAGCAGCGGCTGGTCGTACTGGAACAGCAGCTCGTTGATCTCGAAGATGTCGTAATTCTTCTGCGAAATGCAGTATTCCACGATCACGTCGAACAGGATGCTGTGGGAGAGCGTATAGCCCGCCTTTTCCAGCAGCTCCCGCGTCTCCTCCAGCGGCAGCTCCAGGGCCACGGCCAGCGCCACCGCGGTCGTCTTCTTGGGGTGGTAGCTCCGGTCGCTGCGGATCTTGGAGAACAGCCGCCGATCGATGTTGGCCCGCACGTAGCATTCGGAGTCCTTTTTGTAGCCGCACTCGTCGATCTTGCGCATGACCATCTGCGAAAAGCTCTCGTCGAGCACCAGCGGCGTTCTCGCGAACCAGGGCTTTTCCTTCTTCCGGGCCTCTCCCTTCGGAGCCGGCGCCGTCGCCCCGGCAGGCCGGGAGAACAGGGAAGGCCTCGTCCGCTTTCTCTCCTGTACGCTTTCCTCACGTTTCGCCTGCGGAGTCGGCGCTTCCCGCTCCTCCTTCGCCGCATCCGGTTTGACTGCCGTCGATACGCCGAACCCATCCGCCGACTCGTCAATATCGTCCTCCAGCGCACAGAAGTCGGCCACGGGCATCGGGAACCCGGGCGGCGGCGCGTTGAGATCGTCCGGCGGCATGGGGATGCTGAACGTCGGCCCGACAATTTCGTCCGACAACATGGGCATGCCATACGTCGTCGTGCTGAAACTGTCCGGCAGCATGGACAGATCGAGTGTCGTCGCGGGAAACGTCTCCTCATCCCGGGCCAGTTCCCGCCGGAAACGCTCCAGCCCTTCCAGCAGCGCGGCGCTCGGCCGGAACTCGCCTCTGTCGTGGACGACGAGCCGGATGTTGAAGTCGTCGTGAGTGTTCAGAAAGATCCTAATCTCCCGGACCGCGATCTCGAGCACCGTCTCCTTGGGGAAACGGCGGGTCCCGGAGCCGATCAGCGGGAAGGCCAGCTCGCGCAGGCCGTTCTCTTCGGCCAGACGGAGGGCGCTGCGGTAGCATGCGCGCAGCTGATCGAGCTCCTCCTCCCGGCCCGACCACCACGGGGCGACCGTGTGGATGATCGCGCCGCAGTCCAGCCCGCAGGCCGGGGTCAAAACGGCCTGCCCGATCCCGAGCCGTCCGATCGCATCGCAGGCTTCGCGCAGTCCGGGCCCGGCCGCCCGATGGATCTGCGCGTCCAGCCCGCCGCTCCCGCTGAAGATCTCGTCGGTGGGATTGACGACGGCGTCGACGCGGCAGTTCAGAATGCTGCCCTGTATGATCTGAAACGGCATGGCTTTTTCTCCGATCTCTTTTTTCTTCTGTTTTATCATAATACGACCGGCGAAAAATCGCAATTCCCTTTTCGGAAAAGCCCTGTTGCTTCTCCTCAGCGCAAAAGCCGCACCTCTTTCGAGGTGCGGCTTTTGCGTTGCTTTTCTTTATCCCGCACGGGCGATTCGTGAATCGCCCCCACGGGCACAGGGTCTTACTTGCGGTTCTCGGTGAAGGTCTTCTTGGCCTCTTCCCAGCCGGCCAGCAGAGACTTGAAGCCGGCCTGCGCAAGCTCCTTGAGCTCGGCGCTGGCGTCGACCGCGGCGGCCTGGAGCTTATCGGCGGCGTCGGACAGGGCGGCCTTCGCGGCCTCAACGGTCTTGTTGACCTCGGCCTCGGCAGCTCTCGCGACCTCGGCGGCGCTCTTCTCGTCCTTGATCGCGGCCTGGGCGGCGGCGAGGCGGGCGATGGGAACGCGGAACGGGCTGCAGGACACGTAGTCCAGACCGACCTTGTGGAAGAACTCGACGGACGAAGGATCGCCGCCGTGCTCGCCGCAGACGCCGAGGTGCAGCTCGGGACGGGTCTCGCGGCCGAGCTTCGCGGCCATCTTAACCAGCTTGCCGACGCCGACCTGGTCGACGCGGGCGAAGGGATCGCTCTCGTAGATCTTGGTGTCGTAGTAGCTGCCCAGGAACTTGCCGGCGTCGTCACGGCTGAAGCCGAAGGTCATCTGGGTCAGGTCGTTGGTGCCGAAGGAGAAGAACTCGGCCTCGGTGGCGATGGCGTCCGCGGTCAGGGCGGCGCGCGGGATCTCGATCATGGTGCCGACCATGTACTTCATGTCGGAGCCGGCCTCGGCGATGATGGCGTCGGCGGCCTTGACCACGACGTCCTTGACGAACTTGAGCTCCTTGACCTCGCCGACCAGCGGGATCATGATCTCGGGGACCATCGTCCACTCGGGGTGACGCTCCTGCACGGCGAGGGCGGCCTTGATGACGGCGCGGGTCTGCATCTCGGCGATCTCGGGGTAGGTGACGGCCAGACGGCAGCCGCGGTGACCCATCATGGGGTTGAATTCATGGAGACCCGCGATGATGTTCTTGATGTCCTGCACGCTCTTGCCCTGGGCCTTGGCCAGCGCCTCGATGTCGGCCTCCTCGGTGGGGACGAACTCGTGGAGCGGGGGATCCAGGAAGCGGATGGTGACGGGGTGGCCCTTCATGGCCTCGTAGATGCCCTCGAAGTCGGACTGCTGCATCGGCTCGAGCTTGGCCAGAGCGGCGATGCGCTCCTCCTTGGTGTCGGAGCAGATCATCTCACGGAAGGCGGCGATGCGGTCGCCGTTGAAGAACATGTGCTCGGTACGGGTCAGGCCGATGCCCTGGGCGCCCAGCTCGACAGCCTTGGCGGCGTCCTTCGGGGTGTCGGCGTTGGTGCGGACCTGCAGGCGGCGGTACTTGTCGGCCCAGGCCATGATGCGGCCGAACTCGCCGGCGATGGTGGCGTCGACCGTGGGGATCAGGCCGTCGTAGATGTTGCCGGTGGAGCCGTCGATGGAGATGAAGTCGCCCTC
>JAILNC010000043.1 GCA_024691985.1 Oscillospiraceae bacterium | reverse complement strand
GTCACGATCTTCGGCGGCTGCTGCGGCACGACGCCGGACTTTATCCGCGCCCTGCGCGCCGCTCTGCCCGAAGAGGCGCCGCGCATCAAGCGGCCCGCTCCCCGGGAGGGGGTCTGCTCCGCCGGCTGCACCGTGGAGCTGAAGGGCGTGCACGTCATCGGCGAACGCATCAACCCCACCGGCAAGCGCCGCTTCCAGCAGGCCCTGCGCGAAAACGACCTCGGCTACATCGTCGAGCGCGGCATCGAACAGCAGGACGCCGGGGCCGAGATCCTCGACGTCAACGTCGGCCTGCCCGGCATCGACGAAGCTGTCATGATGGTCCGCGTGGTCCGCGCCCTGCAGAGCGTGACGGACCTGCCCCTGATGCTCGACTCCTCAAACCCCGCCGCCATCGAGGCCGGGCTGCGCGCGGTCAACGGCAAGGCCATCGTAAACTCCGTAAACGGCACGGCCGAGGTGCTCGATGCGATCCTCCCGCTGTGCAAAAAGTACGGCGCGGCGGTGGTCGGTCTGTGCATGGACCGCGGCGGCATCCCCCAGACCTGGCAGGAGCGCGCCGCGATCGCGGAGCGCATCGTAAACGCCGCCCTCGCTCACGGCATCGACAAGCGGGACGTCTTCATCGACTGCCTGACGCTGACGGTATTGGCCCAGCAGTCCCAGGCGCGCGAGACCCTGCGCGCACTGCGCTGGGTGAAGGAGGAGCTCGGCGTGCGCACCCTCCTGGGCGTGAGCAACATTTCCTTCGGTCTGCCCGCGCGCGAGCATATCACCGTGAGCTTTCTGACCCAGGCCATGCAGGAGGGGCTGGACCTGCCCATCGTCAACCCGAACAGCCCCGCCGTCATGGACGCGATCGCCTCCTTCCGGGTCCTCTCCGGCCAGGATAAGGACGCGGAGGCCTACATCCGCCGCTTCGCCGACGCGGGCGCGGAAGCCGAGGCGCCCAAAACGCCCGGGCGCATGACCCTCGCCGACGCCGTGATGCGCGGCCTCAAGGAGGAGACCGCCGCCCTGACGCGCGAGGCGCTCGAGACCATGGACGAGCTCGACGTGGTAAACAATCTGCTGACCCCCGCCCTGGACAGGGTGGGCGAGCGCTACGAGAAGCAGGAGATCTTCCTGCCCCAGCTCATCAACGCGGCCAACGCCGCCTGCGAGGGCTTCGAGATCATCAAGAAGCGCATCGCCAAACGCGGCGGGGCCTCCGTCTCCAGGGGAAAGATCATCCTGGCCACCGTGCACGGGGACATCCACGACATCGGCAAGAACATCGTGCGCGTCGTGCTGGAAAACTACGGCTACACCGTGATCGACCTGGGCCGCGACGTGCCGGCGCAGGAGATCGTGGACGCCGCCGTCCGCGAGGATGTGCGTCTCGTGGGCCTGTCGGCCCTGATGACCACCACGGTCGTGAGCATGGAGGAGACCATCCGCGCCCTGCGCGAAAGCGGCCACCCGTGCAGGATCATGGTGGGCGGCGCTGTGCTGACGCCGGAGTACGCCGCCGAGATCGGCGCGGACTATTACGCCAAAGACGCCAAGGCGAGCGTCGACATTGCAAGGCAGGTGCTCGGATGAGGGATATACGTGCATTTCTTGAAGAGGGTCCGCTGATCTTTGACGGCGGCATGGGCACCTATATCGCCGCCCGCACCCAGAGCTCGCACCGCGCCTGCGAGTGGGCGAACCTCACGAACCCCGACGAGGTCGAGGCGATCCACCGCGCCTATCTGAACGCGGGCTGCGCCGCCATCAAGACCAACACCTACGCCGTCAGCCGCCTGAGCTTCCCCGAGGACAGCTGCGCCGCCGTCCTGGCCGCGGGCTGCGAGATCGCGCGGCGCGCAGCGGGGGACAGGGCCTGGGTCTTTGCCGACATGGGCCCCATCGAGGCTCCCGACGACCGCGACCTTCTGCCGGAGTATCAATTCGTCGTCGACCGCTTCCTGGAAAACGGCGTGCGCTGCTTTCTGTTTGAGACCCACAGCAGTGACCAGTACCTCCACGACATCGCGGCCTACATCCGCGAGCGGGACCCGGAGGCCTTCATCATCTGCTCCTACGCCATTCAGCCCGGCGGCTTCACCCGCCAGGGCGAGCTGGCGGAGAATCTGGTCGCGCGCACGCAGGCCGACCCCAACATCGACGCCGCGGGCTTCAACTGCGTGACCTCCGCCCGCCACATGGTGGAGATCATGAAGCGCGTCGCCCCGGTGGACGGCCTGTTCTCCGTGATGCCCAACGCGGGCTATCCGACCGTGCGCGGCAACCGCACCTTCTACGACGGCGTGCCCTCCTACTTTGCCCAGCAGGTGGCTGTGCTGCACGCCATGGGCGCGCGCATCCTGGGCGGCTGCTGCGGCACCACGCCCTCGCATATCGCGGCCATCCCGGCTGCCATCCAGACCCCCGTCGCCATGGTGAGCTACCCGACGAGTCGGGAGCAGACGCAGGAGAAGCCGAAGGAGGACCCCTTCTGGGAGGCCCTCTGCGATCCGGAGCGCCGCCCCTTCGCGGTAGAGCTGGACCCGCCGGACCTCGCCGACACGCGCAAGTTTATGCAGTGCGCCGAGGAGCTGCGCGACTGCGGGGCCGATATCATCACGATCGCGGACTGCCCCGTCGCCCGCACCCGCATGGACTCCAGCCTCATGGCCTGCAAGCTCCAGCGCGAGCTCGGCGTGAACGTCCTGCCGCACATGACCTGCCGCGACCGCAACCTCAACGCGACGCAGGCCCTGCTGCTCGGCCTGTGTGCCGAGGGGGTGCGCAACGTCCTCATCGTTACGGGCGACCCCATCCCCACCGCCAGCCGCGACGAGGTCAAGAGCGTCTACAACTTCAACTCCCGCAAGCTCATCCACTATGTCGCCAGCCTGAACCAGGCCGTCCTGCCGCAGCCCTTCCACATCTACGGGGCGCTGAACGTCAACGCGCGCAACTTCGCCATCCAGCTCGAGATGGCGCAGAAGAAGGAGGACAACGGCTGCGAGGCCTTCATGACCCAGCCGATCCTGACCTGGCAGGCGCTCGAGAATCTGAAGCTCGCCCGGGAGACGCTCAGGGGCAAGCTTCTCGGCGGCATCCTGCCCATCGTCAGCAAACGAAACGCCCAATTCATCAACAGCGAGATCTCGGGCATCACGGTGGATGATTTCATCATCGATTGCTATGAGGGCGCGGACCGCGAAAAGGCCGAGGAGCTCGCGATCGAGTTCTCCGCGGGCTTTGCGCGGCGCATGCGTCCCTATGTGGACGGCTACTACATCGTCACGCCCTTCGCCCGCACGGCGCTGGTCGGGCGCATCATGGAGCGCATCCGCCGCGACGACCCGCTGTCGACGGAGTCGTTTCCCTTCATGTCGGAACTTTTCCCCTTCATGCCCGTCTGAAGGACAGAACGAAAAACCGGGAGGGAGCCGTATGCTTGGCAGGCAGAAGTGCAAAATCCTCAAGGAGATCCGCCAGAGGATCGCCGACGAAAACGATATCCCGTATGTGACGAGCGAATGCAGCCATCAGGGCGCGTGCAGCGGGACCTGTCCCCGCTGCGAGAGCGAGCTGCGCTATCTCGAGCGGCAGCTCGAGCGCCGCGCCGCGCTGGGCCGGAAGGTGAGCGTGGCGGCGCTGTGCGCGGGACTGGCGCTTGTCGGCGCGGGCTGCGCGCCCATCAGCCACGGGGAGCCGACGCCGGACCCGGGCCAGGAGCTCAGCGGCGCCATGCTCTATGAAGAACCCACGCCGGAGCCGACGCCGGAGATCTTCGTCACCGAGGGCGAGGTCGCCTGGACGGAGGAGCCCGAGACCGACCCTGATGAGGAGCCGGGCATGTTCGAGCTGACGGGCGACGTGGCGTATGTCCCGGAAACCGATGGATGAGCCCCTGTACCCGCTTCTGCGCCTGTCGCGCCTGCGCATGGGGACCGACGGGGAGGGGGTCACGACGCTGGCGGCCGGGGCCGGCTGTCCGCTGTCCTGCCGCTGGTGCATCAACGCGGAGCTGCTGCGGCGCGCGAAGCCCGAGCCGGTGACGGCGGCGCAGCTGTTCGAGCGCGTCAGGATCGACGATCTGTACTTTCGCGCGACCGGGGGCGGCGTGTGCTTCGGCGGGGGCGAGAGCCTGCTGCACGCGGCCTTTCTCCGGCGCTTCCGGACGCTGTGCCCGCCCGAATGGCGTCTCTGGGCCGAGACGAGTCTTGCGGTCTCGGCCGAACAGGTTCAAATTGCCGCCGAAGCGGTCGACAGCTTCATCGTCGACTGCAAGGACATGGACGCGGAGATCTACCGCCGCTATACGGGCGGGGACGGAGAACGGATGCAGGCGAACCTGCGTCTGCTCCTGGAGGCGGTCGGGCCGGAGCGTATCCGGGTCCGCGTGCCGCGCATCCCGGAGTACAACAGCGCGGAGGACCAGGCGCGCAGCGCCGCAAGGCTGCGCGCGATGGGCTTTGTGAATATCGAGCTTTTCGATTATGTGATTCGATGACATGACCCGCGGCAAGCCGCGGGTCGTTTCATTTTTCCTTCGGCTTCGCCAGGAGCGAGACGAGCAGGGCGAAGAGAACCGCCGCGCCGAGACCCGCGGAGGCCGCGGTGAAGGGGCCCGAGAAGATCCCGAGCAGACCCTTCTCCGCGACGGCCTGCCTCACGCCCCTGGCGATCGCGTTTCCGAAGCCCGTGAGCGGCACCGCCGCGCCCGCGCCCGCCCAGTCGCACAGCGGCTGGTAGAGGCCGAGCGCTCCGAGCACGACGCCCGCGACCACATAGCTCGTGAGGATGCGCGCGGGGGTGAGGGCGGTCAGGTCGATGAGCGCCTGCCCGATCAGGCAAAGCAGCCCGCCCACGAGAAAAGCCCGCAGAAAGGGCAGCAGCACATCCATGCTCAGTCCTCCCGCTCGATGGCCACCGCGTGGCAGATCCCGGGGATGGAGCAGCCCTGCTGCACGCTCAGTGGAGACATGAGCGCCCCGGTCCCGGCGAATAGCACGCGCCTCCAGACGCCGCGCTCCATGGCGGGCAGGATATGCGCGCACAGCACCGCCGCCGAGCAGCCGCAGCCGGAACCGCCCGCGTGCACGTCCTGGGTCTTGAGATCGTAGAGCAGCACGCCGCAGTCCATATAGCGCAGCCCCGGCGAGCGCCCGTCCTTCTGCAGCAGATCTTGCAGGATGTCGTGCCCGATCGCGCCGAGGTCGCCGGTGAAGACCGCGTCGTAGTCCCCGAAGTCCCGGCCCGTATCCCGGAAATGCGCCGTGATCGTGTCAAAGGCCGCGGGTGCCATGGCGGCGCCCATGTTGCAGGCGTCCGTCACGCCCGCGTCCACGATGCGCCCGGGCGTCACGTGGGTCACGCGCAGCGTCCCGCCGCCCTTTTCGAGCACGGCCGCGCCCGCGCCGGTGACGGTCCACTGGGCGGTGGGCGTGCGCTGCCCGCCGTATTCCAGCGGGAAGCGGTACTGCCGCTCCGCGGTGCAGAAGTGCGAGCCCGTCAGCGCGCAGGCGGAGGCAAAGCCGCCCCCGTCGACGAGCAGCGCGGCCAGCATGAGCCCCTCGGCCATCGTCGAGCAGGCGCCGTACAGGCCCAGATAGGGCTCGGCACATTCGCGGACGGCATAGGCGGAGCTGATGCACTGGTTCAGCAGATCGCCGCCCAGCAGCAGCTCGGGCCTGCGCGTCGGCACGTCCCATTTGGCGAGACAGGCGCCCAGACAGCCGCGCAGCATGGCGGTCTCGGCCTTTTCCCAGCTGTCCTGCCCGAACCAGGCGTCTTCGGAGATAAGGTCGAAGCCGCCGCCCAGCGGTCCCTCGCCCTCCTTCTTTCCGCCCGCCGCCGCGTATGCGCCGACATGCACGTCCTCCGTCAGGCGCAGCGTCTGCCGCCCGATGCGTTCGGCCATGATGATTCCACCTTTCATGCTTTTTCCGTTAGCATGCCCGGAAAAGCGCAAAAAAACCGCCGCATCGAAACGATGCGGCGGAAACATTGAGAGTTACTGTTTTTGTAAAATGGCCTCGACGGCGGCGCGGATGATCTGAACCGCCCCCTCGACCGGGATGCGGGTGACGTTGAGGGACAGATCAAAGACCGAGGGGTCGCCCCAGGTCTGATCGGTGTAATACTCGTAATAATTCGCGCGCTCCTTGTCGACGGACTTGATGAGCTTCTTCGCCTGCTCGGCTGTGAGATCGGAGTTCTCGACCACGGTCTGAATGCGGAAATCGCGTTCGGCGGTGATGAAGACCCGCACCAGATCCTTCCTCTCCCGCAGCACGTAGTCGGCGCAGCGCCCGACGAAGACGGCGTCCCCCTCGTCCGCGAGCTCCCGGATCGCGTCGAACTCGGCGTTGGCCAGCCGCATGTTCAGCCGAAAATCCCCCAGCTCGAGCGAGCCGTTCTCCGGGATGAAATAGGGAAAGACGCGCTTTTCGTCGTAGGATTTCAGGATCTCGCGGCTGAAGTGGGAGTTTTCCGCAGCCCGCTCCAGGATCTCCTTGTCGTAGCAGCGGCAGCCGAGCTGGTCTGCGAGCTGCTGCGCGATCAGATAGCCGCGCGTGCCGTGCTGTCTGCCGAAGGTGATGATCATATGGATTCTCCTCTGCTTTTGCTGCTTTCAGCATACCATGGAGAGGCGGCTTTTTCAAGTATGAGCTTTCACCATCGGACAAGAACGCTCTCCGCGCCGCATAGAATGGAGGCACGGAGAGGGGGGAGCGCATGCGCAGACGGAGACTTCTGTACAACACCGCGCTGCTGACGGTCTCGTCGCTCGCGATGAACGCCGTAGCCATGGCCTTTCAGGCCTGGCTGGTCGGGCGCATCGGCACGGCGGGGATTGGCCTGTATCAGCTCGTGCTGTCGGTGATGAACCTGACGGCGACCTTCGCCGTCTCCGGCGTCCGCTTCGCCGCGACCCGGCTCGTGGCGGAGGAGCTGGGCGCGGAGCATACGGCGGGGGTGCGCGCGGCCATGGGGCGCTGCCTCGGCTATGCGGGCCTGTTCGGCTTTGCCGCGGCCTTCATCCTCCGCGCCCTGGCCGAGCCCCTCGGCTTTCTCTGGATCGGGGACGCGCGCACGGTGCTCTCGCTGCGCCTGGCCGCCCTGAGCATGCCCTGCATCTCCCTGTGCGCGGCCTTCTCCGGCTACTTCACGGCGAGCTCGCGCGTCTGGAAGCCGACGCTGATCCACTTTGTCGAGCAGCTTGCGGGCGTCGCGCTCGTGGCCTGCTTCCTGCGCGCGGTCCCGGGCGGGGATCTGGAAAAAAGCTGCGCCGCCGTGACCCTGGGAACCACGGCGGCGAACGTGCTGGGCCTTGCGATGACGGCCCTGGCCTATGTGCTGGACAGGCGGCGGCATTACGCAGAGCAGGAGGACGGCGCGGGCTATACCGGGCGCATGCTGTCGATCGCGGTGCCGCTGGCCCTGTCCGCCTACGCGCGCAGCGCGCTCACCACGCTCCGGCATCTGCTGGTGCCGCGGGGGCTGCGGGCTGCGGGCTGGTCGGCGGACGGCGCGCTCTCGGGCTACGGCGTCATCCAGGGCATGGTGCTGCCGGTCCTGTCCTTCCCGGCCTGCATCCTGGGCGCGGCCGCGGAGCTCATCGTCCCCGAGCTGACGGCGGCGCAGGTGCGCGGCGACGAGCGGGCCATCAGAGCCGCGACCCGGGAGCTCCTGCGCGCGGGCGCGCTCTTTTCCGGCGCGGTGGGACTGTTCCTCTTCCTCTTCGCCGAGAAACTGGGTCTCGCGATCTACCGCAGCTTCGAGGCCGGACGCTATATCCGCATCCTCGCGCCGCTGGTGCCCGTCATGTACACGGACATGGCGGTGGACGGCTGTCTCAAGGGGCTGGGCCAGCAGGTGTGGAGCATGGGCGTCAACATCGCAGAATCCCTGCTCGGCCTGCTTCTGGTGTGGCAGCTCCTGCCGCGCTGGGGACTGACGGCCTACATCGGCGTGTTTTATGTGACGGAACTGTTCAACTTCACGCTGAGCCTGTGGCGGCTGCGGCGCGTCACGCCTTTTCCGCGCGCTGTCTGAGCTTCGCGTCCCCGCGGTGCAGCAGGGGCGAGATGCGCTTGTACAGGATAAAGGTCAGCGCCGATACGACCACGCCCTTGAGCAGGTTGAAGGGGACCACCGCAAACAGCACCAGCGTCGTCACGCTGGTAATGGCGCTGTTGACCTTGGTGCCCATGCCGATGATGGCCTCCATGGGCATCCCGTAGAGGGCGGCGAATTTGGGCAGCAGATAGACCGCGTTGAAGGCGCTGCCGAACACGGTCATGATCGCGGTGCCGACGCCCATGCCCAGAAGCGCGGTCTTCCTGCCGGGCTTCGCGTGGTAGACGATGCTCGCGGGCAGAACGAAGGAGCAGCCGACCGCGAAGTTGGCAAAATCCCCCACGAAAGCGGTGCTGGTGCCCTTGAGCACGAGCTTGACCAGGACCTTCACGAGCTCTGCCGCGACGCCCGCCACGGGCCCGAGATAAAAGGTGCAGATCAGCACCGGAATCTCGCTCAGGTCGATCTTGTAAAAGGGCGGGGCGAAGAACAGCGGGATCTCCAGGAGCATCAGCACGCCCGCGAGGCAGGCGAACATCGCCGTGTAGGCGATATAGTGCGTGCTCGAAAAGGGCTTTTTGTTCTGCATCCGAAAGCGCTCGAACAGCGACGCGAGCACGAACAGCAGCGCGACCGTGAGAATGCAGGCGAGGATGAATCCCAGATTTTCCATGACAAGACCTCCCAAAAATAATAAACCCGAAGAAAACATTCTTCGGGCAAAGCGACATCCGCCGCCAATACAACGGCAACATCTTCTTCCATCCAGACTGTTACTGTCGGTACCGGAATCGCACCGGTTCCTGCCATACGGCTCGCGGACTTTACCGCCGATCGGGAATTTCACCCTGCCCTGAAGACGTGTAAAGAAATCCCCATGCAGCGCAAACTGCGCCACGATGAATCAAAGTTGTCCCATGGGGATTTCATGCGCATGAAATCCGGTTGCCCTGTAAGGGGCGAGGATTTCGCGCATTCAATTATACTGTGAATACGAAGTGTTTACAGTATATCACGCGCAAAAGCTTTTGACAAGAGGAAAAAGCGGGGGTAGAATGTGAGACGGAAACGGGGGTGAAAACGTGTGGACGAGCATGCGCTGACCTGCTGCTTTACCGGGCACAGACCGCAGAAGCTCCCCTGGGGCATGAACGAGGGGGATCCGCGCTGTCTCGCGCTCAAGGCGGAGCTCGCCGCGCGGCTGGAAGGCCTGTATGAGCTCGGCTGCCGCCGCTTCCTGTGCGGGATGGCCATCGGCTGCGACATGTATTTTGCCGAGGCTGTACTCGCCCTGCGCGATCTGCACCCGGATCTGCGTCTGGAGGCCGCGATCCCCTTCGGGGACCAGCCGGGGCGCTGGAACGAAAAGCAGCGCCGCCGCTACAATGCGCTGATCAACGCCGCCGACGGCGTCACCGTGCTCCAGACCGTCTACACCGGCGACTGCATGATGCGCCGCAACCGCTGGATGGTCGACCGCTCCGACATCCTGCTGGCCTGCTACGACGGCCGCCCCGGCGGCACGATGAACACCATCCTCTATGCGCAGCGCTGCGGCCTGCGCGTGGTGCTGATCGAACTTTGACGCCGCGCCGAAGACAGGAACGAACCTGCATATAACAGTTGACATAATAATAAAACAGCGCTATAGTATTCTCAGATTCAGAGAGGGGGGGATACTTCGGTGAAAAAGCTGCTGAGCCTGCTGCTGTGCCTTGCACTGCTGCTGTCGCTGACGCCCGCCGCCTATGCGGACGACGAGATGCCGGAGGAGCCCGCCCCCGAAGAAGTGTTCGAAGAAGCGCTTGAAGAAGCGTATGAAGAAGCGCCTGCGGAGGAAGCGGAGGAACCGGAAGAACCCGAAGAACCCGAGGAACCCGAGGAACCCGAGGAACCCGAGGAACCGGAAGTTCCGGAGGAGATTCCCGCAGAGGAGCCTGCCGTTCAGGCAGACGATCCGCCCGAGGAGGCGGAAGAGGCGCCCGTCCCCGCCGAAGAGGACGAAAACAACAGCGAAGACGATGGGCCGGAGTACGGCGTTCAGCCCGAAGAGGAGAAGCCCGAAGAGCCCGAAGAGGAAGAGGCGCCCCGGGACGACGCACAGCTTGAGGCGGAGACGCCTCAGGAGGAGCAGCGCGCCGTTCTCGTTCGCTTCTCCTGCGACCCGATGGACACGGTCGTCACCGTCTATGAGGGCGCACAGCGCGCCGACGGTTCCTGGATCACGATCTGCACCGCGTCCGGAGACGGCTGCCTGCTTTTGCCCGGCTGCTATGTCTATGACGCCGCCTGCGACGGGTACGATCCCGAATACAAGATCCCGTTTACGGTCGACACGCCCGACCCCGCCGCGGCGGGCTTACAGCCGGAGCAGACCGTCGACGTGACGCTTTTCCCGCTTGATGAGGGCGCCCTGTTCGACGAGGAAGAGGACCTGCCTCTGCGGACCGCGCCGCCCGAGCCGCTCATCGTCCTGCCCGTTGCGCCGGACCCCGCGCGCGAAACGCCGACGGTCTTCCTGCAGAGCGACGTCCGCTGGGCCGCCGCGCCGTACGGCTACAGCGACAGCGCCGACGCCGCCACGATCGCCTCGGCCGGCTGCGGGATCCTGGCCTTTACGAACGCGGTCTATTATCTCAACGGGATCTTTGTGGATCCGACCTTCGCGGCGGAGTACGCGACCGCCGCCGACTGCCATATCGCCGGCGGTACCCGATGGGAATTCTACAGCAGCTTTGCCGGGACCTACGGGATGCTCTGCGGCATCGAGTATGCGGGCGAGACGGACAGCTACGCGGAGCTGAAGGATATGCTGCTGCACGGCTGCGCCGCGATCTGCAGCGTTCCCGGCCACATCATGGCGCTCGTGGACTATGACGAATCGCTCGACCGCTTCCTGCTGCTGGATTCCAGCCCGGACGAGGTGCGCGCCACGGAGGAGGGCTATGTCTGGATCTCCGAGGAGGAGCTCTGCGCCATGCCCTCGCGGCTCTATGACTACAACGGTCTCCTCCTCAGATTTGTGCTCCTGCACGCGGTCGGCCTTCTGGACGTCAACGGCCTGCTCGACGGGACGGAGAGCGGGACGCTGGACGGCTACGGGACCTTCGACGTCTGGATCGACGGCGAGAAGGCCGCGGACGATCAGACGGACTACAGCGCCGTGCTCCCCCATGGGGCGAGCTACCGCATCGACGATATCCGGCCGAAGGGCGCGCACCGCTACCAGGGGGTAGAGAGCGGCGCACTGACCGGGAACGTGCGTTCCGATCTGGAGGGTGAGATCGTGCTCAGCTTCGGGACAAAGGAATTCGTGACAGAGCCCGGCGGCGACGCCGCGGCTGCTCCCGCCGTCCAAAGCGCGCCTCCCGCGGTCTGCGCCCGCTGGGCGCTCGGCGTCATCGGCCCCTCGCTCGATCTTCCGCTGCCGAAAGCCTGAAAAGAATCACAACGATCCAGGCGCCCGGACAACTGTCCGGGCGCTTTTGTGTCTCTTTTCTTTGCGCCGCATATCCTGTTAGCAGGAAAGGGGAGAACAGCATGGATCAGACATTCTTTCTCGCGGCGAACTCCGGACGCGGCTTCGCGTCGTGTTATGAGGACTTCCCGGGCGAAGGCGTTTTCCTGCACATCATCAAGGGCGGCCCGGGCACGGGGAAATCCGGCTTCATGCGGCGCATCCGCGACGCCGCCGCGACGCGCGGCTTCGATACCGAGACCGTCCTCTGCTCCGGCGATCCGGATTCCCTGGACGCGCTCTGCATCCCCACGCTCGGCCAGGCCTGGGTGGACGGCACGGCCCCGCATGTCCGCGAACCCGTCCTGTTCGGTGTGGATTCAGATTATGTAAACCTTGGCCGCTTCTGCCGGACGCCGCTGCCGGAGGCGGAGCGGCAGCATGCCGCCTACCTGAACACGGCGTACAAGAGCTGTTACCGGGATGCCTACGCGCTGCTGCACACGGCGCTGGAAGCAGGCCGGAGCGGGGAGGAGCCCTGTCTGCCGCGGCCGGGCGTCCGTCTGCGGCGGCGGTATCTCTCCGCGATCACCTGCCGGGGCGAACTGCGTCTCACCGAGACGCTGGAATCATTATGTAAACAAAATTATGTCTCATCCGTCGCCCCTCCGGACCTGGCTGCCGCTGCGGAGCAGGCTGCGGCGCAGGGGCTGGACGTGATCGTCTGCCCGCGTCCGCTGGACGCGCAGGCGCTGGAGGCGGTGCTCATCCCCGCACTGTCGCTGGCCCTGCTCGCGCCGCCCGAGACGCAGAGCGCCGCGGCCCGCAGGGCGAGGGAGGACGCGGTCGGGAAGCTTGCCGAGGCGAAGGCGCTGCACGACGAGCTGGAGGCGCTCATCCGCCCCGCCATGGATTTTGCCGCGCTGGACGCGTTCACGGAGCAAAGTCTCGCAGCGCTCTTCGCTTCGTGTTGACAGCGTGCCCCGGAGAGATTAAAATGACAGAAACGGGGTGCGAGGCCCGAGAGCGTTCACAGAAGCTTCACAGGCCTTTTCAGCTACGTTTTAGAAAGAGCCGTTATACTGAGCGAGGAAACGGGAGAGAAGGTGACAGGAGATGGATATCGTCTACCGGCACGAGTGGAAGCACGAGATCAGCCAGGCCGATCTGCTGTGCATCCGGCAGCGCCTGCGCGCGGTGTGCGAGCCCGACCCGCACGCGGTCGACGGGAAGTATCTGATCCGCAGTCTCTATTTTGACACGCCGGGCGACAAGGCCCTGCGGGAGAAGATCGACGGCGTGAACCTGCGGGAGAAGTTCCGCATCCGCTACTACAACGGGGACCCCTCCGTCATCCATCTGGAAAAGAAGTGCAGACGCAGCGGCCTGGGCACGAAGTTCAGCGCGGATCTGAGCGCGGACGAGGCGCAGAAGATCGTCGACGGCGAGCTCGGCTGGATGATGGACAGCGGCAGACCGCTGGTGCAGGAGCTCTACTGCAAGATGCGCACACAGGGGCTCCGGCCGCGCACCATCGTGGACTACACGCGCGAGCCCTTCATCTACCGCCCGGGCAACGTCCGCGTCACCTTCGACTACAATATCCGCACGGGCCTTCTATGCACGGACTTTCTGAATCCGGACTGCGTGACGATCCCGGCGGGGGACGCGCCCATTTTACTTGAGGTCAAGTGGGACGCCTATCTGCCCTCCGTCATCCGCGGCGCGGTGCAGACGGGAAACCTGCGCGCGGGGGCCTTTTCCAAGTACGCCCAGTGCAGGATCTACGGATAACAAATGATTTCACGATACAAAGGAGAAACGCAACATGACCTTCAGTGACATCTTCAAATCCAGCTTTCTCGAGAACGTCAACGCCGTGAGTCTTCTGGACATGGTGCTGGCGATGGTGCTGGCCTTCGGGCTGGGCCTGTTCATCTTCTTCGTGTACAAGAAGACCTTCGCGGGCGTGATGTATTCCGCCAGCTTCGGCGTCACGCTGATCGCGCTGACGATGATCACGGCGCTGGTGATCCTCGCCGTCACGTCGAACGTGGTGCTGAGTCTGGGCATGGTGGGCGCGCTGTCCATCGTGCGTTTCCGCACCGCCATCAAGGATCCGATGGACATCGCGTTTCTGTTCTGGGCCATCGCCGTCGGCATCGTGCTGGCTGCGGGCATGATCCCGCTGGCCGTGTTCGGCAGCGTGATGATCGGCGTGATCATCCTGATCTTCGCCAACCGCAGCGACACGACCAAGCCCTATATCGTCGTGCTCAGCTGCGACGGGCCGCAGAGCGAGGAGAAGGCCGTGGCCTATCTGCGCAGCAGGACAAAGCGCTGCGTCGTCAAGAGCAAGACCGTGCAGCGCGGCGCGGTGGAGCTCAATCTCGAGGTCCGTCTTGCCAAGGACGACACCTCCTTCATCAACCATCTGGCAGAGCTCGAGGGCGTTCACAGCGCCGTCCTGGTCAGCTACAACGGCGACTACATGGGATAAACCCCCATCTATACTCCTCGGGGAGGTAACTGTTTCATGTCAACGCGCAAGGGCATAGATTTCATATGCATTGCCGTGCTCATCCTCACGCTGCTGCTGACCGTCCTGTTCATCAACGGCGAGCGCTTCGGCATCCAGGTCCTTGTGGACGAGGATGCCGAGGGCAGCGCCGGATCGGGCTGGTTCACCGCCAACGATCTCAACGGCGGCTGGGACAGCGCGTCCGCCGCGGTGATCACGCTCAAGGGGGACAAGGCCTCGATCTCGGGCGGCGGCGCCTACTTCTACAACGGCGACGTCATCATCTCCTCCGCCGGACGCTATGTGCTCCGCGGCGCGCTGGAGGGCGGCAGCGTCGTCGTCGACGCCGAGCGCGATTCCAAGGTCTGGCTGCTGCTGGACGGGGTGGAGATCAACTGCCCGGACGACGCCTGCCTGCGCGTCGATCAGGCGGACAAGGTCTTTCTGACGCTGGCGGAGGGCTCCGACAACCGCATGACGAGCGGGGAAGCCTACTCCGACGAAGCGCTCGCGGACAATACGGACGGCGTGATCTTTTCGCATGACGATCTGACGATCAACGGCGGCGGCAGTCTCACGCTCAGCGCGCTCTACCGGCACGGCATCTCAGCCAACGACGATCTGATCATCACCGGCGGCAGGATCAGGGTCAGCGCGGTGCAGGACGCCATCCGCGCCAACGACGCGCTGCACATCTGCAATGCCGACATAGCGGCCGAGGCCGGGGACGACGCGCTGGTCCTCAACGGCGCGGGGGGGACGCTGTATATCGAGTCCGGGACCTTTGCGCTCAGCGCCGATGACGACGGGCTCCGCAGCGCCGGGGACATCCTGCTCGCGGGCGGCAGTCTGCAGATCCGCGCCGGAAACGACGGGGTCCAGTCCGACGGGAACATACAGCTCACGGACGGCAGTCTCAGCATCAACGCCGCAGACGACGCGATCCACGCCGCCGGGGACATCCTGCTCGCGGGCGGCAGTCTGCAGATCCGCGCCGGCGACGACGGGATCCACTCCGACGCCGCGATCACGGTAACGGGCGGCGAGATCCTGATCGAAGACTGTTACGAGGGCGTCGAGGCGCTGACCATCGACATCCGCGGCGGCGACCTGACCGTCTACCCCACGGACGACGGCCTGAACGCAAACGGCGGCTCCGGCGGCTTCGGCTTCGGCCCCGGTGCCGAAACGGCTTCGTCCGACACGGAGACCTGGGTCCACATCAGCGGCGGCACGCTCACCGTCGCCAACACGACCGCGCGGGACGCGGACGGCATCGACTCCAACGGCGACATCGTCATCAGCGGCGGCGTCATCCGGGTGAGCCTTCCCGCCGGCGGCACGAACAGCGCCCTGGATTACGGCAGCGAAAGCGGCGGCACCTGCACCGTCACCGGCGGCGAGATCGTGGCCTGCGGCAGCTATTCGATGGCCGAGGGCTTTGATGAATCCTCCACCCAGTGCGCCATCCTGTACAATTTCAGCGAGGGCGCCGAGGCCGGGTCGACGGTCTCCCTGGAGACCCTGGACGGTCAGACCCTCGTGAGCTATACCGTGCCCTGCTCCTTTGACTCCGTCTCCATCAGCGCCCCCGGGCTGCAGCTCGGCGAGAGCTATCGCATCGTCATCGGCGACAGCTCGGAGGAGATCACGCTGTCGTCGACCGCGGCCTCCTACGGCAACGCGGCGAGCTCCATGTTCGGCGGACCGATGAACTGGGGCAGCGGCATGCAGCGCACCGGCGGACGTCCCGGCGGACACAGGGAGGAGCGCACGGACGAGAGCGGCGCTCCCGCAGCGCCCCCGGAGAAGCCCGACTTCGGCGGCGGCTTCCCCGGCGCGGAAATGAGTCCGCCTCCGGATATGCCGGACTTTGGCGGCAGCTTCCCCGGCGACGGGGAGATGGGCACGCCTCCGGATATGCCGGATTTTGGCGGCGAGCGCCCGGATGCTGCGGCGCCGTCCGAAGAGACGGAGACGGAAGAGCAGGCGGAGGCGGAACAGACGCAGTTCGTGCCGGACGCGTCGACCTGGATCCTGCTGACGCTCTCTCTGCTGGCGCTCGCGTGCGGTCTGCTTCTGGCATTTCGCTTCGAGCCCTGATCCGACCAAAAACGAATCCCGTCCTCCTGATATGGGGGGACGGGAACTTTTTGCGCCTCAGGCAGTCAAATCTCCCGGCGCGCCGGGAGATCGCCTTCGACGCCTTTCCCTTGCTTTCGCCGGGAAGCGGCGGTATTATCTAACATATTTGTGAATTCCGGCAAAATGCGCTTGCCAGTATCGGCGGCATGTGGTAGAATAACGTGTAATTTGGGTTGTTATGTAAATGAGATCCATCATTTCATCATACGAGGGTGTAACTGTGAAGAAGAAAAAGACTGTATCTCCGGCGGAAGAAGTGAACGAGCAGGAGCTCGCGCGTGCGGCCGGCGGCGAAACCGGGAGCGAGACCGATCGCGAGGCCGAACGCGAGATCCTTCGGAAGAAGGTCCGCCATAAAAAGAGGATGCGTTTCTGGGACAGGGTGGCAGGCTTCATCATCGTTCTGGTGCTGGTCACCGGCTGCTTCTGCCTCGGTCTTGAATATGTGATCATCAAGGGCCCCTCTCCCGCCCTGCGCGACATGTTCATCAACACCATGAACGAGACGCGCCGGTTCCGCTTCATCCCCCGTCTTTTCCTGACGGAGGCGGAGATGCAGGAGCTGACGAAAAAGGAAGAGGCGCCGTCGGACATCGCGACCGACGCGAACCTCATCACCATCGCCGCGCATGAGGATGCGCAGGGCGAGGATGACAACCATACCGACGCCTACGGTCTGGTGGACGAGGACGGGGACGGCATCATCCTGCTCGACGTCAAGGGCAACGGCTATATGGGCTATATGACGGTCATCCTTGACCCCAAGCGCGTCTTCGTCGGCATGCCCGACAGCTACGGCGGCATCGGCCTGACGCTGGAGGAGATGGTCAAAAAATACGGCGCCATCGGCGGCATCAACGCCGGCGGCTTCAAGGACGACGGCGGCGGCGGCCTCGGCGGCATCCCCGAGGGGCTCACGATCATCGACGGCCAGTGCTACAACGACAACAGCGGGCAGACGGAGGGCTTCGCCGGCCTGGATAAGGACGGCATCCTGCACGTCGGCTTCTACACGCTGGAGGAGTGCCAGGCCAACAACATCGTCAACGCCGTTTCCTTCGGCCCCATCCTGATCACGAACGGCCTGCCCGCCGATCCCCCCAGCAGCAGCGTCAACCCCCGCACCGCCATCGGCCAGCGTGCGGACGGCGCGATCCTGATGCTGGTCATCGACGGACGCCAGGTCCACTCCACCGGCGCCACCTACCAGGATATGACGGACATCATGCTTGACTACGGCGCGATCAACGCCATCAACATGGACGGCGGCTCCTCCACGGTCATGTACTACAAGGACCACTATGTCAACAGCTGCTCCGCAGAGAACGGACAGCCCCGCCCCCTGCCCGACGCCTGGCTCTACAAGTGATCCCGGTTTCGAGGAGAGCGTATGGCAAGAAGGAAAACACGCCGGGGAAAGCTGATCTATGCGGCGTGCCTCTATGTGTGGGGGCTCGCGCTGATCGCCGCCTCGATCTACGCTTTGAGCCGGATCTGGGAGTACGCGGCGGAGTATGAAGCGTCCCGTCCCGAGAGGGCCATGCAGATCTATGTCGCCAACCTGAGCGAGCAGCTCTGGGATGAGGGGATCGCGGAGACCGTTGCGGCCATGCCCCATGAGGTCCAGAGCGACGAGGAGGTCGCCGTGCATGTCCGCGAGCTGCTGCGCGACGGCGTCAGCTTTGCCCGCAAGGGCGGCGGCGACGGCCGCGCGGTGTATACGCTCCGCTGCAACGGCAAGGCCTTCGGCACGGTCACGCTGGCCGAGGATCCCGACCATGTTCCCGGGATCGATATCTCGCGCCGCCCGTGGTCGCTCCTGCCCTGGAGCCTGAAGACCTGGAAGGTCGAGAAAGAGGAATTTGACTTCAACGGCCTGTACAGCTCCGTGGAGGTCGTCGTTCCGGAGACCTTCTCCGTCTGGCTCAACGGCGTCAGACTGGGGGAGGAGTATATCACGGAGACGGGGATCCCCTTTCAGGCCCTGGCGGATTACTACAAGTACAGCGAGGATCTCCCCACCAAGGTGCGCTATCGCTTCGACAATGTGATCGGGCGGCTCGTGCCCGAGATCCGGGACGAGGACGGAGAAGTCTTCTCCATCGACCGGGGGAAGGACGATTCCCAGTTCATCAAGCCCTGCAGCGAGGAGGAGCTTGCGCGCCTTGCGGAATTCACCGCGGGCTTCACGGCGAATTATCTGAAATATGCCGCCGGCGTTTCCGACTCGACTTACGCCTACCAGAGGCTGGAGCCCTATCTGAAGCCCGATTCGGAGATGGAGCAGCGTATGAAGGGCATGCTGGACGGGCTGAGCTGGGCGCACACCTCCTCCATCACCGTCGATTCCTCCCGCCTGAACGGGGCGCTCTCGCTGGGAGGCGGATTCTATGTCTGCGACATGACGGCCACGGCCACCACCTTCGCCATGGGCAAGGGGCAGGAAGTGAACGTCAGCAATATGCGCGTGTTCGTCGAAAAGAAAAACGACGACGTCAGGGCGATCGCCCTGGAACTGTATTGAGAAAGCCCCGCCGGTTGCGGCGGGGAAAGAGAGGGAAACATGATGGCGAGAAAGAGAAGACGCCGCGCCGCACTTTATACGTTTTTTCTGGTCCTGTTCGCGATAGCGCTCCTGGCCGCCGCCGCATACGGGCTGCTCATGGTCTGGACCTATGCCGAGGAGTACGAATATACCAGATCGTATCATGCGATCGACGATTATCTGGAAGAGCTCAACCGAGAGCGCTGGAGCGACGGGATCGCGGAGGCGGTCGCGGCCATGCCCCATGAGGCCCAGACGGACGAGGAGATCAAGGCCTTCGTGCAGGACAAGCTCTCCAGCGGCGTTACCGCCGTGCGCAAGGGCGGCAGCGAGACCATGAGCGTCTACAGTCTTCGCTGCGGCGGCAGGGAGATCGGCACGGTCACGATCGAGGAGGATACCAGCTACCGCAGCCGGATCGACACCACGCAGAAGCCCTGGTCCTGGCTCAAGTGGAACCTCTATCCCTGGAAGGTCACGGGGGACAGCTTTGACTTCAACGCTCTCTACAATTCGGTGGAGGTCACGGTCCCGTTCAATTATCAGGTATTTGTCAACGGCGTCCAGCTCGGCAGCGAATACATCGTCGAAAAGGGCATCCCCTATGACAACATCAACAAGGAATACTACAGCTACTGGAACGGCCTGCCCACCAAGGTGACCTACCGCTTCGACCATATCATCGGCGAAGCGCAGACCGAGATCCGCGACGGGGACGGGCAGCCGACCGTCATCGACCCGAATCAGGGGGACGAACAGTTCACGACCTATGTCTCCGGAGACGAGCTGGCGCGCTATACGGATTTCGCCGTCCCCTTCGCCACGGCGTATCTGAGCTATATCTCCGGCGCGGGCGACCCCGGCGTACGCCTTGCGGAGCTGAAAAACTACATGCTGGAGGACGGCACGCTGTATAACCGCATGTACGACGCGCTGGACGGACTGAGCTGGGCGCATACCTCCTATATCAATGTGGACAGCGTCTTTGTCAACTCCGTGCTCGAGCTTGTGAACGGCTTCTCGGAGGTCGATCTGACCGCTTCGGCCAGCTACTACTATTACGGCAAGGGCGATCAGACCAGCACCAGCAACTTGAAGATTCTGGTCTACGACGACGGCGAGCGTCTCCTGGCCGAGGGTGTGGAGCTTTACTGAGATGGAATCCGCATGTACAGAAACAGGGACGGACTGCCGCAGGAGCACAGCCATTGTGCTGCCTTCGCTGGACCCCGATGAAAAATTTGCGCGTGTCGTCGACGGCCTCGTGCGGGAGGGATTTGCCCATATCGTGATCGTGGACGACGGCAGCTCCGCCGAAGCCAGACGCTTTTTCGAGGAGGCGGCCGAAAAGCCCGGCTGCACGGTGCTGACCCATCCGGTCAACATGGGCAAGGGAAGGGCGCTCAAGACGGCGTTCTCCTATGTGGCGGAGAATCTTCCCGAGCTCAAGGGCGTCATCACCATCGACGGGGACGGGCAGCATCTGCTTCCGGACATCGTCGCCTGCGGCGACAGGATGCTGGAGGCAGGCGACAAGGTCGTCCTCGGCTGCCGTGACTTTAACCTCCCCGGGATCCCGCCGCGCTCCGTGGCGGGCAACAAGACCACCTCGCGTTTCTTCCGGCTGATCTTCGGCATCCGCCTCTCCGACACACAGACGGGCCTGCGCGCCATCCCGGCGCAGTATCTCGGGCCCTTCTGCGATATCGAGGGGGAGCGCTTCGAGTATGAGACGAACATGCTGCTGCACATGAAGCGCATGGGGATCGACTTTCTGGAGCAGCCCATCGCCACCGTCTACGACCCGGAGGACTACAGCTCGCACTACAACCCGGTCAAGGACTCGCTGCGCATCACCAGGGTGATGGCCCGCTTCTTCTGCACGGGCTCCGGCTTTCGCTACGCGGTGAGCGCGGTCCTGTCCTGGATTTTGGACAACGGGCTCTATCTGGTTCTGTTCAGTCTGCTGGGCGCCAGGCTCGCCAACGCCTCGCCCGTGGCCCAGGTCTGCGCGCGTGTGGTGTCTTCGCTCTTCAACTTCACGGTGAACGACCGCTTCGTCTTCCTCACCAATGAGAACCACTGGGCCTCGCTCGGCAAGTACTACTGCCTCTGCGTGCCGCAGACGCTGGTCTCCACGGTTTGTCTGACCTCCCTCGTCAACGCGCTCGACATCGTCCACCCCGTGCTGGCGACCGCGGTCAAGATCGTGATCGAGCTGATCCTGTTCGTCATCAGTTATTTCATCCAAAAAAACTGGGTTTTTCGAGACCAGAAATAAAAGAAAGCAGGAACTCCACCGGGAAAAACCCGGTGGAGTTCCTGCTTTTAAGAAATATTGAGAGGAAATCAGAGCTCTTTTTACTCCTTCACAAGGGCCTCAAAGGTGGGCAGGCTGCGCAGGATCATGTCCTTTGACACGCAGGTGCAGATGCGGAAGTAGTCCGGGCAGCCGAAATCGCCGCCGGGCACGATCAGCAGATTCTTCGCCTTCGCCTTGTCCGAGAAGGCCTGGGCGTCCCCGCCCGGCGCCTTGACGAACATGTAGAACGCGCCCTGGGGCTTGACGCACTCGTAGCCGTAGGAGCTCAGCGCGTCGTACAGGAGCTTGCGGTTCTCGTCATAGGCTTTCAGATCCGGCGGGCAGTTGATGCACAGGGTAGCCACCCGCTGCTGCAGCGACGGCGCGCAGGTGTGGCCGCAGATGCGGGCAGCCCCGGCGATGGCCGCAAAGACATTGGCGCTGTCCTCTGCCTCATCCGGCACGCAGACATAGCCGATACGCTCGCCCGGGAGGGAGAGAGACTTGGACCAGGAGTAGCACACGATGGTGTTCGCATAGATCGTCGGGATGAAGGGCACCTCGACGCCGTCGTAGACCAGCTCGCGGTAGGGCTCGTCGGCGATGACGTAGATGGCGTGGCCGATCTCCTTGCCCTTCCTGTCCAGCAGCGCGGCCAGCTTCGTCAGCGTCTCGCGGCTGTAGACAACGCCGGAGGGGTTGTTCGGGGTGTTGATAATGACAGCCTGGGTATTCTTTGTTATGTGCGCCTCCAGCGCCTCCAGATTGATCTGGAAAGCGGTGTAGTCTGCCGGGATCTCAACAAAGCGCACGCCGTTGGACTCCACGAAGGGCCTGTATTCCGGGAAGAAAGGCGCGAAGGCGATGATCTCGGCGTCCGGAACGGCAAGCGCCCGAATCACGGAAATCAGAGCCGGGGCGCACCCGCAGGTGATAAAGATGTTTTCGGGGCGGATAGCGGTCCCAAAACGGGTGTTCAGATTGTCCGCGATCGCCTTCCTGGGTTCTGCCGCGCCGGGGGCCGGCGTGTAGCCGTGGACTGCGAGGCTGTCCATCTCCTTGACCACTCTGACAAAGGTCTCGTTGACCTCCGGCGGAGCGGGGATGGAGGGGTTGCCGAGAGAATAGTCGTAGACGTTCTCCTTCCCGACGATCGCGGCCTGCTTGAGTCCGTACTCAAACAGCTCCCGGATGCAGGAGCGCTTCGTTCCGAGGGCGAGCATGGTTTGATTGAGCATGGTTTTTTTTACCTCCTGTTTCTGTGTTCCTGTATTATCTTATTTCCAGATTCTCTGTTTTTCCGCCGCTCGGATCAGCTCCTCGCGGAAGTCGGGGTGCGCGACGGAGACCAGCCTCTGCGCACGCTCCCAGGTGGCGCACCCGGCCAGATTGACCGCGCCGAACTCCGTCACGATCCAGAAGGCCTGGCTGCGCGGGTCGGTCACGATGCCGCCGGTTGGCTCGGGCAAGATGCGGGAATGGCGGACGCCGTCCCTGTCGACGAAAGAGGAGGTCATGCAGATGAAGGCCTTGCCGCCTTTCGATCCGACCGTGCCCGTCAGGTAGTCGAGCTGGCCGCCCGTCCCGCTGATCTGGCGCATCCCCGCGGTCTCCGCGTAGATCTGGCCGTAGAGGTCCACGGCGATGCAGTTGTTGACGGAGATCATATTGTCGTTTTTCGCGATCACGGCCGGATCGTTCAGGAAGGACAGCGGCTCGGCGATGACGCCGGGATTGTCGGCGACCCAGTCGTACAGCTCCTGCGTGCCGAATACCAGACCCGTCGCCCCTTTGTCGCGCTGGAAGCTCTTGCGCCGGTTCGTGAGCTTTCCGGCCTTGTAGAGCCGATAGTAGGCGTCGCCGCACAGCTCCGTATGCATGCCCAGATCCTTCACGTCAGACTCGGCCAGTACGGCGCCGACCACGTTCGGCATCGCGCCGATGCCGAGCTGCAGCGTTGCGCCGCTCCGGATATGCGGGATCAGCAGCTGCGCGATAGCGATGTCCTCCGCGGTGGGCGTCTGGAGCGGGAACTGCGGCAGGGGCGGATGCTCCCCCTCCACGACGAAGTCGACCTCGGAGATGTGGACGACCTCGTCAAAGCCGCCGCAGATGCGCGGCAGACGCTCGTTGACCTCCAGAATGACGACGTCGGCCGAACGCAGGATGCCGAGACCCATACCCGTCGCGCAGGAGAGATTGAAATACCCGTGCCGGTCCATGGGCGTGACGCACATCATCGCAACGTTGACATGCAGGAAATTCTGGTAATACCAGACAAGGTTGCGGAAGAGCATCGGCGAGAAGCTGCACAGCCCCCGGTCGCAGAGTTTGCGCTCGTAGGCGGACAGGTGCCAGCTGTTGTAGTGGAAATGCTCCCGGCTCGGGTCGCACTCCACCACCTGCATCGGGCCGAACATCAGGTTGCCCTGAACCCTGACGCCGTGCAGCTCGTCCCGCCGTTTCGCAAGGGCGGCGTCCAGCAGACTCGGGAAACCGACGTTGGAGATGTAGTCCACCCAGTCGCCGTCCCTGACGATTTTGACGGCCTCCTCCGGGCTGCGGAGCTTGCTCCGGTACTCGTCGTAGAAGGACATAGGCAGCTCAGACCGCGTCGTATCCCGCGCGGTAGGCTTTCAGATTCAGCTCCCGGAATTTGGGCGGAACGGTCTCCGCGATGACCGCCTCCCAGTCGATGTCGGTCATGCCGAGGGCCTTGACCATGCTGCCAAAGAGGACGACGTTCATGCACTTGACATTGCCGAGCGAGGCGGCGATCGCCTGCGCATTCAGCACATGGCAGGTGAAGTGCTCCTGCATGGCCTCCACGCAGCCCTCGGGATACACGGCGAGGCCCGCCGCGGTCGTGGAGGACTCCATGGCATAGTCGTTGATGACGGCGATGCCGTCCGGCTTGAGATAGGGCGAGTAGCGCACGGCCTCCATTTTCTCAAAGGCCACGAGGATGTCCGCCGCGCCGAGGCCGATCACGGGAGAATTGACCTTTTTGCCGAAGTGCACCTGCGTCGACACGCTGCCGCCGCGCTGGCTCATGCCGTGCACCTCGCTCATTTTTACGTCATAGCCCGCGGAAATCAGGCCGTTGACCAGGATCTTCGCAGTCAGGATCGCGCCCTGACCGCCGACGCCGACAAGAAGAACACTTTTGCTTTCCATCTCAGCTCTCCTTTCTGCTGATCGCGCCCTTCGGGCACACCTGTGCGCAGACCGTGCAGCCGACGCACTGGTTGGGGTCGATGAACGCCTTTTTGTTCTTTACCATCACGGCCGGGCAGCCGACTCTCAGACAGCTCTTGCAGCCGATGCACTTGTCCGTATCCACGACGCACAGGCCCTTGTCGTGCTTGATGCGCTTGATGAGCAGGCAGGGGCGGCGGCAGACGATGGCCGCGCGCTCGTTCGACGCCAGCGCGTCGTCCACGGCCTTCTGCATGGCCTTGAGATCCTGCGGGTCCACGATGATCACGTCGCGGAAGCCGTAGGCGCGCAGTACATCCTCGATCTTGACCTCGGCCGCGACCTCGCCGCGCAGGTTGTAGCCACTGCCCGGGTTGTCCTGATGGCCGGTCATGCCGGTGATGTGGTTGTCGAGCACGACGGGGATGACGTCGGCGTTGTTGTAGAGGATCTCCACCGCGCCGGTCATGCCGCTGTGGAAGAAGGTGGAGTCGCCCACGACGCCGAAGACGGTCTTCTTCTGGCCCGAGGCCGCGAAGGCCTTCGCCAGGCCCGCGGCGACCGAGAAGCCGCCGCCCATGCAGACGCAGGTGTCGGAGGCGCTGAGCGGGGCCGAGCCGCCGAGGGTGTAGCAGCCGATGTCACCCGCCACGACGTAGTCCTTATGCTTGGACATGGTGTAGAAGAAGCCGCGATGCGGACAGCCCGGGCAGAGGGCGGGCGGACGGGAGACCGCCTTGACGCCCACGTCGACCGTGACGGGCTTCTCGCCGAAGACCTGCTCCTTCAGAAGCTGGGGGTTGAGCTCGTACATGGGGCTCACCAGCTCCTTGCCGACGCAGTCGACGCCGGCGGCCTTGATCTGCTCCTCCATGAAGGGGTCGAGCTCCTCGATGACGTAGAGCTTTTCCACCTTCGCGGCAAAGTCGCGGATCAGCTTCATCGGCAGGGGATAGGTCAGGCCGAGCTTGAGGAAGGAGGTCCCCTCCGGGAAGGCGTCCTTGGCATACTCATAGGAGATGCCCGCCGTGATGACGCCGAGCTTTCCGTCGCCCATCTCCACCTTGTTCAGCGCGCAGCTGTTGCCGTACTCCGCCAACGCCGCCAGGTTCTTCTCCACCTTGGGATGGTTCTTGTAGGCGTTGGCGGGCGTGCACATGAATTTGCCCGCGTCCTTTTTGTAGTCCTCGGGCATGTGCTCCTCGCGCTCGCCGAACTCGACCAGGCTCTTGGAGTGGGACACACGCGTCGTGGTGCGCAGGAGCACCGGCATGTCGAAGCGCTCGGAGATCTCGAAGGCGGCCTTGGCGAAGTCCTTGCACTCCTGCGAGTCCGAGGGCTCGATGCAGGCGATCTTCGCGTGCTTGGCCACCCAGCGGTTGTCCTGCTCGTTCTGGGAGGAGTGCATGCTGGGGTCGTCGGCGGACACGATCACGAAACCGCCGCGCACGCCGTTGTAGGCCGCGGTGTACACGGGGTCGGACGCGACGTTGAGACCGACGTGCTTCATCGCCGTGAAGCTTCTGGCTCCGGCGATGCTCGCACCGTAGGCGACCTCGGTGGCGACCTTTTCGTTGGGCGCCCACTCGCAGTACAGCTCGCTGCTGTACTGGGGAAGGTCTTCAAAGATCTCTGTGCTGGGCGTGCCGGGATAGGCTGAGCAGACCAGCGCGCCCGCTTCGTATACGCCGCGCGCGATCGCCTCGTTGCCGGACATGAGATGTTTCATATCGAACCTTCTTTCGAAAAATGATTTATATACTGTCCGCCGGCAGTTCGGCAGACGCGCTGCCGGCGAAACAAAACGACTGGGCAGGGGCCGCGCATCCGAAGGATGCGGGCGGGCGAGCGCCGCAGGATGAGGCTGCGCTCCGGCGGCCTCACCCTGCGGCGGGGGAAGATGTTATTTCTTTGCTTTTTCCGCTGCCTTCTCATCCTTGTTGAGCTTGGAGCGGACAATGGTAAAGGCCGGGATGACCAGGCCGAAGATACCGGCGTAGCCGATATAGGTCGTGACGGTTTTGGTCAGACGCTCCATATCCAGCCAGGCGCCGAAGGCGGCGACGAGAAGCAGGATCGCGGTGATGACCGCGCGGCGGAGCTGGACGTTGCTGATGCCGGAGAAGAGCTTGCTGAAGCGGATGCAGCCGGCGTTGGCGATGCCGGCGGTGCTCGTCAGCACGGCGCAGGTCATGAGGATGACAAAGAGATAGGTCAGCCAGGGCATGCCCAGACCCATGATGATGCTCATCATCGGGACGGGGGTCTTGCCGAGGTTGATGATGTCGGGGTTGGAGGGGAGATAGCCGAAGAGCGTGGCGGCGATGGCGATCATCAGAATGACGGTGACGATGTAGCCGGTGACGACGGCCTTCTTGGTCTCCGCCCTGCTCTCGAGCAGGTCGGCGCAGGACATGACGTTGAACGCGATGGTGGACTGGAAGCAGCCGTAGAGGATGGCCTTCCAGATGGCATTGAGCAGGGTGTTGTTCTGCTCGATCGCGGGCGCGGCGAAGGCCTTGGCATAGTCGGGCTTGCCGGAGGCAGAGCTCAGCACGAAGATGAGCAGCACGATGACGACGATCGCGTACATCATGTACTTGGAGGAGCGGGCCACCAGCTTGGAGCCGTAGAGGCACAGCAGCGCGGAGACGATGATGGTCGGGACCGCGGCCACCCAGAAGCCCAGCCCGTACAGCTTGCCGAGGATGTTGGCTTCGCCCGCGACGGCGAGACCGCCGGCGCCGATGACGGTGCCGATGAAGAGAATGTCATAGAAGATCGGCATGATCTTGGCGAGGGCGCCGTCGCCGAAGGCGGACTCAACAAAGGAGCGATAGTTCGTGGTGCCGTGGCTGCGGGCATATTCGACCATATAGAACATGACGCCGCCGGTGATGAGCATCGCGAGCAGAGGCATGAACAGGCCGATCGGGCCGTATTTCTCATAATACTGCGCGCTGAACGCGCCGGTGGCGAAGCCGGGGCCGAAGTGGCCGCCGAGCCATACGGAGGCAACGGCAATGTACGTTGCGGCAAAAATACCGGATTTCTTCATTTTTTAAAACCCTCTCTTTCGAAGCGATTACAGATGATCGAAGGACGTCCGCCCGATGACGGCGTCTTTCAGGTCTCCGGCCATTTGGAGATGCAGCGGATGGGTCAGGTAGGGCTTGAGGTACTCCTCCCCGTCCAGACGGATGACCGCCATGATGTCCGCATTGGAGTCCCGCTCCACGCAGCTGCGGAATACCTGGGGGTCATGCAGAAAGTCCAGGGCCTCGTCCAGCTCCTGATAGGTCTTGCGTACGCGCGCTTCCACCGCGTCCTTGTCCGTACCGGGCGCGAGCTTCAGCAGCACATAATGGATCATGATTTACCGTCTCCTTTCAAAAAAAGCATGCGCCGCCGAGGTCAAGACCCCAGCGGCTTCACATAAGTAAAGTATAATCCCAGACGCGAAAAAACGCAAGCAAAAAAGAACGGGCGCAGAAAAGCACGGCGCGAAGCGATGTCCGCCGCCGCACTGCCTGTCGTTCTATTTTCGTTGAGAAGAAGCGCGCGCATCGACGAGGCCGCCTTTCCACATTCCACAAAAATAGATGTCCCGCTTACATATTAATTATATAAAATTACTTGAAAAATGTAAATCAATATCTTATAATACAGACATAAGCTTTACTAATAGAAATGAATGGGGCGCGGATTTCATGACGATTTCACAGGTGATCTATGTACTGGAGGCGGCGGACTGCAAAAGCATCTCGCTGGCGGCGGAGCGCCTCTACATCTCCCAGTCCGCGATCTCGCAGCAGATCCTCCGCCTCGAGCGGGAGCTCGGCTACAGCCTGTTTTCCCGGACGGTCCGCGGACTGGAGCTGACGGAGGCGGGCGCGCGCTTCTGCGAGGAGGCCCGGCCCGCGGCCGAGGCCTGGAACACGCTGTGCAGGAATGTGCAGGCGGACAACACCCAGCTCAAAAAGCCCTTCCGCATCGGCATGGGCTCGCGCGTGTACTCCAACGGCCTCTTCCCGGAGATCGTGGACTTCTTTGACAAGCGCCCGGAGATCGAGGTGTCGTTCATCACCGACGCCTGCGGGGACTTCCTCATCGCCCTGCGTCAGCAGAGCATCGACGTGGCGCTGGACATCCTGCCCTCGGACAACTACCTGGACGCCCACAGCGAGTTCTATTCCTGCCCGCTGATCTGCGAGCGCCAGTGCGTCCTGATGGCGGAGTCGGACCCGCGCGCGAAGCTGCCCGGCATCTCCTTCGAGCAGCTGCAGGGCTCGACCATGATCTCCGGCCTGGAGAACACCTCCGAGGCGCGCGCTCTTCGGGAGATCTGCCGCAGGCACGGCATCACGCTCGACCGGGTCTACCGCTCGGACGGGATCGGCACGATCATGAATCTGGTCCGCAACGGGCGGGGGCTCATCCTGGGGCCCAAGTCCTTCGCGGAATACTATCACGTCGCCGCGGTCCCGCTCGTGCCCGAGAGCAGCTCCTCCCTGCACTTCATCTGCGCGGGAGGCCTGCACAGAAAGGAGATCCGGGAGTTCCGGGATTTTCTGATCGAGCTGTGCAAAGACAAAAACGGGAGCTTATGAAAAGCTCCCGTTTATTATTATTCGTTCACGCGCCGACGCCGGCGAGCAGGAAGCAGAAATAGGCCGTCGGGATCGCGAACAGCAGACTGTCCGCCCGGTCGAAGAGACCGCCGTGCCCGGGGATCAGATTGCTGAAATCCTTGACGCCGATCATGCGCTTGAGCAGGGATTCCGCCAGGTCGCCGATCTGCCCCAGGGTCGAGGCGAGGAAGGCCGTGACCAGGCAGAGCCAGAAGGGGATGGGGCAGAACGCGCGGTAGAGCAGCCAGCACAGCAGGGCGGAGACCACAGAGGAGGCAGCCCCGAAGAGCGCGCCCTCCCAGGTCTTTTTGGGACTGACCAACGGGGCGAGCTTATGCCTGCCGTATCGCGTGCCGCCGACGAGGGCGGCGGTGTCGCACAGCCAGCTGGAAACGGCGCCCATCACCAGCGTCTGCCACCAGATGGGGCTGAGGGAGATGTCCATCAAAATGGCGAAGAGCACGCAGGGATAGGTCAGCCCCGCGAGCGTGAACAGCGCGCCGCGGCCGGAGACCTTGCTGTGCAGCACGCCGGAGAACAGCGCCAGATAGATGCAGAACACAAAGCACACGGAGTAGGAGAAGAGCCCGACGTCCAGATAGCAGAGCAGCGCGTGGGCGGCGAGGTAGACGAACATGACCCAGAGCGTGCACCGGGCGTCAAGCTTTTCCACGCTCTTGCTGAATTCATAGGCGCAAAGCCCGCCCGCGACCGTGAAAAACAGCAGGCGCGTGACGGCCAGCGGCATGCAGACGGCCACGATCGTGAGCAGGATAAGGGCGGAAATGATTCTGGTTTTCATAGCTGCGACTCTCCTGTCCGGGGATTCCGTTGGGAAGATGCATACAGGGTACCATAGAAAGACGGCAAACGCAAGCGTCGGCGGGGGAAAACTTGCCGAAGAAGCAAAAACGGCGGAAGCTTGCGGAAAGAAAAGTGCATTTTCCTGTTGTATGCGGGAAAAACTTGTGCTATTATATTTTCACCACTACAACATATAGGGGGACAGACAGATGTTCACAGACAATAAAATTTGGATGGCACAGTCCGATCACCGCATCTTCCTGCTGCCGAACATGGCCAACCGTCACGGTCTGATCGCCGGCGCGACGGGCACCGGCAAGACCGTCACCATGAAGGTCATGGCGGAGTCCTTTTCCGAGATGGGCGTCCCGGTCTTCCTGGCCGACATCAAGGGCGACCTGACCGGCATGTGCAAGCCCGGCAAGGACAGCGCCGACATGCGCAGCCGCATCGAGCGCTTCGGGATCGAGGACTTCTCCTTCCACGCCTACCCCACCCGCTTCTGGGATATCTTCGGCGAGGTCGGCCACCCCGTGCGCGTCACCGTCAGCTCCATGGGCCCGACGCTCCTGTCGCGCCTGCTCGGCCTGACCGAGATCCAGTCGGGCGTGCTGAATATCGTGTTCAAGGTCGCAGACGACAACGGCCTGCTGCTGCTCGACCTGAAGGATCTGCGCGCCATGCTGCAGTTCGTGGGCGAGAACCGGGCCGAGTTCACCGTGGAGTACGGCAACGTCTCCGCCGCGAGCATCGGCGCCATCCAGCGCGCGCTGCTCGCCTTTGAGGACGAGGGCGGCGAGCTCTTCTTCGGCGAGCCGGAGCTCGAGATCATGGACTGGATGCACACCGACGAGAACGGCCGCGGCTACATCAATATCCTCTCCAGCCAGAAGCTGATCCAGAGTCCCACCGTCTACGCGACCTTCCTGCTCTGGATGCTGACGGAGCTGTTCGAGAACCTGCCCGAGGTCGGCGATCTCGACAAGCCGAAGATGATCTTCTTCTTCGACGAGGCGCATCTGCTCTTCAACGGCATGCCCAAGGCCCTGGTCCAGAAGATCGTGCAGGTCGTCAAGCTCATCCGCTCCAAGGCCGTCGGCGTCTACTTCATCAGCCAGAGCCCCTCAGATATCCCCGGCGACGTGCTGGCCCAGCTCTCCAACCGCGTACAGCACGCCCTGCGCGCCTACACGCCCGACGAGCAGAAGGCCGTCCGCGCCGCGGCCAAGGCCTTCCGCGCCAACCCCGCCTTCAAGACGGAGGACGCCATCATGGAGCTCGGCGTCGGCGAGGCGCTGGTCAGCTTCCTCGACGAGGAGGGCATCCCCGGTCTGGTGGAGCGCGCCTTCATCCTGCCGCCGCAGAGCCTCATGGGCGCCGCCGGGAAGGACGAGGTCAAGCGCCTCATCCTCACCGATCCCTTCGACGACAAGTACCGCGAGGGCGTCGACCGCGAGTCCGCCTATGAGATCCTCACCCGCGCCAATGAGGAGCTGGCCCGCCAGAAGGAGGAGGCCGCCGCAGCCGCCGCGGAGGAGGCCGCCCGCAAGAAGGCCGAGCTCGAGGCCGAGAAGCAGCGCCTGAAGGAAGAGGCCGCCGCCGAGAAGCAGCGTCTCAAGGAGGAGGCCGCCGCCCAGAAGGCCGCCGAGGCCGCCGCCGCGAAGAAGAAAAAGGTCGTCCAGCAGGCGGCCACCAACGCCGCATCCTCGGTCGCGAGCGCCCTGTCCACCAACATCGTCAACGCCGCCACCGGCGGGAAGACCACCAGCGCGCAGACCATCGCCAAGCGCGCCGCCAAGAACGCTCTGAGCTCCGTGATGCGCTCCGGGACCAGCGCCATCATCCGCGGCCTGCTGGGGAACAAGAAGTAAACAAAGCATGTGATCCGACAGGCGCGCCGCGGATGCGGCGCGCCTGTTTGCAGCGGTATTTGTGAGGATGACGAAGATGAACTATAAGGTGATCGACAGAGAGACATATTACAGAAAAGGTGTGTTCCGTCACTTTTCGGAAGACTGCAAATGCTCGACCTCCATGACGGCGAGAATAGATGTGACAGAGCTCGCCGCCTATTCGAAGAAGACGGGGACAAAGTTCTATATCAACTTCCTGTATATTCTCTCCAAGGTCATGAATTCCCGCGAAGATTACAGAATGGGCTATCTCTGGCAGACGGACGAGCTGATCTGCTATGACGTGATCAATCCCACGCAGTATGTTTTTCATGAGGATACGGAAACCTGCACGCCTGTGTATACGGAGTACTGTGAGGATTATGAAAGCTTTTACGCCGCCGCTGTACGGGATGTCGAAGAGGCGAAGAAGACGAGAGAGTACGGGCTGGATACGGCGAATCATCCCAACTGGTTCGACGCGTCGTATATCTCGTGGCTTTCCTATGACGCCCTGCATATCGAACTGCCCGACGGATATTTGTTCTTCGCGCCGATCGTCAACTGGGGGAAATACAGAGAAGAAAACGGAAAGCTTGTCATGCCTGTCAGCGTTCGGCTGAATCACGCGATCGCGGACGGGTATCTGGTCGCAAATGTTTTTCGCCTGCTGGAGAAGGAAATCAGTTTTTTTACCAATACCGGCAAGGCAAAATAAGCGAAGCCCGACAGGAAACAGAGACGCTGAGAGGGAACGGATCCCCGGCGAATACGGACAAACGCACGTATTCGCCGGGGATCGTCATATGGTTTGAGCCCGGCTCACGCCGGCTCAAAGGATTTGCTGATTTCCTTCCCGTCGGCGTCGTACTCGATATCCTCCATGAGACGGGGATCGACATGGCTGCGTTTTTTGACCACCATACCCTGGCCCTGGTTGTTGAAGACCCAGATCTTATAGCCGGGATAGGAGGGATCCGGCTTGCGGAAAACGCCGGTCGTGTTCAGGCGGCAGAATTTCGCGCGCCCCTCGGCCGTGTCCAGCAGATCGCCGGGGCCTGTATAATACAGCTCGTCCTTCGCGGCGTCCTTCTTGAACTGTTCCCAGTCCTCTTCGCCGACCTTCATCACGTCATTCGGTTCGATCATGTCATGCCCTCCTTACGCCCGGATGAACAGCACGCCGAGCGTCTTCGGCCCGCAGTGCGAGGTCACGGTGCAGCCCGCCTTGGTGTTGTGCACCTCGGCCCCGGGGACGGTCTCGCGCACCATGGCCATCAGCTCCCGCAGGGTCTCCTCCGGCACCTCGCCGGAGTCGGTGACAAAGATGTGGTTGGGCCGGATCTCCTTGCCGGCCAGGCGCTCGCGCACATACTGGCGGTAGACGGCCTCGATGCTGCCGCGGTATTTCTTGTACACGCCGAGCTTGCCGTCCGCCATCTCCAGAGCCGGCTTGAGGTGCAGCAGGTTCGCGCCCAGGGCCGCGACACCGGAGCAGCGCCCGCCCTTCCACATGAAATCGAGCGTGTTGAGCACGAAGCTGGTGTCGACCTTCTCCGTGAGCGAGCGCAGATGCTCCGCGATCCGGGCGGCCTCCATGCCGCGGTCGCGGCATTCGGCCCCCTCGATGCACAGCAGGCCGACGCCGGTCGAGAGCATGCGGCTGTCCACAACGTACACGCCGTCCAGCTCCGCCGCCGCGATGCAGGCGTTGCTGCAGGTGCCGGACAGCTCGGAGCTGATGTCCAGATGGACGATCTCGAAGCCCTTTTCCACCCAGGGCGTGAAGAAATCCAGAAACTGCTGGATGCCGGGGGCGGAGGTCTTGGGCAGTGTCCCGTCCGCGCGGTAGCGGGCGTAGATATCCTCGGTGGTGAACTCCACGCCGTCGAGATAGCTCTCGCCGCCGAGCAGGATCGTCAGCGGGATGAGCTTGATGTCAAAGCGCTCCAGAAGCTCCGGGGACAGGTCGCAGGTGCTGTCGGCACTGATGATGACAGGTTTCGACATGATGCATCACGCTCCAGACTCCCGCCTGCCGACGGCAGACGGGAATTCACCAGAATAGGCCAGCACGATGCCGGCGAGCAGGAAGAAGAACAGCTCCCGAAAATCGGTCAGCGCGCGCATATCGGCGCTTTCCGTGAAGATGATGATCTCAAACATCCCGTAAAACAAAATGCCGGAGATGGGGAGGACCAGCGTTTTGATCACCGCAGGCGCCGCGGAGAAGAAGAGCCGCACCGCATGCCAGACCAGCAGCACGCTGAACGCGAGCACAAGCAGGAAGCCGGGAATGCCCGTCAGCATCAGGACCTGCAGCAGATAGTTGTGCATGTGCCAGTAGGGGTAGGACTGATACTTGTTCGGGATGAGCATGATCTTGCTGCTGTATTTGCCGATCAGCAGCCGCAGCGGGTCCTCCCGGAAGGTGGGGATCGCACTCGCATAGATCTCCCTGCGGTTGGAGAGGTTGGAGAGACTGGTCTTTAAATCGCGCGTATCCGCGAAGTCCTGCCCGTCCTTTGTGTCTTCGATATATTCGTCGCCCATGAAAGCGTCGGCCGTGCGCTCGATATCGGGATCCAGCGCGTTGTACAGCGCGGCCGAAGCCGAAGTCATCACATCGAAGCTTTTATAGACGGCGGGGATCGAGAGCAGCAGCACCGCACACAAAAGCGCGATGCGCAGCCCGGTCTTTTTTTTGCGCAGAAGCGTCTGTCCCCAGAGGAAAAGCAGCATGGCGACATTGAGGGAGACGGCGACCTTGATGTTCCGGCAGCGGCAGAAGGCCAGCGCCAGATAAAAGACGAAGAATGCGAGGACGATGGGGATGCGCAGCGCCGTCCTGCGGGTGCGGAGAAAGGCGTAGATCATCATGCACCAGGCCAGATAGAACCAGACGGCGGAGATGGTGCGGTTGGTCGCCCAGGCCATGATATAGACAAAGTTGCTGTAAAACAGAGATTTGTCGTTAATGCCGAAGACGACCCCCTCCGGCGGGATATAGAAGTAGACGCCGAAGATCGCCGCATACAGGCCGAGCAGCGCCGTGATGAAATAGTAAATACCGGCGAAGACGGCCAGCACGTCGAGCAGACGCAGACGTTCCTGCGGCTCGAGCAGGAGCCCGACGGGGAGGATCACGCAGCAGAGGATGCGGCTGATGACCAGGTCCAGCTCGTTTTGCAGATAGAAGTCGGTGTTGAGCAGGCGGGTGAGAAAGACCCAGATCGTATAATAGACGACCAGACGGACCTCAAGCCTCCCGCGCAGGCGGCATACGAAGAAGTAGATGCCGGCCATGGCAAAGACAGCCCCGCGGCCGTAGGCGACATAGAGGTCGTTCCAGCGCTGCGGCGCGACCGGGCATACCATATAAAATAATAAGAAAGCGGCGGCAAAGAAAGCGAGCGTGTGGCGGAAGGCCTTCTCGCCGGCGGGTTGAAGAAGCTGCATCCCAAGCACTCCGAAACTGATTATGGATAACGCTTTTGTTATTCTACCACAGCAGACTTCGCTTTGCAAGAACAGGACGCGCAGCTTTTTTCAGCTCTCATTTCCGGGGCGGCGGAAGGGATCGCGCTTGCAAAAACGGCCGGGCCGGGATATGATAGTCCCGACAAAAGAGCAGAAGGGGGAGCCCTATGTATTTTGACACCCATGCACATTACGACGACCGCGCGTTCGACGCCGACCGGGAGGAGCTGCTTGCGGCCATGCCTGAGGCCGGGGTCGGGCTGATCCTGATCCCGGGCTGCGACGTCGAGAGCAGCGAGCGGGCGCTGGCGATCGCGGAAAAGCACCCCTTCGTCTACGCCGCGGTCGGCATCCACCCCGAGGAGCTCGCGGGCTGTCGGGAGGGCGATCTCGCGCGCATTGCAGAGCTGGCCGGAAACGAGCGCTGCGCGGCGGTCGGGGAGATCGGGCTGGATTATTACTGGGACGCGAGCCGGAAGGAAGAGCAGAAGGCATTGTTTGCAAAACAGCTGGAGTTTGCGCTCGAGCGGGATCTGCCCGTGATCGTCCATGACCGCGAGGCGCACGGCGACTGCCTGGAGATCGTCAGCCGCTACGAGGGTCTGCGCGGCGTGTTCCACTGCTACTCCGGCTCGGCGGAGATGGCGGAGCAGCTGCTGAAGCAAGGCTGGTATCTCGGCTTCGACGGCCCCGTCACCTATAAAAACGCGCGCAGGGCGCCGGAGATCCTGGCGCTGTGTCCGCTGGACAGGATGCTGATCGAGACCGACAGCCCATATCTCAGCCCGGTCCCGATGCGAGGCAGACGGAACGACTCCCGCAATCTGTGTTACATCGCACAGAAGATCGCCGAGATCAAGGGCGTGACGCAGGAGGAGATCGCCGCCGTCACAAGCGAGAACGGCAAGAGGCTGTTCGGAATCGAATAAAAAACGGGACGAGAAGCGGTAGAGCTTCCCGTCCCGTTTCGTGTAAAAAAAGTTTTCCTGATTTTTAAAAATTCGTAAAACATGCGGGAACATTCCTTCCGGAGCGCCGTCCTAACTGACAGAAAGACGGGAAGGCTGATTTCGGCGCGAACAGAGAACGCGGGACCGACGGAGAGCAGAGACCGGAAAGCCTTGCACAGCAAGGGATTCGGCCTCGTGACCCATGAAGACGTGTTACCAAAATGAAATTTCTTGAAATTTTTTATCATTTGGGTCTTGCTTTTTCTGGGCTGTTGCTGTAATATTATAGCCGAATCGTAATACTTTTTTTACTTTTCGCCGGTTGCGGCTTTTTAAAAAGCTGTGCCAAAGTCATCATTCCACCCGAAAGGGTATGTGTTAGGGGGAGCAACTATGAAGAAAAGGCTCATAAGCATCCTTCTGGTCGCGGTGCTGGTCGTATCTCTGTTCGCAGGGTACAACCTCAGTGCGAACGCAGAAACAGTCTCTTACTCTACGATGACGTATCAGATGAAGAGCGGAGACTACGTGCTGAGGATCTGCCAGAAGCTGGGTCTCAACTACTACACCTGCAAGATCGCCATCATGAAGCTCAACAACATCTCCGACAACCAGTGGAACAAGCTGGCTGTCGGCAGAGTGCTGACGCTGCCGGCCACTGACGCGGATGCTGTCGTGATCGCGACCGGCCATGGGTCCACTGCGAAGACGGCTACTGCTGCCACCAGCAGCATCACGACGCCTGTCGCGACAGTGTCGACCGCTTCGAGCACGACGGCCAAGACCACCACGAAGACCACCACGACACAGTCGGCCATCGACACCGCCATCTCCAAGGACACCTGCTGGTGGTATATGGTGCCGTATAAGCTCGCCATGGGCGAGACCGTGACCGACGCGTGCAACGCGTTGGGCGTCTCCTACAAAAAGTATAAGAGCACGATCCAGAAGATCAACAAGATCACGAACTGGAACAGCATCCCCGCGGGGACCACGCTGTGGATCCCGTCGGTGGCGAAGCCTGCCAACGGCACCAGCTGCATCACGGTCTATCGCCATCTCATGAAATCCGGCGAGACCGCGTACGGCGTTGTGACCGACAGAGGGCTTGACTACAACGCCATCAAGCCGATGCTGGAGATCATCAATGAAGAGCACTCGAATCTGGCCAAGCTGAAGGCGGGCGATCCTTTCTACTACCCGGTCGCGACCACGATCTCGCTTCCGTCCGATACTACCTCGAACAACAAGACCACCACGACAAGCAGCGACGGCACGACCACGGTCGTTCAGACCTATAAGCTCACCAGCGCCATCGACACCGCTGCCGCCAATGTCGAGTTCTTTGTCAACGGCAAGCAGGTCAAGGAAGCGAAGGCCGGCGACACCGTCAATGTCTCTGTCAACACCAAGGCAGGCAGGGCTGCCAAGAACGTCCGGGTCAAGTTCGCCAACGGCCAGGCCGATCTGCTGCTGAAGTCCTTCTCCTTCACCATGCCCAGCTGCGATATCCAGATCGACGCGGACGTCATGAAGGGCCACAATATCACGGTTGACTGCAACTACATCGGCAAGGCCGCCACGCTGGTCGACGGCGTTTCGATGAACGCGGCCGCCACGGGCGCCGCGGTCACGGTGGTCAGCCTTGATTCCGGCCTGGTTCCCACTGAGGTCTATGTCAGCTATAAGACGATGAACGGCGTAAAGCGTGAGGCGCTCACCAACATTGACCAGGGCTTCATCATGCCCGACGCCGACGTCAAGGTCGAGGTCACGCTCGAGGCTGTTCCCACCTATGCGTTCTACGTGATTGATGTCCCCAACGGCAGCTACTCCGTACAGGTCAACGGCAACAATGTGACCAGGGCTGCCAAGGGCGCCCAGGTCACCATCGTGGCCAAGCCCAACAACGGCTACATCGTCGGCGATGCCGTTATCGGCGGCCAGATCGTCCGGGGCATCACGGTTCAGCGCCACGACAACGGGAACTTTATCAGCGCATTCAACAACACCTTCACGATGCCTGCGGCGGATGTGGATGTTGTGGTCAACTTTGTCCCGAAGGGGAACAACCAGATCGTCATCAATCCTGTCCAGGGCGGCCAGTTCTACGCCACTGTCGGCGCCCCGGATCCGAACCCGAATCCCACTCCCACCAGCATCCGCAATGACGCGGACCGCGAGGCTGGCACCAATAGCAGGGTCTACCTCAACTGGCTGCCCGAGGATGCCGCGGACACCTCTTATGCGATGGTCACCGACCCGAACAATGCGGACGCATACATCGTGACCCGCATTTCCGACGGACTGCGTGTCCCCGTCGTCATTGATGATACCGGCGTCTGGTTCCGCATGCCTGTGGGCGGCGCGACCGTGACCGGTGCTGTCCAGCGCGCTCAGCGCATCTACACCGGCAGCGTGTTCCTTGACGGGCAGGCGATCAATCAGTATCAGGATGCAAGCCTGTACCTCCAGGCCGATTCTGAGGCGCTGCGCAACGAGTATCAGATCACCAACGACGGCGCGGCGGCTCAGCACCCCGCCAACGTCGGCGAGTATGTCAATGTCAGCTACAGCGTCAGCAGCAAGAACGTCGCCCTTGATCATTATGAGGTCTGGGTCAACGGCGCGATCGATCCCATGCTCACGAGCGAGCTGCAGAAGAACAGCTGCTTCCAGATGCCCACGTTCGCACAGGTGGCCGGCACGAATACAGTCTTTGAGGTTTGCGCCTACTTCGTGTCCAACATGGTGAAGATCACACCTGCCGACATGAAGGTCACCGGCCTCGGCACGATCGGCATTGTGGACGGCACCAACGGACTCTCCGTCAACGGCGTCAAGGCCGGCGTACCGTTCTGGCTTTCGGTCGCGCCCGGTGAGGGTTACGTCTACGATGCTGACGGCAGCAATCCTGCCTCGATCACTTCCAGCCTTCGCGTCTTCCGCAAGGATACCGGCGGCGAGATCCTGCCGATCGCCGGGCCTATCCCCCATCCCACCAGCGCCGGCTCGTACATGTACTGCTTCGACGCGATGCCCGCGGACGGCGTAAAGGTGGAGGCCGTCTTCGAGAAGCTCGGATATATCCTGAATATCACCACGATCGACGAGAACGGCGATCCGCTGACCGGCGGCAGCTATGTGAAGATCACGCGCAACAGTTCCGAGACGGTCGTTGATAACTTGGCCACCCAGATGAGCGTCGAGTATGGCGACACCATCAGCGTCGCGCTGACCCAGGTCGGCAGTTCCGAGTACGAGTTCGTCTCCACCGATGTCAACAACTTCATCTCGAAGAAGACGAGCTTCAAGGTAACCGGCGACTTCGCGACCAATCCCATCAACCTGATTATCAGGCTCAAATCGAAGTCTCTGACCGCGGTCAAGAATCCCATCAAGCTCAACCACAGCGTCAACGACTCCACCCGCGGAAATGTGGAATATGTGATCCTGGATTCCCCCAGCGGGCTGTCCGCCCTCAACACGTTCACATCTGTCGCCTATGCGGGAGATCTGGTCGCCATCATCCCGTCTGCCGCGCCGGGCTACTATACCGATCCGTGGAACATCTCCGTCAAGGTCGACGGCGGGCATATGGATCTCGCCGAGACGACGGTCGACGGCAAGACGGCCTACACCTTTACCATGCCGCAGAAGAATTACAAGAGCGTCACGGTCAATTTCCAGCCTATCAAGTACAATCTGACGCTCAACGTCCTGGATCAGAACGGCGATCCGGTATCCCTGGGCTATGTCAAGGTCATTTATGAAAAAGCCGACGCGGATGCCGACGTGCTGCCCAGCGGCAACAACTTCAAGTCCATCCCCTATGGCAGCACTGTGAAGATCTTGATGACTGATCTTGCGGTGAAGATGGGCGTCACGATGGATAAGGCCACGTTCACTGTCACGCCCAAGACCCTGCCGGTTCCCGGCAACAAGACCGTTGCTGATACCATCGAGAACTCCGGCAACGGCAAGAAGTTCGTAATGCCTGCCGGCGACTGCACGGTCACTGTGAAGCTGAACGATGTGCCCGCAGGGATCGAGCCTGTCGACGTGACACTGCCCTCCACGGCGAAGGTTGACGGCGGCAGCGTGAAGCTGAAGTATGTCACGGAAGCTGACGAGGTCCTCACTGATCTGACCGTGAAGAGCGGCACCAAGCTGAAAGTCATGGTGGACGAGGATCTTCAGGAGAAGGTGCTTGACGGACCCATCGCCTTCCTGAAGGGTACCGATAAGCTCGTCGAGGTTGCAGACGGCGAATTCTTCACTGTACCCGAGAACCCGGATGATCTGACGCAGGACTACACACTCACTGCCGAGACAGCGCTTGCCACGAAGCAGTATCAGGTCCAGATCGCGGTGGAGAACGCCCCCTCTGATGCGGCGCTGACGGTTTCGGTCGATGGCGGCGCCACGGCCTCGATCCCCATCTCCGGCACGACTCTGTCGCCCATGGTGGTACACGGCAAGAATATCAAGATCGAGAACACCGATAGCTCCGATCCTGCCAAGTTCCTCGTCGACGGCCTCTCGGCGAGCTCGGATTCAGCGGCCACAAGTGTTGATAAACCGCTGAAGCCCGAAGGAAAGAACAACGGCGACACCGTGGTGCTCACGGTCAAGTTCGAATCGCCGACGGTCGAACTCCCGGAAAAGGACAATAACGGCTATGCTCTGTCGTACACCACGAGCGGCGGTGAAGCGGTCGATCGCGAGAAAGCTCCGGTGAGCACTGATATTTATGTCAAGCCCACGTCTGACGCACCTGCAGGCAAGTACTATAAGGTTGAAGTCAATGGCGAAGAGCTCACTCAGAATTCCGACGGTACGTTTGGCCCCTTCCAGGTAACGGAAGATCTTGCTAAAGAGAAGATCGTTGTTACGACCCATGACAAGGTCGTTACGGTCGCGATCACCTTCAACAACGCGCCGTCCGGCCTCAAGACCGAGGTCAACGGGACTGTCTCGACTGACAGCAGCGTCACGGTCAGCGATGTGAAGGAAGCGAGCAAGGAAATCACAATCATTCTCCATGAGCCTGCGGATTATGAGTTCGACAATCCCGGCGGCGATACCGACAAGTATTCCGCCAACAAGGATGCTACCTACAAGTACACGATGACCGTCGATATGTCCGCGGTCAACAACGGCGACACCGTGAGTATCAGCCTGGATATTCTGACGCCGGCACGCACGCTCCCCGCGAAGACCGATCCCGGCAACCGCGCGCTGACCTTCTATGATAAGAACGGCAACGTGGTTGAAGAAGTCGCAGACGGCGAGGTCGTTTATGTCGATGTAAAGGTAGCCAAAGCGAGCAGGTATCTGGATGCCGTCTCGATCAAGGGAACCGCGCTCAGCAAGCAGACAAGCGGAGTGAACAAGGGACACTTCGGACCTTACACTGTGACGAGCAACATCGAGGAAACCGACGTTGTGGAAACCGTCAAGGAAAAGGTCATCACCCTCAACTTCAGCTACGCGGGCGATGCGGCGAGCAAGGTCTACCTGTCCAAGGACAGCGGCAGCACTACCGAACCGAACAACGCTACCATCAATGTTACGGAGGGCGGCACCGGCGGCACTGCGAAACTGGCCGATGTGATGCTTATGGTTACCAGCCCCGATGCGTTCAGCGCCGAAGGCACCAAGGGCGACAATGTAACGGTCACCTTTGACGGCGGAAACGCAGAGGCGACATTCGGTCTGGACTTCTCCAAGCTCGAGAACAACCAGAGCGTGTCGATCTCGGTAGCACTCCAGTAAGCAAACCAAACTAAAGTATTACCCCCCTATCTCCCCCCAGAGCGGCAGGGCTTCGGCCCTGTCGCTCACTTTTTTTGTCGGCCGCGGGCCCTTGACCGTTTTTTAACAATATGCTAAAATACGGTATCTTTTGATCACGGCGGTGAGGATTATGCTCAGCAGCAACATTACCCGGGACGCGGACGGAACGCTGCGCTTCGCGGGACAGAGCGTGCCCGCGCTGGCGGAGGAATACGCAACGCCCCTCTATCTCATGGACGAGGACCGCATCCGCGCAAACTGCCGCATGTACCGGCAGGCCCTGCGCGAAAGCTTCGGCGAAGACGCCCTGCCGCTCTATGCCAGCAAGGCCTGCGCCTTCAAGCAGATGTACCGCATCATGGCCGAGGAGGGCATGGGCGTGGACACGGTCTCCTCCGGGGAGATCCATACCGCCCTCGCCGCGGGCTTTCCGGCGGAGCGCATCTGGTTCCACGGCGACGGCAAGACGGACGCAGACATACGCTACGCCGTCGGGCAGGGCGTGGGCTGCTTCATCGTCGACAACGAGACGGAGCTGCTCGCCCTCGCACAGGAGGTGCGGCGGCAGGGCGTCCGACAGCGCATCCTGCTGCGCGTCACACCGGGCATCGACCCGCACACCTTCGAGGCCGTGAACACCGGCACCGTGGACGTCAAGTTCGGCGTTGCGATCCAGACCGGCGCGGCGCTGGAATTCGCGCGCCTCGCCCTCGCGCAGGAGGGGCTGGAGCTCGAGGGCATCCACTGCCACGTCGGCTCGATGGTCTTCGATGAGAACGTGTTTGAGGACTCGGCGGAGATCATGCTGGGCTTCATGGCCGAGATGAAGGAGAAGCTCGGCTTCGAGGCGCGGGTGCTCAACCTCGGCGGCGGCTACGGCGTGCGCTATCGGGAGACGGACAAGCAGGTCGACATCCCGGCGCGCATCGCGGCGCTGGCGGCCTTCATAAAGGAGCGCTGCGCGGCCCTCGGCCTCGCCCTGCCCGCGGTCCTGATGGAGCCGGGGCGCAGCATCGTCGCCGACGCGGGGATGACGGTCTACACCGTAAGCACGGTCAAGCACATCCCGAACTGCAAGAACTATGTCATCGTCGACGGCGGCATGACCGACAACCCGCGCTGGTGCCTCTATCGCGCGGCCTATACGGTCCTGCACGCCGAGCGCGGCGGGGAGACGGAGCGCTTCACGCTGGCGGGGCGCTGCTGCGAGAGCGGCGACATCGTGCAGCCGGACGTGCCCCTGCCCGCGGATATAAAGCGCGGCGAAACTGTGGCTGTGTGCACCACGGGCGCGTACAACTACGCGATGTCCTCCAACTACAACCGCCTCGGCAGGCCCCCGGTCGTGATGCTGCGCGGCGGAGAGAGCTATGTCGCCGTCCGGCGCGAGCGCGCCGAGGATCTGTGCGCGCTGGACGTATGAGCGGGCTGCGCGAGGAGAAACAGGCGCTGCGCCGCGTACTCCGGCAGCGCGGCGCGGAGCTGACGCCGGACTATCGCCTGAGCGCCGACGCCGCCATCCGGCGGGCGGTCCTGGAGAGCGAGGCCTGGCGGAGCGCGGAGACGGTCTTCGTCTATGTCAGCATGTGGGCCGAGCCGGACACGCGCCTGCTGCTGGCCGACGCCCTCGCGTCGGGCAAGACGCTGTATGTGCCGCTGTGCCGCCCCGACAAGACGCTGGAGGCCGTGCGCATCCGCAGCACCGCGGAGCTCGGCTCGGGGCTGCTCGGCATCCCCGAGCCGCCGGAGGACGGCGAGCGCCCGGGGGAGGGCGGGATCGACCTTGCCCTCGTGCCGTGTATGAGCGTGACGCGGGACGGACGGCGCCTCGGCCACGGGCTGGGCTATTATGACCGCTTTCTGGCTCTGCACCCCTGCCGGACGCTCTGCCTGTGCTATGAGGCTCTGCTGTGCGAAGACGTCCCGACCGACGATCTGGATATCCGCATGGACGCCGTCGTAACGGAGCAGGGGATAACAAAAAGTATTAAAAAGCATTGAGACCGCCGAATGGCGGTCTCAATGACGTTTCTGCGTTTACTTTTTGTATTCCGCGTAGATCTTCGCGGTCTGTGTGTAGCCCTTGTGATACAGCGCCTTGTACACGCACTTGCGCACATCCTCGGTCGAGAAAATATCCTCCGAGGCCGAGAGCCGGGCAAAGACCTCACCCGCGATATAGGCGGCGGTCTTTTCGCTGACCTCCTCACCGGCGACCGCACTGGCCTTGAGAATACTCTGGATGATCTTCTCGTCGTCGTAGACGACGACATTGCCGTTTCGTTTTGTGATTTTCATCGTCTTGCCTCCCGTTCTCTGAATGGATAAAGCGATTGATAAAGTAATTATACCACAGCTTCCGCGAAACGGGAACCTTTTTTTCTGCCCCGGGGCTTATCGATTTGCGGCAGCCTTCGCGAGCCGATAGATCCCGTATCCGAGCATCACGCCGACCGTGTTCAGGATCAGATCGTCAATGTCGGAGGCCCTGGCGCTGAAGGGAAGCTGCAGAAGCTCGATGCAGAGGGAGAGCATCGCGCCGGCGGCGGCCACCTTCCAAAAACTGTCCAGCTTCCGGTAGACGATCGGCAGAATGATCCCGCTCGGGATAAGCATGGCGGTGTTCCCGACGACGTTCCACAGAAGAGATCTCATATTGTCGTAATCGAAGAGATTCACGAAGGGGATCAGATTCACGCGAAAAGGAAACGCCGCCGCGGCGTCAAAAAGCAGCGGCTGCACCCGGCCGTTCACACGCGTCTTGGGGAAAAACGAGAAACGGATGATGACCGCGAGATTGACATACATCAGAAGGAGGACGGCCTCCCGCTTCCAGTCGATCCGGCCCTGCCTGATCCACACGGCGATCCTGCACAGCAGCCAGACAGCCGCAAAAAGCAATTCGAGTGAAATAAAAGAAATTTCCATATCAATCGATCATGACTTCACATGCGCTTCGCATCTGCACGAAACACCCTGCGGGGAAACACTGCCGCAGTCCCGCAGCACTTGAAACCGACGCGCATCCGGCGCAGGGCTCACAGCTTCATCGAGATCACGGTGTCGGCCAGCGCCATGTCCATCCGTGAAATGACGTCTTCGATATCCTCCTCGGAGATCAGCGCGGGCGGCTCGAAGCGGATCGTCTTCGCGTTCACCAGCGTTCCGGAGGTCAAGACCCGGCGCTTGAAGAGACCCTTGGCGGTCTCGTAGCCGATCTCATGGGAGTGGAACTCAACGGCGAGCATCAGCCCGATCCCGCGGACCTCCCGGATGACGTTCGGATACTTCTCCGCCAGGGACTGCAGGCCTGCTTTCAGCTGCTTGCCCCGGACTGTGCATATGCCGGGGACGTCGTTTTTCAGGATATAGTCGATGGCGGCAATGGCGGCGGCGCAGCACACGGGATTCCCGCCGAAGGTGGGAGAGCCGAGGAGCACCGGATTGTCGATCAGCTCCCGAGGCACCTGTTCCTTATCTGCCATGGCGCTTCCTCCGGTACAAAGTGATAGATCGCCGCTCCGGACAGCTTGCTGTATACGCGTATTCTAAATCCCGCGCGGCAGTCTGTCAAACGCTGATCTGCGGTATGACAGAAGACGGCCCGGCGGGGCGTGTTTTGACCGACAGGGGGATACGATAGACCGGAAGCTGTCAATCCTTTTGCCTGAAATGGTCGACGATCAGGCTGCTGTCGTAATACACTTTGTCGACGGCGGTGATCCTCGGCGTTCCGGTCTCCGTTTCGACGATCGTGAACGAGCAGTTATAGGGCGCGTGACCGTACCAGTAATCCGAAGGATCGTCTTTCAGACAGTTGACCATCGCTCTCATCGCGCAGCCGTGCGTGCTGATCAGACAGACCTTTCCGTCGTCTTTGGCAATGAGCTCTTTGAGGAAGGCCTGCGTCCTTTCGCATACGTCTCTGATGCTTTCGCCGTTCGGAAACCCTGCGAAACGGAGGGGATCGGTATAGAACAGATAGCCCTCTTTTCCCATTTCGGAAAGACTTTTGCCCTCCAGATCTCCGAAATTGATCTCGCGGATGCGGTCGTCGATTTCAATTTTCACGGCGTTTTCGCTTTCCCGCAGAATGATCTCCGCGGTCTGGGTTGCCCGGATGAGCGGGCTGGAGATACAACGGTCGAAGCGAATGCCTTTCATGGCCTGGCCCGAAAGCACGGCAAGTCTGCGCCCGTTTTCATTGAGCGGCTCGTCAAGCCAGCCCTGCATGACTCCCTTTGAATTCAGCGCGGTTTCTCCGTGCCGTAAAATGTATAGCTTCATATGTCCCCTTATAAATCATTCAGTACGCTTTTTGCGAAGTCCTCAAACTTGTATCCGCCGCCGGTATGCGCGGTTTCGACAAGATTGTAAAAGCAGGACGGGATCTCTATTTCTATGCGGCTTTTTCGTACTCCTCGGACCAGTCGCGCGGCTGGTACTGCTCCGCGGCAGGGACGATCCCCTCCGCGTAGATCTGCGCAAAGTCGTTTTTCATCGAGACCGGGATATAGCCCTTCGCGATATACTCCGCAGACTTGGTTTCCCAGTCCTGCTTGCCCCACTCCCGGACGCTGTCGTCGGCGACGACCATGTACGCCTGTGCGGGATAGGGGTTCCGGCTGTCGATCGTATAGTTCATCATGCTCGTGTCGCTGCCGCTGTTGCCGAAGGCCAGCACCGGACGCTGCCCGATCTCCCGCTCAATATAGATGGACTTGTTGGCGTTGAGGTTTTTCTGAATGAAGCCGCCGGTGAGGATCAGCTCGTCGCCGTTTTCATACTTGAAATCCATGTTGGACGACTGCTCCTCGTGTCCCGGCTGCTTGACCTCAAAATCCGTGCCGATCACGTGGTTGGGCGTCACGAAATCCCGGATGGGGGAGTTGGCCACGATCGCCCGCGTCGTCGTGCGCTCGGTGCCGCTGATCACATAGATCGTGAAGCCGTTGTCGTACAGGTACTCCACGAGCTCGACCATCGGGAGATAGAAGTTGTCGATGTAGCGCATGTTGGTGAAGCTCGCAGTGTACTTCTGACCGAACTCGACCACGTAGTCGTAGAACTCCTCCACCGTCATCCCGGCATAGGCTCTGGCGAAGTTCCGCGCGAGCGTCTCGTCCGCAAGATAGCCCGGCTCTATGGCCGCCGCGACCTGCTTCAGCTCGTCCGAGACCTTCTCCGGATGGTCGTCCAGGCAGTACTCGATGAACATCATCGTGTCGTAATAGGTATAGTAGGTCTCGCAGGTGAGCGTCCCGTCCATGTCGAACACGGCGATGCGGTCCTTTTCCGGGATGTAATTGTCCGGATCCTTCGGGTTCGTCACTTTGGACACGTAGCTCCGGAGGCTCTGCGCCACGGTCGAGTCGGACGGCCAGTACGTGCTGAGCGGCTGCGGCTTTTTGCCCGCCAACCAGATCGCGGTGATGATGGCCGTTGCTGCGATGAGCATCAGGAGGACCCCGATCAAAGCTTTTCTTTTGGAATGGCTGTGTTCCATGCCTGTTTTCTCCTTGCTGCGAAATCTGCCGCCCGTCCCCTTCGGCTTCGGACAGCTGCGTACTATTATAGGTTATTATAGGATCAACGGCGTCCGAATGCAACAAAAAGACAGGCCAAACGGCCTGTCTTTTGTTTGGCTAAAGATTGCTATTTTGACAAAACAGAGATAATCGTTGATTCTTACTCAACTGAATAATGGATCGAGAGTCCCAAAAGGATTGCATAATATAAAAGCTATAAGACAGCTTCTGTTGCGTGTTTCACAATTCCGACTATCTTTCAGTCCCTCCTGTGCGTCGTATATGCCTGAAGCACTTCTTCACTGGGACCTTTCGTCACAGGCTCAGCAGCAGTTGCATGACCCGCTTCCGCTGCTGCAGCAGGATTGCTGCGGATACGGTACGGCGATGGGCCGGGCAGGCTGACCGGAAGGAGCGCCGTGCGCTCCCCGCCCGGGAGATTTCACTGCCCGTATGGTTTCCGATGTGTATCGGATATCGCCGACCAACTTCTCGATTTCCTCATTGTTGATCGGGCTGTCATGGGACGAAACGACTGCGTAAAGCCTCCAGCCCTGGCGTTTCATGATCTCACGAAACTCGTCATGTGACATGGAGCCGCCAAGGCATTCCCCCAGAAGCAGCGGATGTGTGCTGATCTCTTCCGGAACTTTTCTGTCGGCAAAAATGTCGCTGAAATACAATATGCCACCGTCTTTCAGAACACGCCGGATCTCGGAGAAGACGCTTTCCTTGTCGGGGGAGAGATTGATCACACAGTTGGAGATCACAACATCGACCGATGCGTCCCCTATCCCCGCAGAAGCAAGATCCTCGATAAAACCTTTCCGAAATTCCACATTTGAGAATCCCCATTTTCGGGCCATCTCATCCTTATACTTTTCGGCTACCGCAAGCTGATCATCGTTCATGTCAACACCGATCACCCTGCCGTTTTCTCCGACAAGCTTTGAAACGACATAGACATCCCGACCTGTGCCGCAGCCGAGATCGAGGACGGTACAGCCCTCAATTTTGTCCGGAATGGGTGAGCCGCATCCGTAATAACGCGTGAGGATCTCTTCCGGCAGCTCGGAAACGATCTTCCTGACCGGGTCGGGTATGCTCCCCGAAGCACAGCTGCACGCCGCCGAGGCCAGCTCACCGTCTTTCTGCGTCGTCAATCTGGAATAATAGTCTTTTACGCTCTCATGGATCTGCTGAATCCTGTCATCCATTTTTTCACAACCTCTTTTCACAGAATGATCTCGGTCCGTATGATCCGGGCTTTTTATCCCAGGTACATTCTCATCTCAACAATGCCGTCTTGTTCTCCGGTCTCCAGGAAGCCCATCCTCTTATACAATTCGTATCCGATCCGCATGACCTCCGGTTTCGTTGTAAATCTGACCTCTTTGAATCCGAGTTCTTTCGCTTTGTCAAGCATGGCGTTCAGCATCACCCTGGCATATCCCCTGCCCCGATAAGCCGGCCTGATGTAAAGCCTTTTTGCCTCGCAGATATTCTCGTCGATCCGCTTTATTGCAATACTCGCCGCCGGGACGCCGCCGAAGGAGCCGAGAAGCATGGCGCCGCCCTCATAATAGGAATTCAAATCGGCTATTTCCGCGTCAAAAGACCTGAAACAGCTTTCCGCTCCTTTGATCCGGGAATACTCTGTGAATATCTCCCTCATGATTTCCGTATCCTTACAGACCTCAACGGTCAGAGGTTCGCCGATATTGTTTTCTATCAGGATATCTTCTTTCATTTTCGTCCGCCTTTCCTGTCGAAACATTCAATTGATTCCATACTCTACGGAACGATAGAGCCGACCGAAGTACGGCTTCGGCTCAATCGCAGCAGTTCTTCCTGTGACAGATGCAGTCCGGCTTTTCCTCAAACACTCGTCCGAGGCTTTGGTACATCGTACTGAGGGCCTTGGTGTTCAGAGAGTAGAAAATGTTTTTCCCTTCGCGTCTCTGTATCACAATCCCTGCTTCTGCAAGCACTTTCATGTCATGGGAGAGCGTCGGCTGCGTGATGTGAAACGCTTCAAGGATCTTGCAGGCGCACAGTTCGCCGCAGGAGAGCATATCCACAATCCGCAGCCGTTTGGGATCGGATATGGCCCGGAGCATTTTCGCGGTATCTGTATAAATCTGTTCCATTGGCTTCCCCTTACATTCAACAGTTTCTATGTGTAGAATAATACTTACATAGAAATTTGTCAATATGTATTTCCCGTTTTTCAACTGCACCGTCGTATGCGGGCATGCGCCCGGACGCAGCTGAAAAAATGTCGGAATTATGAAACACGCAATTCTATCAAAATTACCTACCTTTTATGGCGCAGCAGGTGGGATTCCTCGCCTGCGGGCGAGCCGCCTCACGGCTCTGGCGTGTCCCCGACACGCCATTCACTGCCGCTCGGTTCGAATCCCACGGGAGACATCAAAAAGCAAAGCAGACATCCCTGGCGGGACGCCTGCTTCACTTTTTGGTGGAGACGGAGGGATTCGAACCCTTGACCTTACGGATGCGAACCGTACGCTCTGCCGCTTGCGTCGCATCCTGTCGAAAAATGGAGAAACCGTCAAAAAAGATTTGATTAAATGAATAAGAAAGGAAAAGACGAAGATGTATGCTCCTTGTTCTGTTCAGTTTTATTTCAAGGTATATTGACGGTTTCTCGTTTTTCTTGTAGAATTACAACTGCCCGAAAGGGTAGAGCGTTGCCAACAATACGGTAGGCGGACCCGCTACACCACCCGAAAGGGGGTGTTGCCATGCCGATTACATTGACGTTTCATGTATTGAATGTCACTGTGACGATCACGGTAAAAAGCAGGCGCCGCCACTCGGCCAAGTGACGGCGTCTTATGCTTACGTATAAGATAACTCATTAGGGCGGGGCCGTTTACC
>JAILNC010000029.1 GCA_024691985.1 Oscillospiraceae bacterium | reverse complement strand
AACAGCGTGTCGTCCTTCCCCTTGCCCACGTTGGTGCCGGGGTGGATCTTCGTTCCGCGCTGTCTGACAAGGATGTTGCCGGCGAGGACAAACTGTCCGTCGGCTCTCTTGGCGCCAAGACGCTTGGACTCACTGTCGCGGCCGTTCTTGGTGGAACCCATGCCCTTTTTATGTGCCATTCGGTTTCTCCTCCTTTTGTCAAAATCAGTTGCGGAACAAATCAGGCGTTGATCGCTTCGATCTGAACCTTGGTGTAGGGCTGTCTGTGGCCCTGCGTTCTGCGGTAGCCCTTTTTGGGCTTCATCTTGTAGACGCGGATCTTGGCGGCCTTGCCGTTCTTCACCACATTGGCGGAGACGGAAGCGCCCTCGATCGCGGGCTTGCCGAACACGGCGTTGTCGCCGTCGATCACGGCAAGGACCTGGTCGAACTTTACAGCCTCGCCGGCCGCGGCGTCGAGCTTCTCAACGAAAATGACGTCGCCCTCGGCCACGCGGTACTGCTTGCCGCCGGTCACGATGATCGCATGCTTCACGGAATGTTCCTCCCTCTTTACAGGACTCGCTCTTAGGGTGGAGGGCGTACCTCTTCTTGCTTACCCCTTCAATGCGGCTTTGATAGAGTACCATGTTTCGGCAGCAATGTCAACAATTTTTTCGCTTATTTTTCGTATGATTTCACAAATCTCAGCCGACGGCCTCCACGTCGCCGACGGGCATCAGGATCAGGCTTCCGTCCTCGCCGCTCTGGGTCAGATAGCAGGCCTGTTCGACCCCGGCGCTTCGCCAGCTGATCTTCAGATTCGGCATGCCGTCCGGGATCACTGTGATCAGCTGCAGGGCGGAATCCTTCATGCCGCTGCAGGACCAGAGCTGGGCGATGTCGTAGAAGTAAGCTGAATAGGAGACGGTGGAGATGCGCACGTCCTCAACCGTGCCCTCGGCCTCCAGGTAGACGGTCTGTCCGTCTTCAAAGACCTTGAGCATGTCGACGATCTGGGTGCTGCCGTCCGTCATTTCCTCCGCATAGAGCGCCCGGAAGCTGCCCGAGGCCCCGGAGGCAGCCGGAATATAACGGCTGTTGATTCGTCCCTCAAGCTCGCTGTAGGGGATGCGGAAGGAGACGATCCCCGCCGCGTAGCTGCTGATCTCGTACAGGTCGGAGAAGACCACCATCCCGTCGTAGTCGAGATACCAGGAGCCCTCGCGCAGCAGCGCGCCGAGCGTCTGGTCGATGGCGCCGGGATCGATGAAGCCATCGGTCTGTTCCCGGATATACGCGTCCGTCTGCGCGATCTCGACCAGCTTTTCGTTCAGAAAAGCCCGGAGTCCCGCAGCATCGTCGGAGATCTTGTCCAGCGTGAGCTGTTCGCCGGTCGCCGGATCAAAGCAGTAGGTCCGCTCGGAATACGAGCCGTGAGCCCCGCCGGTATAGCTGGACTCGTTGTAGGCCAGTGTCAGCACGCGGCCGTCGTTACGGAGCACGGACACGCTCTGCGCACAGCTCAGCTCGAGCGGCGGGTTCTCCATGTCCGTTTCCGAGACATAATAGATGAAGTTGTCCTCCGCGAGCGTCAGCATATTGTTGTAGCCGACCCCATAGCCCTCGCCGTAATCCTCGCCCGTGTAGAAGGACTCCTCCTGCATGCCGATGAATTCGTTGATCTTGTCAGCGGCAGCGGGGTTTTCCTCAATGATCACAGTCGGCGTCTCATAGGAAAAGCGCAGGATGAGGATATCGTGGGTCAGCGGGTCATAAGCGTCCTTCTCCGTCTTTCTGACAGAGACGATCACGCTGCCCTTCAGGCCTTCGGCGGGGACCTTCTCCCCCCCCTCGGGCACGGGCGCTTTCGTGGCCGCCGGTGCTTCGGTCGGCGCGGGCTCCGCGGGAGCGGCAGTCGGAAGCGGCGGCAGCTCCAGATGCGATACGCCCGCGCAGGCGCAGAGCGATGTGCAGAGCAGCAGCGCAAGAACAACAGAAACAAACTTTTTCATGTTCATCATCCTTTCGGTTCTACAGACGAATGATTGGGAAATATGTTTCCTCAGTCGGCGTTCGGGTCGGGGATCTCGAGCGAGAGCGCGGCATTGGTATAGCGCAGATCGTCCGAGACCTCGCGTATCACGCGGATCTCCGGAGGAAGCAAAAAGGGCTGTCCCTCATCCTCCAGCTCGACCTCCAGAAGCGCATGGTACCGCCAGAACGGGAATACGTCGATCTCAAGCGTACGCCCCTCGTAGGGAAGGCAGAAACGCTGCTTCTCTATCGGGCGGCGTGCAGGGTCGGCGCGCTTCAGAAGCGCCTCGTATTCACTCTGCCCGACAGTCTCTTCCAGCTCGACCCGCCGTACGGCGCTGAGCCTTATTTTTGTCGTGTGGGTGTATTCGGTTCGGTCGGCATAGCGCCGCATCCGCACGCGTTCGGTCGTCCCCTCCTCGCCCAGCAGATAGGTCTGGACGATGGCGGAGCGGTCCCCTTCCGCCAGCAGGGCTTCGTCCGGCATGGCAATCAAGTACTTGTGTTCGATCTCAAATCCGTTCACATTCACGCTCATACCTCCTCAGTCCCGATGACCGGCAACGCTCTCGATCTCCAGCAGCTCAAAGCGCCAGCGTTGGGGGCAGTCGGGATATTTTCCCCTGTCCACCTCGCCGAGGAACATCTCCTTCGGCCTGATCCAGAGCGAACCGTCCCCGTAGAGCTTGCGGTAAACCACATATTCCTCCCCCGTCTCGGAGTGGCGGGCGAGGTCCTCGACCAGATAGCAGTCGCCCTTGAAATGGCGGTAGACCCGTTTCAGCTTGATCTCACGCAAGTTTCATCCTCCCCTTCTGCGCTTTTCCCGTCCCGGAAGGGCCGCAGCTCCGAAATGAGCACCGCCGCGAAGATCAGCACAAAGCCGAAGGCGATCTTCGCCGTCACGATCTCACGGTAGAACAAAATCGAAATCAGCACGCCGAACACGGACTCGAGCGTCATGATCATCGCCGCCGTGGCGGCGGGCGTGTACCGTATTCCCCAGACCTGCAGGTAGAAGCAGACGGCCGTGCACATCACGGAGAGATACGCGATGGACAGCCAGGTCTCGCTTGAGATCGCCGTGGGCGCTTTCTCAAACAGCAGCGCCCCGACCCAGCAGATCACAGCCGCCGCGGCAAACTGGACGGCCGACAGCGTCGCCGCGTCGCCGCTGTCGCGGAAGCGCTCGGTCAGCAGGATCTGTATGGCATAGAACACGCCGCAGGCGACCGTCAGCACATCGCCGCGGTTGACGTCGGAAAAGCCCTCGCTCAGTGAGACGAAACCGATGCCCGCGACGCAGAGCACCGCCGCGATCAGATGCGACAACTCCGGCCTGCGCCGATACGCCGCCCAGGAAAAGAAGGGCGTGAGCACGCAGTAGGTCGAGGTCAGAAAGGCGTTTTTGCCGGGCGTCGTGTAGACCAGCCCATAGGTCTGGACGATATAGGCGCAGGCCAGCGCCGCGCCCATGAGCAGACCGCCCTTGAAGCAGCGGGGAGTCGCCCTTTTGATCTTGCGAAACGATACGCAGCCCATGATGAGCGCCGCGATGGAGAACCGGATCGCAAGTACCCAGAGCGCGCCGATGCTGCCCAGCGTATTCTTGAAAACGACGAAGGAGGAGCCCCAGATGATCGCGGTGGCCAGCAGCGCGAGTTTTCCGAGCAGCGCTTGTTTCTTTCCCATGGCTTGTCTATCGCTTCTCCATATGCTGTGCCGCGGCGCGGAGCATCAGCTTCTTGATGCCGATCTGCTCAAAGCGGATCTCCACCAGAAAGTCGCCGCCCATCGGCGTCATTTTGAGGATCTCTCCCCTGCCGAAGGCCGTATGCTTTACATGGTCGCCGACGGCGAAGGCGACGGGTGCGCTCTTCGGCGCAGCGGTCGGCGCGGAAAACGCGGGCTTTTTCGGTGCGCTCTGCGTTCCGGCAGACGGCTGCCGCGCGCTGAAGCCTCCGGTATAGGCGGGCGCCTTGGGGCGTTCGGAATACGTATAGCTTTTGGGGATATTGCTCTTGATATGCTCCTCCGGGATCTCTGAGACAAAGCGGGAGACCCGGTTCGGGGTCGTCCGGCCGAAGAGCATGCGCTGGTGTGCGGAGCTGAGGATCAGCCTCTCCTTGGCTCGCGTGATCGCGACGTAGCAGAGCCTGCGCTCCTCCTCCATCTCCTCCGGCTCGCCGATGGCGCGGATACCGGGAAAGACGCTCTCCTCCATGCCGACGAGAAAGACGACCGGGAATTCCAGCCCCTTGGCGCTGTGGATCGTCATCAAAATCACGGCGTCCGCGTCGGGGTCGTAATTGTCCATGTCCGTGTACAGCGCCACATTGGCCAGATAGCCCTCGAGCGTCTGTTCACCGAGCTCTTTTTCATAGGTGAGGATGCTGGTACGCACCTCGCGCACGTTCTCGGCGCGGGCGGTATCCTCGGTGGTATTCTTCTCCTCAAGCTGACGGACATAGCCCGTCTTCTCCAGCAGCTCGTCGAAAACAAGCTCCGGCGGATTCGTTTTGGCGAATTCGCGCAGCTCCAGGATCATGTTGGCAAACAGCCGCAGCTTGACGGCTGAGCGCTGCAGCTCCGGGTACTTGTCCGCATCCGTAAGGATCTGGAACATGGAGCAGTTGTTTGCCTGCGTCAATTCTGCGACCGTCTCCACGGTCTTCGTACCGATCCCGCGCGGCGGGCTGTTGATGATGCGCGTCAGGCGCAGATCGTCCGAGGGCGAGGCGATCAGGCTCAGGTAGGCCAGGATGTCTTTGACCTCGGCCCGGTCGAAAAAGCGCGTACCGCCGATGATGCGGTACGGGATGCCGCTGCGCTTGAAGGCGTATTCAAACTGGTTGGACTGAGCGTTCATGCGGTAGAGCACCGCGTGGTCGCGCCAGTTCATCCCGCGCCCGTAATCCGAGAGGATGACGGAGGCGACATACTGGGCCTCGTCCCGCTCGTCGTCGGCGAAATAGTGGAAGAGCAGCTCGCCCCCATCCTTGTTCGTCCAGAGCTCCTTGCCCTTGCGGCGGACGTTGTTGGCGATCACTGCGTTGGCCGCGTCCAGGATGTGCGAGGTGCTGCGGTAGTTCTGTTCCAGCCGGATCACGCGGCAGCCCCGGTACTGGTTTTCGAATTCCAGAATGTTCTCGATCGTCGCGCCGCGGAATTTGTAGATGCTCTGGTCGTCGTCGCCGACGACGCAGATATTGCCCCAGCCGCCCGCAAGCAGCGAGGAAAGGCGGTACTGCAGGCGGTTGGTGTCCTGATACTCGTCGATCAGTACGTACTGAAAGCGCCGCTGCCAGTGCTCGAGCACGTCCGCGTTCTTTTCGAGCAGCAGCACGGTGTTGAAGATCAGATCGTCAAAGTCCATGGCGTTGGCCGAAAAGCAGCGCCTGGCGTATTCAGAGAACACCTCGGCATATTTCCGCCTGCGGATATCGCCGGAGGCGATCGCTCTCTGCTGGTACTCGGCCGCCGACAGGCCCTCGTCCTTCGCGCGGCTGATCTCGCCCAGAAGGGACTTCGGCGGGTACATCTTCTCGTCCATATCCAGATCGCGGAGGATGCGCTTGACCAGACTCTGGCTGTCGGATGTGTCGTAGATCGTGAAGCTGCCGGTGTAACCCAGACGCTCGGCGTCACGGCGCAGGATGCGCACGCAGGCTGAGTGGAAGGTGCAGGCCCAGATATCATCCGCCTTTTCCCCCAGCATCAGTGAGAGCCGCTCCTTGAGCTCGCCCGCCGCCTTGTTCGTAAAGGTGATGGCGAGGATGCGCCAGGGATCCACGGGCGAAACGGCGGCCAGACGCTTTGCCTCTTCGCCCCCGCATTCTAGAAGGGCGACCGTCTCCTCGTCGGCGGCCGCGGGCACGTCCTCACAGTCTCCCGCCCTGCCGTATTGGAGGAGCTTTGCGATGCGGTTTATGAGCACGGTGGTCTTCCCACTGCCTGCCCCCGCGAGGATCAGCAGAGGCCCCTCGGTCGCCAGCACGGCCTCCTGCTGCCTGGGGTTGAGCGAGGGGAAGTCGCGCAGGATCAGGCGGCGCACCGCCTCAAGATATCGTTTTTCAAAATCAGTCATCATGGATGTGATTTTACCACATCCTTTGAGTCGGTACAAGAAGCGTTTGTAAATTCTTCCGTTCGACACAAAACGGCGATTGACTTTTCCATCTTGTACAGCTATTATGTAAACATGCATGTTCAGCTATTCAGAATCAAAACAAACGGAGGTGACGGGTGCCATGGGCCGGGAAAAGAAGCCTGACAGACCGGCGCGGCGCGGCAGACGCACGCTGCTGCTCGGGATCCCGGCAGTCGTGCTCGTCCTCTCGATCGCGCTTCTCACCGCCTCCGGCCTGCGCATGAAGCGGGAGAACAATGCGCCGCCGTTGGCGGCCATAGCCCCGACGCCCGTCCCCGCGGCCGCGGCCACACCTGAAGTACCCGACGCGCGCCGACTGCAGCTTAAGGCCTTTTCGTCGGCAGGCGATCTCTATATCGTCCTGGTCGACCCGGAGGCGGAGACGCTGCCGGAGGCCGATTTCGGCTTTACTGTCGTCGCGCCGGACGGAACGCTGACGTCGTATCCGGCCGATGCGGACGGCCGCCTCTACCTCACCCAGATGGATCCCGGGCTCTATACAGTGCGTCTGGATGCAGTCGGCGCCTATACCGCTCTGCCCGCCGCGATCGAGGTCCTGCCCGCCCCGACGGCGCCTGTCTATGAGAGCGCAGGCTGGCAGGAACACGACGGCCTGACCTATTACGCCGACCGTTCCGGGAAGGCCGCCACCGGTCTGCGGCAGATCGACGGCAAGATGTACTATTTCAATCTCTACGGTGTGAAGGCCGCCAAGCTCGGCATCGACGTGTCCTATCACAACAAGGGAATCAACTGGCCCGCCGTCGCGGCTCAGGGCATCGACTTCGCGATCATCCGCGTCGGCTACCGCGGCTGGGAAACGGGCCTGCTGTGGGAGGACAACCGTTTTGCCCAGAACCTCCGCGGCGCTAAGGCCGCCGGGATCGACGTAGGCGTCTATGTCTATTCGACCGCCGTCAACCCCATCGAGGCCCGGGAGGAGGCTGATCTCGTTATCGGCATGCTCGACGGGATGGAGCTGGAGTATCCTGTCTATTTTGACACCGAGCAGTCGGGTGATTATCCGCTGGGACGCGCCGACAGACTGTGCAAGCCGTATCGTGCGCAGATCATAAACGCCTTCTGCGAGCGCGTACGCGAGGCCGGCTATACGCCGGGTGTTTACTCGGGACTGAACTATTTGAAAAACCACGTCGCGCATTCCGTCTACGCCCCTTACACCACCTGGCTTGCCAACTATACGCGATATAACCGCCTGCCCGATTTCCCCTATGACTACGACATGTGGCAGTTCACCGACCGCGGTTTGGTCAACGGCATCCGCGGCATCGTGGATATGAACGTGATCTATTAAAAAGACTAAATACAACGACAAACCTTACGCGGGAATGTTCCGCCTGGCAAGGGGAGAGAATGAGAGGGGGCGGGGAGCCCCCTTTCTTGTTCAATTATAGCAAAACCGGGAACTTTTTTAGAAGTTCCCGGTTTTGTATCGCAAGCTGTCTACATTTAGTCGACAGCTTGAGACCTGATCGTCCGATCAGGTCTTTTATGTTTCCCGGAGGCTTTCGCGCAGGCGGCCCAGCGCCCGCCGCTCAAGACGCGAGATCTGCACCTGCGACACGCGCATCACCTCGGCGCAGCGCTGCTGCGTCAGACCGTGATAAAAGCGCAGCGCGATGACTTCCTTTTCCCGCGGCGGAAGACGCTCAACGGCGGCGCGCAGCGCCACGTGCTCGACAAGCCGCTCCTCTGCCCCGTAGTCGCCCAGCACCAGCTCCAGCGTGAAGCCATCCTCGCCGCTCTCGCGCTGGAAGCTGTCGGCAGGCCCCGTTGCCGTCTCCGCGAAGGCGATCTCCTCCGGGCTCAGACCCGTCGCCTCCGCCAGCTCCGACAGCTTCGGCTCCCTGCCCATACGCTGCTCGAGCTGCAGACGGGTCTGGCGTATCTTCGACGCCTGCTCCTTGATGCTGCGGCTGACCTTGATGGCCCCGTCATCGCGCAGGAAACGCCTGATCTCCCCGGAGATCTTCGGCACGGCATAGGTTGAAAAGCGCGTCCCGAAGGTCTCGTCAAAGCCCTCGATGGCCTTGAGGAAGCCGACGCAGCCGAGCTGGTACAGATCGTCCGGTTCCGCGCCGCGTCCGAAAAAACGCCTCGTCACGCTCCATATGAGCCCGGCGTTTTCCTCGACCAGCCGCTGCGCGGCCTCCCGATCCCCCGCCTTTGCCCGCCTCAGCAGCGCGGGCATCTCCTCGTTCATACCCGGACCGCGCGCGGGCTGAAGGACTTCTGCATGACGACCGTCGTCCCCTTTCCGGGGCTTGAGCGCACGCGCAGCTTGTCCGTGAAGCTGTCCATGATCGTAAAGCCCATGCCGCTGCGCTCCTCGCCGCCGGTCGAATACAGCGGCGTCATCGCCTTTTCGAGATCCTCGATCCCGCGGCCCCAGTCGCGTACCGTGACCTCGAACACGCCGCTCTCGAGGATGCGCAGCTTCATGCAGATCATGCCGATGCTGTCGGGATATGCGTGCACGATGGCGTTTGTCACCGCCTCGGAGACGGCGGTGCGCAGATCGCCGAGCTCCTCCATCGTTGGGTCTAGCTGTGCTGCGAAGGCCGCCGCCGCCGCGCGCGCGAAGCTCTCGTTGCTGCTCTTGCTGGGGAATTCGAGCTTGATGCTGTTGCTTGCCTTCATCCTGATTCCTCCTTATCTGCTCATGGCGATGGGTACAAGGCGGGCGATGCCGGCGGCGTCGATCACGCGCTGCGGCTGTCGGGCCGGGTCCTCGATCCAGACGCGGCCTCCGAGCGCGTTCATGCGGCGGCTGATCCTGATAATCACGGCGATACCCGAGGAGTCCATGAAACTCAGCCCCGCAAGGTTGAGCGCGCAGTCGCGCGGTATGTATTCGTCGAGAAGCTCCTCGAGCCTGTGCATGACGCTGCGCGCCTCATGCTGGTCCAGCTCCCCGATCAGATAGACCGTGAGCCTTCCGGCATCATAGCTTGTCTGAATTTCCATCACTGCCAGTTCCTTCCTTCGTTCAAAATAATAGCACCGCACAATAATCTGTGCGGTGCTATTCTATCGTATTGCTTTTGCGGAAAGCGTCGAGGCGCGTTTATTTCCCGATATTCTCGAGGCTGATCTTCAGATTGTCGATCAGCGCTTCGAGCTTGGCCTTTTTCTCGCGCTCGATATTTACGACGGCCTCCGGCGCGCGCGTGACGAAGTTCTGGTTTGAGAGCTTCGCGATCTGCCCGGCTAACATCTTTTCGGCGTTGGCGAGCTCCTTGAGGATGCGCGTCCTCTCCTTCTCGAGATCGACCAGCTCCGCCATGGGCATGAACATGCGGGCGTTGTCCGTGATGACGGAGACCATGCCCTCGGTGCTCTCGGGTGCGGTATCGCTGACACTCACCTCACTCGCGTAGGCCAGCTTGCTGATATAGGCGGCGCCGGCGGCGAACGCGTCCGCCCGGTCGGTGACGATGATCAGATGCGCCTTGCGGGAGGGCGGGACGTTCATGTCGCTGCGGCGTGCGCGCACGGCCTTGATGGCGTTCATGACCATCTCGAAGTTCTGCTCGTCCTCCGGGAAGCTGAGCGCCTCCTGGTACACGGGGTAGCGCGCGAGCATCAGCGCCTCGCCCTCGTGCGGCAGGGACTGCCAGATCTCCTCGGTGATGAACGGGATGAAGGGGTGGATGAGCTTGAGGATCTCCGTCAGCACATACAGCAGCACCTTCTGCGCGGAGAGCTTCGCCTCCTCATCCTCGCCGTTCAGGCGGGGCTTGGTCAGCTCGATATACCAGTCGCAGTAGCTGTCCCAGATAAAGTCGTAGATCTTGCCCGCGGCCACGCCCAGCTCATAGCTGTCCATGTTCTCGCAGACCTCCCTGACAAGATCGTTGAGCTTGGAGAGAATCCACTTGTCCTCGATCTCGAGCTTCGCGGGCAGCTCGTTCTTCTCGATGGTCAGGTTCATCATCACAAAGCGGGAGGCGTTCCACAGCTTGTTGCAGAAGTTGCGCATGGCCTCGCACTTCTCCACATAGAAGCGCATGTCGTTGCCGGGGGAGTTGCCGGTGATGAGGTTGAAGCGCAGAGCGTCCGCGCCGTACTTCTCCACGATCTCCAGCGGGTCGATGCCGTTGCCGAGGGACTTGGACATCTTGCGGCCCAGGCTGTCCCGCACCAGGCCGTGGATGAACACGGTCTTGAAGGGCTCCTTGTCCATCTGCTCCATGGCGGAGAAGATCATGCGGGCCACCCAGAAGAAGATGATGTCATAGCCGGTGACCATGACGGTGGTGGGGTACCAGTAATCCAGCTCCGGGGTCTTTTCGGGCCAGCCCATGGTGGAGAAGGGCCAGAGGGCGGAGGAGAACCAGGTGTCCAGCACGTCCTCCTCCCGGCGGATCTTCTCGCTGCCGCACTTTTCGCAGCGGCAGGGATCCTGGCGGGAGACGGTGACGTGGTCGCAGTCCTCGCAGGTCCAGGCGGGGATCTGGTGGCCCCACCAGAGCTGCCGGGAGATGCACCAGTCGTGGACGTTCTCCATCCAATTCAGGTAGATCTTGGAGAAGCGATCCGGCACGAAGCGGACGCGCCCGTCCTTCACCACCTCGATGGCCTTCTTGGCCAGGGGCGCCATCTTCACGAACCACTGGGGGCTGGTGAGGGGCTCCACCACGTTGCCGCAGCGATAGCAGCAGCCCACGTTGTGGCTGTAGGGCTCCACCTTCACCAGATAGCCCTGCTCCTCCAGGTCGGCCACGATGGCCTTGCGCGCCTCATAGCGGTCCATGCCGTCATACTTGTAGCCGCCGCAGATCTTCGCGTCCTCGTCGATGACCTGGATCTGCTCCAGATTGTGGCGCAGGCCCACCTCGTAGTCGTTGGGGTCATGGCAGGGGGTCATCTTCACGGCGCCGGTGCCGAAGCCCAGCTCCACGTACTCGTCCGCCACGATGGGCAGCTTCCGCCCCACCAGGGGCAGGATGGCGTTCTTGCCCACCAGATGGGCATAGCGCTCGTCCTCCGGGTGGACGGCCACGCCGGAGTCGCCCAGCATGGTCTCGGGCCGGGTGGTGGCGATGATCAGCGCCTCGTCGGAGTCCTCGATGGGATAGCGGATGTGCCAGAAGTGGCCGGGAATGTCCTTGTACTCCACCTCCGCGTCGCTGAGGGCGGTGCGGCAGTGGGGGCACCAGTTGATGATGCGGCGGCCCTTGTAGATGAGGCCCTTCTCATACAGGTCGCAGAAGGTCTCCCGCACGGCCTTGGCGCAGGTCTCGTCCATGGTGAAGCGGCTGCGATCCCAGTCGCAGCTGACGCCCATGCTCTTCTGCTGCTCCACGATGCGGTCGCCGTACTGCTCCTTCCAGGCCCAGACCCGCTCCAGGAACTTGTCCCGGCCCAGGTCGTAGCGGGTCTTGCCCTCTTCCCTGCGCAGCACCTCTTCCACCTTGATCTGGGTGGCGATGCCGGCGTGGTCCACCCCGGGAAGCCACAGCGCGGCATAGCCCTGCATGCGCTTGTAGCGGGTCAGGATATCCTGCAGGGTCGCGTCGAGCGCGTGGCCCATGTGCAGCTGCCCCGTGACATTGGGGGGCGGCATCACGATGGAGAAGGGTTTCTTTTCCGGGTCGATCTCGCCCCGGAAATAGCCGCCCTTCATCCACATGTCGTAGATCTTCTTCTCGGTCTGCTTGGGATCATAGGTCTTCGGCAGTTGGTTCATGCTTGCGTCTCTCTCCTTCCAAAAGAAAACGCCCCGAAGCACAGGGCTTCAGGGCGGTCATTACCGCGGTACCACCTGAATTCCGCGAAAACGCGGCACTCTCTGCCCTGTAACGGGGGCGCCCGCCCGGACTACGCGGCAGTGCCTTCATCCGGAATGCTCGGGGCCGACCTTCCGCGGCGCGCCACGGGAGCTCTCACCGGCCGCTCCCTCTCTGTGAGGCGTATTCCGCGTACTCCTGCCCGTCAAAGCAAAGATACAGGGGTCATATTACAACAGGGACCTTTTTTTGTCAAGACGGCACGACGCGAAAAAGCCGGGGTCTCCCCGGCTTTTTCGCGAACTGCGCGCTTTTACGCCAGCATGGCCTTGAGCGCGTCAAGGTCCTGATAGCCGACGCGGGTGACCTTGACCTGGCCGTCCTTCATGGC
>JAILNC010000139.1 GCA_024691985.1 Oscillospiraceae bacterium | reverse complement strand
GCCGTCGTCGTTGATGTCGATCTTGCAGCCGGTGTCGGCGGTGATCTTCTGGATGACCTTGCCGCCGGAGCCGATGACCTCGCGGATCTTGTCGGGGTTGATCTTCATCTGGATCATCTTGGGCGCGGTCTTGGCCAGCTCGTGGCGCGGCTCGGGGATGGCCTTGAGCAGGATGCAGTCGAGGATCTGGAAGCGGGCCTCCTTCGTGATGGCGAAGGCCTCCTTCACGATCTCATGCTTGAGACCGTCGTTCTTGAGGTCCATCTGAATGGCGGTGATGCCCTTCTTCGTACCGGCGACCTTGAAGTCCATCTCGCCGTGGAAGTCCTCGACGCCCTGGATGTCGATGAAGGTGGTGAAGTCGTCGCCGTCCTGGATCAGGCCGCAGGAGATGCCGGCGACCGGGGCCTTGATGGGCACGCCCGCGTCCATGAGGGCGAGCGTCGTGCCGCAGATGGAGCCCTGGGAGGTGGAGCCGTTGGAGGAGAGCACCTCGGAGACCACGCGGATGGCGTAGGGGAAGTCCTCGATCTCGGGGATGACGGCCTCGAGGGCCTTCTCGACCAACGCGCCGTGGCCGTACTCGCGGCGGTTGGTGGAGCGGCTGGCACGGGCCTCGCCCACGGAGTAGGAGGGCATGTTGTAGTGGTGCATGAAGCGCTTGGACTCCTCTTCCCAGATGGTGTCGAGCTTCTGGGCGTCGGCCATGGTGGAGAGGGTGGCGATGGACAGCACCTGGGTCTGGCCGCGGGTGAACAGGCCGGAGCCGTGCACCACGGGCAGGACGCCGACCTCGGCGGCCAGCGGGCGGATCTCGTTCATCTGGCGGCCGTCGACGCGCTTGCCGGCCAGCAGCCACTTCTTGACGACCTTCTTCTGCAGCTTGTAGAGGATCTCCTCCATGTACTGCATGAGGTCGGGGTGCTCCTCGCCGTACTTTTCCTCGACCATGGTGATCCAGTCGTTGACGCGGGCCTCGCGGACGTTCTTGTCGTCGGTGTCCATGCAGTACTCCATGGACTCGAACTCATTGGCGACGAGCTTCTCGAACAGCTCCTCGTCAAAAGAGGCGTGCTCGTACTCGAACTTGGGCTTGCCGATCTCGGCGACCATCTGATCGATGAGGTCGAGCACGGGCTGCAGGTGCGCGTGCGCCTGCACGATGCCCTCGTACATCACGTCGTCGGGGACCTGGTCGGCCTCGGACTCGATCATGACGATCTTCTTGTGGGTGGCGGCGACGGTGGTGATCATGCGGTTGGTCTCGCGTTCCTTCTGGGTGGGGTTGAAGAGGTACTTCTCCCCGTCCCAGCCGAGGACGATCCCGGCGATGGGCCCGTTGAAGGGCACGTCGGAGATGGAGACGGCGGCGGAGGCGCCGATCATGGCGGTGATCTCGGGGCTGCAGTCGCGGTCGACGGAGAGCACTTCGCAGGCGATGACGACGTCGTTGCGCAGGTCGGAGGGGAAGAGCGGGCGCATCGGGCGGTCGATCAGGCGGGAGGCCAGGACCGCGGGCAGGCTGGGCTTGCCCTCACGGCGCATGAAGCTGCCGGGGATGCGGCCGACGGCGTAGAGCTTCTCGTTGAAGTCCACGGCGAGGGGGAAGTAGTCGACGCCGTCCTTCGGGCGGGCGGAGGCGGTGCAGGTGACGAGGACGGTGGTCTCGCCGTACTTGACGAGGACGGCGGCGTTGCACAGCTCTGCCAGCTTGCCGACCTCCATGGACAGGGGGCGGCCCTCGTACATCATCTCAAACTTCCGGTAGTTGGGGAACTGCTTGTTGGTGATGATCATATGATTTCTCCTTTATTGTCTGCACGTCCCGGCTCTCAGTACTTGAAAAAGCGTCCGCGCGCGGGCGTTTTTTCAAATACGGAAAGCGGTGTGCTTGGTGTACGAATCTATTCGCGAAGCGGGGTGCAAAGCCTCGTTTCAAAGGCCGCCGGCCTTTGAAACGGGAAAAACGCGGGGACAGTATTCAGTTGTCCCCGCGTTCCAAAACCTTCATACCCTTCAGAACCGTGCTTACTTGCGGATGCCGAGCTTGGCAATGATCGCACGGTAACGCTCGATATCCTTCTTCGCCAGATAGTCGAGCAGACGGCGGCGCTTGCCGACCATCTTGTACATGCCCAGACGGCTGTGGTCGTCGTTGGGATGCTGCTTGAGGTGAGCGGTGAGCTCACGGATGCGCTGGGTGAGAATGGCGATCTGCACCTCGGGCGAGCCGGTGTCGCCCTCGTGGGTGGCGTTGTCGGAAATGACCTGGGTCTTGACTTCCTTGGTGATCATGGTGTTTTGCTCCTTTCAAATTTCAGCTATACCCTGCGATCCGGGCCGTGGGGCGGAAAGGACGCCGCATCGGCGGCAAACCCCATCGCGCAGACTGCGGGCGCGTTCCGCAGTATATTACCACCCCCGCGCGCCCTTGTCAACAAAAATCACAGTACGCCCGCCGTTTTTGCGCAAAAAAAGCCGCGCACGCAGATCGTGCGCGGCTTTTTGGGAAATCCGCTTTACTTCTTTTCCAGGAACTTGTAGCAGTACGCGGCGAGGGCGGCGCCGACCAGCGGGCCGACGATGAAGACCCAGAGGCAGGCGATCGGATCGGTGTTGCCGGCGATGGCCGCGACGACGGCGGGGCCGAAGCTGCGGGCCGGGTTGACCGAGGTGCCGGTCAGGCCGATGCCCAGGATGTGCACGCCGGTGAGCGTCAGGCCGATCACCAGGCCGCCGAAGGAGCCGTGGCCCGCCTTGGAGGACGTGACGCCGAGGATGCACAGCACGAAGATGAAGGTCAGCACGATCTCGACGAGCAGGCCAGCAACAGCGCTTCCGTTCACGCCGCCCAGCCCGTTCGAGCCGAAGCCGCCGGTCATGTCCTTGACGCCGCCGAGAGAGAAGATCAGGGCGAGCAGTCCGGCGCCGACGAGCGCGCCAACGCACTGAGCCGCGACATAGCCCCAGAAATCCTTCTTCTCCATGCGCCCGGAGAGCAGGACGCCGAGGGAGACGGCGGGGTTGATGTGGCAGCCGGAGATGTTGCCGACGCAGTAGGCCATGGCCACGATGGACAGGCCGAAGGCCAGCGCGGTGAGGATGTAGCCGCCGCCGGACACGGCGTCGCAGCCGACCAGCATGGCCGTGCCGCAGCCGAGCACGACCAGCGTGCAGGTGCCGATGGCTTCCGCAAGGTATTTCTTCATGGGAAAGGCCTCCTTGTGATTCAAGATGATTGGATTTTATCACGCCCCGCCGCCGGATTCAAGACGGCGGAGCAGGATTTGCCGGCGTTTTGCAAAAAACCGCAAAAGGCGTTTCCGCCATTGCGAGCATTCTGACGCGCGGGAAGCATTCTGACGCGCGGGAAGCGCGCGACAAACCAGGCTTGTCCGCGACATACCAGGCTTGTCCGCGACATACCAGGCTTGCCCGCGACATACCAGGCTTGTCCGCGGCATTCCAAACTCTGCTGTGCGCAGACCGGTGCGGCAATCCGTAGGCCTTTTGCGGTACTATGCGCGTCTCTCAGCGGTTTTTCATCACGGCCTTCATGCGCTGGCTGTGGTCGAGGATGCTCTTGCGCAGACGCAGGCTCTTGGGCGTGACCTCCAGCAGCTCGTCGTCGGCCAGAAACTCCAGGCACTGCTCCAGGCTCAGGATCCTGGGCGGGATGAGGCGCAGGGCCTCGTCCGAGCCGGAAGCGCGGGTGTTCGTCAGATGCTTCGTGCGGCAGACGTTCACCGGCACGTCGTCGGCCTTCGGGCAGACGCCGACCACCATCCCGGCGTAGACCTTCGTGCCGGGGGTGATGAACATCGCGCCGCGTTCCTGCGCGTTCCAGATGCCGTAGGCCACGGCCTCGCCGGTCTCCCACGCGATCAGCGAGCCGGTGTTGCGGCGCGCGATCTCGCCCTTGTAGGGCTCGTACTTCTCGAAGACGGAGGCCATGATGCCCTCGCCCTTGGTGTCGGTCAGAAACTCGTTGCGGTAGCCGAAGAGCCCGCGGGAGGGGACCAGGAACTCGAGCTTCATGCGGCTGCCGACCGGGGTCATCTCGAGGAAGCTGCCCCGCCGCGCAGAAAGCTTTTCCATCACGGAGCCCATGCAGTCCTGCGGCACGTCGACCACGACGCGCTCGACCGGCTCGCACTTGACCCCGTCGATCTCCCGGTACAGCACGCGCGGCGGGGAGACCTGGAACTCGTAGCCCTCGCGGCGCATGGTCTCGATGAGGATGGACAGGCTCATCTCGCCGCGGCCCGCGACGTTAAAACCGTCGGTCGAGCCCTCGATCTCGGAAACGCGCAGGGACACGTCCTTGAGCGTCTCGCGGAAGAGCCGGTCGCGGATCTGGCGGGAGGTGACGAACTTCCCCTCGCGTCCGGCGAAGGGGCTGTCGTTGACGGAGAAGGTCATCTCCACGGTGGGGGCGCTGATCTTCACGAAGGCCAGCGGTTCGGCAAAGCCCTTTGCGCAGATCGTGTCCCCGATGGTGACGTCGCCGATGCCGCTCATGGCGATGATGTTGCCCGCGGAGGCCTCGGTCACGGGGACTCTGTTCAGCCCCTCGAACTGGTACAGGCTCACGGCCTTGGCGCGCATGGGCGCGGCCTCCAGGTCGTGGTAGTTGCAGACCTCGATCTCCTGATTCTGCTTCACGACGCCGCGCTCGATGCGCCCGATGGCGATGCGCCCGACGTATTCGTTGTAGTCGATGGAGCTGACGAGCATCTGGAAGGGCGCGTCCAGATCCATGTCCGGCGCGGGGATGTACTCGAGAATGGTCTCGAACAGGGGCTTGAGGTCCGTGCCCTGCACCTCGGGCGAGTAGCTGGCGGTGCCGTTGCGCCCGGAGCAGAACAGCATCGGGGAATCGAGCTGCTCGTCGGTCGCGTCCAGATCCATCAGCAGCTCCAAAATCTCGTCGACGACCTCGTGGATGCGCTGGTCGGGCCGGTCGATCTTGTTGAGCACGACAATGACCCGGTGGCCGAGCTCCAGCGCGCGGCTGAGCACAAAGCGGGTCTGGGGCATGGGGCCCTCGGCCGCGTCGACGAGCAGGATGACGCCGTTGACCATCTTCAGAATACGCTCCACCTCGCCGCCGAAGTCGGCGTGGCCCGGGGTGTCGACGATGTTGATCTTCGTGTCGCCGTAGCGGACGGCGGTGTTCTTGGCCATGATCGTGATGCCGCGCTCGCGCTCGAGGTCGTTCGAGTCCAGCACGCGCTCGACGATCTCCTGATTCTCCCGGTACACGCCGGACTGCTTGAGCATCTCGTCGACCAGCGTGGTCTTGCCGTGGTCGACGTGGGCGATGATGGCGACATTCCGCAGCTTATCCATATATAAATCCCTCGCTTCGGTAACTTTTCAGCACAAGTGAGCATTTTAACACCCGCATTCCCGTTTTGCAACGGGTAATTGCGGGAAAACGGGAAAATTCCGCAGGGTTTTTCAGCCCTTCTGCTGCCGGAGCTTCCGACGGCGCCGGTTGACGTAGCGCTCGAGCTCGCCGGAGGCGATAAACTCGGCCAGCACGTACTGCTCGAAAACCGGCACGGTGCAGGAGTAAAAGCCCAGCCGCTCACGGTAGAGCGGCAGCAGGCTCTCCGGCAGGACGAGGAAGGCCGTGCGCATCGACGGCGCGAAGGAGCGCGAAAAGCTGTTGAGGTACAGCACCCGCTCCGGCGCGAGGGAACAGATCGTGTCGATCTGCTTCGTGACCGAGGCGAACTCCGAGGCGTAGTCGTCCTCGACGAGGAAGCTGCCGCGCTCTCGCGCCCAGGCGGCGTACTCGTGCCGCTTGCCGGCGCTGGCGGTGACGCGGCTCGGGAAGCTCTCGAAGGGCGTGACGTGCAAAACCCCGGCCTCGCAGGCGGACAGCGCGTCGGAGACGATGCCGTCCTCGCCCATGGGCAGGGCAAGGCAGTCGATCCCGTTGGCCTCGTAGACCTGGCGGATGCGGCGGTAGCAGGGCTCCTCGAGCGCGAAGCGGGTCCCGCGCCCGAAGAGCTGGGCGATCTGGGAGTAGAGATACTCCGCGCCCGCACCGACGACGATGCGCTCCGGCGCCACCTCGAGGCCGCGGGTGCGCGCGATATAGGCCGCGATGGCCGCGCGCAGCTCCGGCGTGCCCGGCCCCGGCGAGCGCAGCAGGATACGCCGGTCGTAGTCGGAAAGCACGCGGCGCATGGTCCGCGCGAGCACCGAGAAGGGAAAGTCCTCGGGCGGGGCCTCCAGCGCCGTCGTTTCGGGCGGGGCGGGAAGGGGCGTCTCGCGCCGCGGCCTGCCGCCGAAGCAGGCGTAGTAGCCGCTGCGCTGGCGCGCCTCGGCATAGCCCTCGTCGCACAGCAGGGCGTAGGCGTGCTCGACCGTGACGAGGCTCACGCCCAGCTCCCCGGCCAGCAGACGCTTCGAGGGAAGGCGCGACCCGTAAGGCAGCTCCCCGCTCACGAGGTCCTGCCGGAGCTGGCGATACAATTGCAGATAGGCGCTCTCATGCGCCGAAGAATCTATTTTATATTTCATCTGGTCTTAAAATATTCTCCTGAACTGGCAATATACATAGGTTCAGATTCAGCGTATACTACAGACAGAAAAAAGTCAAGGGGGCATTCCAATGGCAAAAGCGGAGATCCCGGCCCGGAAGCTGACGGTGACGGCGCTGCTGATGGCCATGAACATCATCATGAGCACCAGCGTCCTGTCCGTCCCCGTGCCCGGCGGGCACATGTATCTCAACGACGTCATCATCGTGACGGCGGCCATCCTGCTCGACCCGCTGTACGCCTTTCTCGTCGGCGGCGTCGGCGCCTTCATCGGCGACATGCTGTTTTATCCCGCGCCGATGTTCGTGTCGCTGGCGGTGCACGGCCTGCAGGCGGTGCTGATCTCGCTTTTCGTCCACCGCTGGATGAAGAACCGCCCCCTGCCCGCGTCCCTGATCGGCAGCGCGGTCGGCTGGGTCGTCTGCTTCACGGGCTACACCCTGGGCCGCGCGTACATCTACAGCACCCCGGCATACGCGGTCGCGAAGCTGCCCTTCCAGATCCTGCAGACCGCCGTGGGCACGGCGATCGCCCTCTTCCTGTGCTGGGGCAAGCCCGGCCTCGTGAAGCTCTACAGGCGTCAATTCGGGGAATAAGGCTTCCCCCTTTGCACGTCATTGCGAACCAGTGACCGATGTTACTGGTGTGGCAATCCGCATCCCCCGGTTTTACGCGCAAGGGGGAAGGCAACACCGCCCGGAGCAGACGCTCCGGGCGGTTTTCGTTATTTCGCTCCCAGCAAAATCGGCTGTATCTGCTCGCCGCGCAGGGCGGCGGCGACGGTTTCGGAGAGCAAAGAGAAATCCGCCTGCAGCGAGCGCGGCTTCTTAGCCGGATCGTCCTGGCGGAAGGGGACGAAGAAGACCTGCTTCCGGTTGAGCAGCTTCCCGATGTTCTCCGCCGAGGCGGACAGGCCGTCGTTCGTGGAAAAGGCGATCACGAGCGGGCGGCCGTTTCTGAGATGCGCCTTGGCCGCCATCGTGACGGCGGAGTCCGTGAGGCCGTGGGCGAGCTTTGCCAGCGTATTGCCCGTACACGGCGCGATCACGAGGGCGTCCATCGGCCGCGCGGGCCCGAGGGGCTCGGCCTCCGCGATCGTGGTGACGACCGGCCCGCCCGTCAGGTCCATGAGGCGGCGGATGTGCGTGACCGCCGTGCCGAAGCGGGTGTCGGTCTCGGCGGCGGTCTCGCTCATGATCCCGAGCAGGGCGTAATCTCTCCGCAGCTCGCCCGCCGCGGCGAAGACCTGCGCGAAGGTACAGTAGGAGCCGCACATCGCGAGCCCCACAAGCGGCTTATGTTCCATCGTTCTCCTCCCTTTCGCGCAGGATCGCGCCGACCGTGTCCCAATAGAGCGCCGCCGCGGCCTCGGGGGCGAACCTGCCCGGCAGGCCCGGCGCGTACAGCG
>JAILNC010000058.1 GCA_024691985.1 Oscillospiraceae bacterium | reverse complement strand
GGACGGCCTGTACGCCGTCCGCTTGTTCCTGTTTCATGCTCTGCCCCCATAAGTTGATCTTACATCAGCTTATTCGGAGGCTCCTGTGTTTATCCCAGATACTCGATCTCTATGATCTGTCCCTGCGTCGGATGCTGCATGCCGAGCTTTGTCAGCGCGGTCTCCTCGAGCTCGGCGAGCGTGGGCCTGCTCTCCAGCAGGATCGTCAGATGCTTTCCCTCGTCCTGCGCCGCCCGGAGCGCCGACTCCAGCCGGTCGATCTCCGCCTCCAGGCGCACGAGGCGTATCTGCCAGAAAAGCCCCAGCACCAGCAGCAGCGCGGAAAAGCTCAGACACACGAGACGGAACAGCCGTTCCGACAGCTTCTCGCCGCTGCTCATACCCGCTCGGCCACCCGCAGCTTGGCGCTGCGCGCTCTGGGATTCGCGGCGAGCTCCTCCGGCCCCGGTACGATGGGCTTGCGGCTGACGCTTTTCAGCGAGCGCACGAAGCCGCAGGTGCACACCGGCGCCTCGCGCGGGCAGGTACAGCCGTTCTCCCGCGCCTGGATCGCATTCTTGACAATGCGGTCCTCCAGCGAGTGGAAGCTGATGACGCAGAGCCGCCCGCCCGGCTTCAAACGGTCCGGAGCAGTGTCCATCATGGCGCTGACGGCGCCGAGCTCGTCGTTGACGGCGATGCGGATGGCCTGAAACGTACGCTTGGCCGGATGCTGCTTTTCCCGCAGGGCGGGCGCGGGCATGGCGGAGCGAATCACGTCCACCAGCTCGAGCGTCGTTTCGATCGGGCGCTCCTGCCTTCTTTTAAGAATGGCCGCGGTGATGCGCCTTGCATAGCGCTCTTCGCCGTAGTCCCACAGGATACGGTTGAGCCTTGATTCGTCCCAGGTGTTCACCACGTCGTAGGCGCTGAGCCCGGCGGAGCCGTCCATGCGCATGTCGAGCTTTGCGTCCTCCGTATAGGAGAAGCCGCGTTCGGCCTCGTCGAGCTGCGGCGAGGACACCCCGAGATCGAAGAGCATGCCGTCGACGGCCCCGATCCCGAGGGAGTCCAGGATCGCCGCCGCGTCTGCAAAATTTCCGTGCACGAGCGTCACACGCTCACCAAAAGGCGCAAGACGCCTGCCGGCTCTTTCGATGGCCGTGGCGTCTCGGTCGATGCCGACGAGTCGTCCGCCGGTGAGCCGGGAGGCGATCTCGTACGAGTGGCCTCCCAGGCCGAGCGTTCCGTCCAGGTAAATTCCGTCGGGCCTGATATTCAGATTTTCGATGCATTCCTTCAGCAGCACCGGCACATGCCGCGGCTGCTGACTTTTATCCTGCGTCAAAACTCCAGCTCCTCCATGACCGCCGCGATGTTCTCGGGCGTGGTCTCCTTAAGGAAGACGGCGTCCCAGGCTTCGCTGTCCCACAGCTCGGCGTGGTTGTTGCAGCCGACGACCGTAACATTCTTGACGAAACCCGCGTACTCGCGCAGGTTCTGCGGGATCAGGGTCCTCCCCTGACTGTCCAGCTCGCAGCGGGCCGCGTGCGCGAAGAGCGGACGCATCTTCCGCTGCTTGACGTACGGCATGGCATTGACGCGCTCGGACAGGATCGCCCAGCTCTCGGCGCTGTAGGCGCAGAGGCAGCGATCCATGGAAATCGTGAGAAAAAACACCTCGCCCAGCTCGTCGCGCAGCTTGGCGGGCATGAACAGCCTTCCCTTGCTGTCAAGAGAATGCTGGTATTCGCCTGTCATAATCTTGTCCCCCCGAGTGTGGGCAAATGATCCATTTTGCCCCACTTTCATCCACTTCTGTTTTCATTATAGGGGGGCGTTTTCGAAAAAGCAAGAGAAACTTTTTGTTATATTTTGACTTTTTCTTGCACTTTTTGGCACAAAAAGAGCCACCCAAGACCTTGTGGTCCGGGCGGCTCCGGGTACTATATTTATGTGGCTTACTGTTCTTCCTCCGTGCGGTCGATGCGCTGGATCTTGGAGGAGATCGGATCGGGGCGGCCCTGCGGCACCGCGCGCTGGTTCTGACTCTTCGGCTGGGTCTGCCGCGTCTGCTGGCTCTGTCTGGCCGGCTGCTGCTGGGGCTGCGGGGGCTGGACGATGCCCCCTCCGAGCTGCTGGAAGGAGCTCTGCGCCCTGCGGATGGTTTCGAGCGCCTCGCTCATGCTCTGCTCGGTCTGGCGCATCAGATCGTCCACATATTCGCTGGCGACCCGTCTGAGCTCCTTGGACTTGGCCTCGGCCGAGGCGATCATCTCGCTGCTGCGGGCGCGTGCGACGCGCACGACCTCCTGCTCCTCGACCATGATGTGAGCCTGCTCCTCGGCGTTCTTGCGCAGGGCCTCGGCCTCGCGCTTGGCGTTGCCGATGAACTCGTCCCGCGCGGAGACAAGGCGCTGCGCCTCCGCGATGGCGGTGGGCAGGTTGGCCTTGATCTCGTTGATGATCTCGACCGCCTTTTCCCGTTCGATGATGCACTTGTCATTGCCGAGCGGGACGCTCCACGCCTCGGTGACCATGCCGTACAGAACGTCCAGCAGTTCGATGATATCGTTGTTGGCCATGGGCTCATGCCCTCCTCATTCTGGCTTTTTCTTCGATGAACCCGATCAGCTCGTCCGGCACGAGGCCTTTGAGATCGGCGCCGTAGCGCGCCATCTCGCGGACGATGGAGGAGCTGAGGAAGGTGTATTTCTGGTCGGCGGTGAGGAACATGGTCTCGAGGCAGGGGTTGATGCGCTTGTTGACCAGGTCGATCTGAAACTCGTAATCGAAATCCGAGGCGGCACGCAGACCCTTGATGAGCACGGGGTTTTCGTACTTTTTGACGAACTCCGCGAGCAGGATGCCGCAGCGGTCCACCGACACGTTGGGGTACTTGGCGACCGCCGTGCGCACCATTTCGACCTTTTCCTCGTCTGTAAACATCGGGGAGGTCTTCTCGGAATTGAGCGTCACGCAGACGACGACCTGATCGAAGATGGCCGCCGCCCGGCGGATGATATTCAGATGCCCGAGCGTGATCGGATCAAAGCTGCCCGGGCAGATGGCTGTTCTCATTCCGGCTTCTCCTTCACGTAAAGACAAAGCTTCACCTTGCCGTAGCGGTACTCCTTTTTCTTCCGGTACGGGGCCCGCATCTCCGGCAGGGGCGTATCCCGCCGGGATTCGCATAATATTATACCACCATCCGACAGCTTGTCAACCGAATTGATCTCCTCGAGCACGCTCTCATACAGTCCCGCATCGTAGGGCGGATCGACAAAAATCAGATCGAACTGTCCCCTGCCGCGCAGAAACTGCAGCGCGTCCTGCTGCAGGACCGGGGCTTCGAGGCCGCAGGCTTTGAGGTTCTCGCGGATGATCTTCACAGCCTCGCGGCTGTGATCGATGAAGACGACCTCGCGCGCGCCGCGGCTGAGACACTCGATGCCGAGCTGGCCGGTGCCCGCGAAGAGGTCGAGCACGCGCCGCCCCTCGATGTCGAACTGCAGGATGTTGAAAACGGACTCCTTGACATTGTCGGTCGTGGGGCGGATGTCCATGCCCTCGGGCGTTTTCAGTTTTCTGCCTCTGGCGGAGCCTGTGATGACGCGCATGTTTTCTCCTCCTCCGTGTGGAAATGCCCGTAAACGGCGCGCGCGGTGTTCTTCGGCACGACCTGCGAGAGCTCTTCGAGGCTCGCCTCGCGCACGGCCTTGAGCGATTTGAAGGCCTTGAAAAGCTCTGACCTGCGCTTTTCCCCCACGCCCGGGATCTCATCGAGCTTTGAGGCAAAGCCCTCGCTGCGCAGCGAGCGCTGATACTCGATCGCGAAGCGGTGCGTCTCCTCCTGGATCCTGCCCACGAGGGCGAAGACCGCCTGATTGCCCTGGATGCCGATCTCACGCCCCTCGGAGTCGATCAGCGCCCGGGTGCGGTGGCGGTCGTCCTTGACCATGCCGAAGACCGGGACCGTCAGGCCGAGCTCTTCCAGCGCCCGCTCCGCCGCGGCCGCGTGGGTATCGCCGCCGTCGATGAGCAGCAGGTCGGGCAGCGCCGTGAACTTCTCGTCGCCGTCTTTTGCGCGGGCGAAGCGCCGGTACACCGCCTGATACATGCTCGCATAGTCGTCCGGCCCGTCGAGCTCGCGGATGCGGAACTTCCGGTAATCGCGCTTGAGCGGCCTGCCGTCGACATGCACCGTCAGGGCCGCGACGATGCCGCTTGCGCCGAGGTTCGAGACGTCGAAGGCCTCAATACGCTGCGGGAAGACCTCGAGCTCCAGCGCCTTCTGGAGCCATTCCAGCGTCTTGCTCCGCCGCTGGGCGGCGGTAGTGCGGCGCAGGATCTCCTCGCGAGCGTTGAGCTGGGCGCTCTCGACAAGGCGCAGGCGCTCGCCGCGCTTCGGCGTCTCGATGTAGACGCGCCTGCCCGCGTATTCGCTCAAAAGCGTCTCGAGCTCCTGCGCATCCTCGGGTTCGACCGGCAGGAGGATGTTCTTCGGGAATGCGCCGCGCTGCGGGCCGTAGTACTGGCGCACGAGCCCGGACAGGGCCTCGGCGTCGTCTTCGAGCGGCTCGTCCATCATCTCGGCTTCCTTGCCCGCCAGATTGCCCTCCACAAAGTGCAGCACCACGAAGCAGCTCTTTGCTCCCCGCGCGAAGCCGACGGCGTCGGTGTCAGCAAAGGCTGTGGCGATGACGCGCTGTTTGTTTTCCAGCCCCTCGATCGCGCGCACCCGGTCACGCAGCTCGGCCGCGCGCTCGAAGCGCAGCTCCGAGGCCGCCTGCTCCATGCTCTGCCTGAGGCTTTCGATCAGCTCTTTGCTGCGCCCGTCGAGGATGAGCGCGGCCTGCTCCATGCGGCGGCGGTAGTCCGCGGCGTCGCTGTCCTTGAGGCACCAGCCCGCGCAGGCGCCCATGTGGTAGTTGAGGCAGGGCCGCTCCTTTCCGATGTCGCGCGGGAAGCGGCGGCTGCAGTCCGGCAGCAGGAAGGCCTTCGAGACCGTGCTGATGATCTCGCGCGTCTGACTCCGCCCGCCGAAGGGGCCGAAGTACTTCGCCCCGTCCTGCCCGGCCCGGCTGACCAGGGTCATGGCCGGGTACTCCGCGCGCATATCGAGGCGTATGAAGGGATAGCCCTTGTCGTCCTTCAGGAGGATGTTGTAATGCGGCTTATGCTGCTTGATCAGCGAGTTTTCCAGCACCAGCGCCTCGAACTCGCTGGCCGCGACAATGACGTTGAAGTCGCGCACCTTGTCGACCATGGCCGCGACCTTCGGCAGGTGCTCGCCGTGGAAGTAGCTGCTGACGCGGTTCTTGAGCTTCTTGGCCTTGCCCACATAGATCACCTGCCCCTGCTCGTCGAGCATGATGTACACGCCCGGCAGCAGCGGCAGTCGGTTTGCTTTTTCTCTTAAGATGTCCAGTGCGGGATTTGCCATTGTTCAGCTCTCCTGCCCCTTCTCCTGTCCGAAGATGCTCCACACCGTGATGGAGACGATGACGACCACGGCCCCGAGCAGCGCGAAAACGCCGGGCCTTTCCCCGTCGAAGATCGCGACCCACACGGGGTTCAACAGCGGCTCCACCGCCCCGAGCAGACAGCAGGCCAGCGGCGGGCAGTATCGGCTCGCCCGGACGTAGAGCACATAGCTCAGGCCGAGCTGGAACACGCCGAGGATCAGGATGTACAGCACGATCGCCCCGGTCACCGCGGGCTTTGTCAGCAGGAAGACCGGCAGCCCCGCGAGGAAGGTCAGGATCTGGCCGTTGACGATGCCGGAGAAGCGCTCCTGCGTATCGAGCTCGCCGACGGCAACGAACATGCCCGCCATGAACATGCCGGCCGCGATGGCTACGAAGTTGCCGAGGATGTAGCCGGGCTTGAGCTGGTCGAGGAAGAACAGCGCGATGCCGAACAGCGTCACGAGCACGACCGCCAGATCCCATTTGCGCACGGGCTTTTTGAAAAACAGCGCCGAGTAGAGCACGATGAAGATCGGCGAGGTAAACTGCAGGACGATGGCGTTGGCGGAGGTGGTCAGCTTGTTGGCCGTAACGAAGCACAGGTAGGTGCACCCGGCGAAGAAGCCGACGATCAGGGTCCTGCGGTTGAGGACATAGCGACAGCCCATCAGGCGCATGCAGATATAGATCGTGACGCCCGCCACCAGAGAGCGCATGCCCGCCACGGCGAAGGCGTTCCAGGGGATGAGCTTGATGAAGATGCCCGCGATGCTCCACAGCGCCGCGCACAGCAGCATCTCCAGCGTCGCGGTTTTTTCCTTTGTCATTAGCTTCACCTTCTTTTGCGTTCAGTAAGTATCATTCTATGCAAAAGCATCTCAAAAATCAAGTAAACCAAATCTGTTTTTGAGGCAGCTCTGCCGCCTCAAAAACTCCCCGAGGCGAGCTGTGCGAGCCCTCACGTCGACCAAGCGAGGCCCGTCCCCCGTGGGCCGAGCGCGATAAACGTGAGCAGTTCAAATGAGAAAAACAGTTTCTCATTTGACGCAAAAAAAGAGGCGTGTGTATGTGAACACACGCCTCTGCTTCAGTGTCGGATCACTCGGAGAAATCAGAGTCGATCAGTTCCGAGAGCGTTGCAATGGCCTCTTCCTCGTCGGTGCCGTCGGCAATGATGGTAATGGCAGTGCCCTTCACGATCCCGAGGGAAAGAACGCCCAGAAGGCTCTTGGCATTCACACGTCTCTCTTCCTTCTCGACCCAGATGCTGCTCTTGAATTCATTGGCCTTCTGAATGAAGAAAGTCGCGGGTCTGGCATGAAGACCTACCTGATTGTTAATGACTACCTCTTTGGTTATCATACTTGCCACCCCTTAAACATCCATATAGGAATTTGTGCTTGTATTTTATCAAATGTTCAGGCAATCGTCAACAGGTTTCGACTGATTCGTGAATTTCCACATTTCTTTTCTTCCGGATATTGGCTTTTTATTTCAGTTCGACCACGGTCACGCCGCTCTCTCCCTCGCCGTAGCGGCCGAGGCGAAAACTCTTGACCGCCTTGTTTTTTTTCAGCATCTGCTGCACGGCGGCGCGCAGCGCGCCGGTGCCCTTTCCGTGGATGATGGTGACGGTTTTGAGCTTCGCCATCACGGCGGAATCGAGGTAGCGCTCGCAGGCAAGCACCGCGTCGATGGACTCCATGCCGCGCAGGTCGATCTCGGGCGAAATGGTCGCGCTGTGGACCGTGCCGGCGGAGACGGCGGCCTTCTTCTGCTTCGGCGCCTCCTCCTCGAGCAGCAGCACCTCGTCCTCCTTCGCGCTCACGTTCATGATGCCCGCGCGCAGGTTCAGCGTGCCGTCGGCGGATTTCGAGACGACCATCGCCTTCATACCCATGGACTTGATGCGCACGGTGTCCCCGGGCCTGACGGGGCGCGAAGAGACCTTGTTCTCCTCTTCGGGATTGAGCTCCTTCTGCAGGGCCTCCTGTGAGAGGTTGAGCTGCCGCCGCAGCTGGGCCCTGGCCTCGTTGACGCGGCTGGCGTCCTCGTCCCTGTCCGCCATTTTGCGCATCTCGTCGAGCTCGCGGAAGACCTCCTCGGCCGTGGCGCGGGCGTCGGCAAGGATGCGCTCGGCCTCGCGTCTGGATTTGGTGTCCGCCTTGTCGAGCCTGACCTCCAGCTCAGCGCGCAGAAACGCCGCCTTCTTGGCGTTCTCCTGCGCTTCGCGGAGCTTTTGAGCCGCCTCCTCGCGGTCCTTTTCCAGCATCAGGCGTGTCTGCTCCAGCTTCCCGATGGTGGCTTCGAAGCTTGCGCTCTCGGCGCTGACGCGGTTTTTCGCGTCCTCGATGATCTCGTCCGGGAGTCCGAGACGCTTCGAGATCGCGAAGGCGTTGGACTTGCCCGGGATGCCGACCAGCAGCCGGTAGGTCGGCTGAAGGGTCTCCACGTCGAACTCGCAGGAGGCGTTCTGCACCCCCGGCTCGTTCGTGGCGTAGACCTTGAGCTCCGCGTAATGCGTGGTGGCGGCGATGACCGCGCCCCGCCTGCGCGCGTGCTCGATGACGGCGATGGCAAGGGCCGCGCCCTCGGTGGGGTCGGTGCCCGCGCCGAGCTCGTCGAACAGGAGCAGCGAGCGCTCGTCGCACTCGTCGAGGATGCGCACGATGTTGCTCATGTGCGCCGAGAAGGTGGACAGGCTCTGTTCGATGCTCTGCTCGTCGCCGATGTCGGCGAGGATGTGCGTGAAGACCGGGAGCCTGCTGCCGTCCGCGGCGGGGATGTGCAGGCCGCACTGGTGCATCGCGGCGAGCAGGCCGATCGTCTTGATCGAGACCGTCTTGCCGCCGGTGTTGGGGCCGGTGATGACGAGGGTGTCGAAGCTCTCGCCCAGCTCCACGTCGATGGGAACAGCCTTCGCCTGGTCGAGCAGCGGATGCCGCGCGCGGCGCAGGACGATGCCCTCCCCCTCGAGAGCCGCCTGACCGCAGTCGAGCTTGTAGGAGAGCTTCGCCTTGGCAAAGATCAGGTCGAGCCGCACCAGCAGCTCGAAATCCTCGGTGATGCCCTCGCGGTGGCCGGCGCAGTCGGCGGAGAGCTCGGCGAGGATGCGGTCGATCTCGGTCCGCTCCTTTGCCGCCAGCTCGCGCAGCTCGTTGTTGGCCTTGACCGCCGCCATCGGCTCGATGAACAGCGTCGCGCCCGATGCGGAGATATCGTGCACCAGCCCGTTGATCGCGCCCTTGCACTCGGCCTTGACCGGCACGACGTAGCGGTCGGCGCGCAGGGTGATGATCGGCTCCTGCAGGACCTTGGCGTAGCTCGGGGAGGAGATGATCTTCTGCAGCGCCTCCCGCGCTCTCGCGGCCGCCGCGCGCATCTGGCGGCGGATGGTAGCGAGCTCGCTTGACGCCGCGTCCGCGATCTCATCCTCGCCCACGATGGAGCCGGTGATCTTCTCCTCCAGAAAGCGGTTTGCATGCAGGGCGGAGAAGAGATGGTCGATGGACGTCTTCCCAACGGAATCGTCCGCGAGGTAGCCGCGCACCAGACGCGCGCACTGCAGCACGCGCGCGATGTCCAGCAGCTCGCGCGTGTTGAGGGCCCCGCCCAGATCGGCACGGGCCAGGGAGGCGCGCACGTCCTTGACGCCGGAGAAGGACGGGCTGCCGCGCACGACCATCATGGCCTTCGCGGCGCTCGTCTCCTCCAGTCTGCGGCGGACCTCCGTCTCGTTCACGGAGGGCGTCAGCTCCCGGGCGCGCTCCTTCGCGGGCTCGCTCACGGCCTCGGCCGCGAGCATGCGCAGCACCGCGGGCAGCTCCAGTGTTGTCAGACTCTTCTCAAAGAAACTCATGTTGTACTTCCCATTCTATGTGCCGGATGTGTTTCGAATTCTCTTCCAATAGTCCAAAGTGGAAAACCCGCGCTCGGCGCGGCGGAGCAGATAGCGCTCGGAGGCGTCGGAGAGGCGCAGCAGGGCGTCGTCCCCGATCTGAAAGGACAGGATCTGTTTTGCCGGGGCTGTGCAGATATGGCGCGCCGCCTCGAGCGCGCCGCCCGTGAGATCGGCCCGCTCGCCCACGGCATACCCGCAGGCGCCGCAGCAGACCTGCCCCCGGTCGAGACTGAGCGCGGGCTCCTGCGGCTCCTTTCCGCACACGGCGCAGCGGCCGAGCTCCGGCGCGTAGCCGGACAGGCACATCAGCCTGAGCTCAAAGGCGGCCTTGATCTTTTCGGCCGGGCACAGTGCGCGGCTGAGGGCGTACAGGCAGTTGAGCCCGAGCTGCAAAAGTTCCGGCTCCGGCTGCTCCTCCACGCTGAAGGCCTCCATGCACTCGGCCAGATAAGCGCCCAGCGAGAAGCGCTCCAGCTCCTCGCGCAGACCGGAAAAGGCCTCCTTCACGGAAGCCTCGTTCACCGTCCAGCGGCCCCGGTTGCCGAACAGCGTCATCTCCGAATAGGTGAGCTGCTGGGTCGCCGCGGCGGTCTTGCTGCTTTTTCTGAGTGCGCCGCGCGCCTTGACGGTGAGCTTGCCGTCCGTATCCGTCAGCAGGGTCAGGATGCGGTCGGCCTCTTTGTATCTCACCTCGCGCAGCACCAGCGCGTTTACCGTTTTGAACATCTATGTACGCTCCCGGTTCAGCCGGCGCGGGATCTTGCGTCCCGTTCCCGTAATGCCCTGTACAGCAGATAAAACAGAGGGTCGCCGGACTGCTGAAAAACCCTCCAGATCGCTTCCGCGTTCATGCGCATCACCTCTGCGTTTAGTATTCGCAGAGCGGCTTTGCGCATGCTGGCAATTGTTTCTTTACTGCTGATCGGTAAAGCCGAAGTTGCGCAGCGAGGCAAGCGAGTCGCGCCAGTTCTCCCTGACCTTCACCCAGGTCTGCAGATTGACCTTCGCGCCCATGAACTCCTCGATATCGTGCCGCGCAAGCTCTCCGATCTTCTTGAGCATGGCGCCCTTTTTGCCGATGATGATGCCCTTGTGGCTCTCCTTTTCGCAGAAGATCGTGACCTCGAGATCGATGATGCCGCTGTCGCGTTCGGAGAACTTCGTCACCTCCACGGCCGTGCCGTGGGGGATCTCCTTGTCCAGACAGCGCAGCAGCTTCTCGCGCACGAGCTCGGCGCAGATCTGCCGCTCGGGCTGATCGGTGATCATGTCGTCCGGGAAGAGGTGCGGCCCCTCGACGGCGTACTTCTCCATCTCCGCCGTCAGCTCATCCAGCCCGTCGCCGGTTTTGGCCGAGACGGGCACGATCGCGCCGAAGTCATAGGCCGCGGCATAGACGGCCATGATCTCAAGCAGTCTCGCCTTGTCCACGGTGTCGATCTTGTTGATGACAAGCATCGCGGGCACACCGGACTGGCGGATGCGCTCGAGCAGCGCCTCCTCCTGCGGTCCGACGGAGGCCACCGGCTCGACGAGCAGCAGCACGAGGTCGACGTCCGCGACGCTCTCGCGCACGACGTTGACCATATAGTCGCCGAGCTTGGTCTTCGGCTTGTGGAAGCCCGGCGTATCCAGCAGCACGAACTGGGTCTCGCCGCGGCTGAAGATCGCGGTGATGCGGCTGCGCGTGGTCTGCGGCTTGGGCGATACGATGGCGATCTTCTCCCCCACCAGCGCGTTCGTGAGCGTGGACTTGCCGACGTTCGGCCTGCCGCAGATCGTGATCATGGCTGATTTCATTTCCAATAACTCCCGTTATTCAATATTGGCTCCCTTGCCTAAAGGGGGCTGTCCGCGCAGCGGACTGGGGGATTTATATAGTTACCTATCCCCCATGATTTCCTTTTCTCTCTCCCGCATCTGCCGCTTCATGGGCCCCTCGTCCACATGGTCGTAGCCCAGCAGATGCAGAACCGAGTGCACCGTCAGATATTGTATCTCGCGTCCGAAGCCGTGGCCAAGCTCCTCGCCCTGCGCCGCGCAGCGCTCGAGCGAGATCATCATGTCCCCCAGCAGCAGCGCCCCGGTCCCGGGATCGGCGTCGCAGGCCGCCGGGTCGAAGTCCCCCGGCGTCAGCTCGTTCATCGGGAAGCTCAGCACGTCGGTCGCCCGGTCGATGCCGCGAAACTCCCGGTTCACCGCCCGGATGCCCTCGTCATCGGTTAACATAACACTAATCCAGCAGGGCCTGTCCACGCCCTCCGCGTCGAGGGCGCGGCGCACGGCCTTTTTGATCAGGCCTGCCGCCTCCGGGTGGCCGAGGCCTGTCCGCTCGCGCGAGATCTCGATCTCATGCTCCATCGCTCAGACCCTCCTCGGCCGCCTGGGCGGCTGCTTCTTCTCGGGCGCGGCCTCCGGGTTTTTCTTCTCGTAGCCCTCGTAGGCCTCGATGATCTTCTGCACGAGGCGGTGGCGCACGACGTCGGAGCCGGTGAGCATGCAGATGGCGATATCGTCGATGCCCTCGAGCACCCGCATGGCGACCTTGAGGCCGCTGGTCTTATCCTCGGGCAGGTCGATCTGCGTGATGTCGCCGGTGATGACGACCTTGGAGCCGAAGCCGATGCGGGTCAGGAACATCTTCATCTGCTCGCGCGAGGTGTTCTGCGCCTCGTCGAGGATGATGAAGCTGTCGTCGAGCGTGCGGCCGCGCATGTAGGCCAGC
>JAILNC010000065.1 GCA_024691985.1 Oscillospiraceae bacterium | reverse complement strand
CTTGACCTCGATGCCGACCAGCTTGTTCTCCATGATGGAGGAGATGAGGTTCATGCTGGCGTCTTCGACGAAGACGTAGTCGGCGGTGTTGATGGCGTAGCGGACGTTGATGGAGTAGCGCACGCCCGCGATCATGCGCATCTCGATGGCGGAATAGCTGTTGTCGATGTTGTAGCGGGTGCGCATATAGCTCATCAGCTCGACGGCGGTGCAGTTGGGGCTGAGTCCCTGGCGCACGAAGTAGGCCTTGAGCATGGTGCGCTGGATGGCGGTCATGTCCGGGTCGTATTCAAAGGGCGGCTCCATGGTGATGGGCAGGTCGTCGGTGTATTCGTCGCCGAAGCCGCGCACCATGCTCACAAGCTCCAGGATGACGGCGTTGGGATCGTCGTTGGCGAAGAGCTTGTCGGTGTCGATCTTGAGGTTGTAGCACTCGGCATTGGAGACCAGCACGCGGCCGTAGCGGTCGAGGATATTGCCCCTGGCCGCGGTGACGGTGCGGGTGGTCTGCGTCAGCTCGTTGGCGCGGTTGTAGTAGGCCTCGCCCTGGACGATCTGAAGCTGATACAGGAAGTACAGGTAGACCACGAGCAGCACCGCCGCGATGCCGACCAACGCCGCGAGCCTGCCGGGACTCATCAGTCTGTTTTTCATTCAGAAACCTTTCAAATCTATTCTTTGCTCCAGCTCGCTGGCAGGAAGAAGGCCAGCGCCGAGAAGGGCAGGGACCAGAGGGTCTGGAAGATGCCGACGAGGAGCAGCTGCGTGCTCCAGGTGTCGCCCGCCATGGTCTTGAGGATCTGCAGGACGGCGGTGATGAGCAGGCTCAGCAGGGACAGGCCTATGAAGGCGAAAAAGCGCCGGTTGATGAAGAACTGGGACACGAAGGCCGACAGCAGGCTCAGCACGGGCAGGAGCAGCAGGAAGAAGACGCGGTTTTCCACAAAGCTCATATCCGCGAAATAGCCCATGATGAGGCTGAACACCGGGCCGAAGGTCGCCCCCTCGAACATGCCGACCGCGGCGGCGACCGCGGGGAGGATGAGCGGGCAGACGTCCAGCGGCCGGATATGGCTGAGCACCATGTTCTGCATCATCAGCGCCAGCAGCATGAACAGAGCGTAGCGCAGTATCCGGCTGAAATCGATTTTTTCGAGGAAATCGCCCAAGGTTTATTCCACCACCGTAAAGTCTTTGATGATGAACACCTGCACCAGCGAGTCCAGATTGGCCTGCGGCTCGACGATGCCGTATTCGATCTGGCCGCCGGCCTCGGTCTGCACGGCGACGAGGGTGCCGATCATGAGCCCGGCCGGGAAGGCGCCGCCGGAGCCGGAGGTCAGCACGTCGTCCCCGACGAAGATCTGCGCCCCGTCGGCGAGATATGTTATCTTGGCCCGCTTCTGGCGCATGAAGTAGTACTCGCCCACGACCATGCCGGAGTTGCCCGTCGCGCCGACGAAGGCGCCGACGGACATGTCCACGTCGATGAGCGTGGAGACGGTGGCCCAGTTCGTGCCGAGCTCCGTGACCTGGCCGACGACCGCGCCGTATTCGGTGATGACGGGGTCGCCCAGCTCGATGCCGCTGGACGCGCCCTTGGAGATCGTGAAGGCGCTGGACCAGTTGGAGCTGGACCAGAGCACCACCTTGCAGGATTCGAGCACGTAGTCGGTGTGCTTCTCGCGCAGCTCCAGAAGGCGGCGCAGGCGGGTGTTCTCCTCGGAGGCCTCGATGCCGTCGCGGGCGGACTTCTGCGCGTCCGCCAGCTGGGAGCGCAGCGATTCGTTCTCCGCCAGCAGGGAGTCGTATTTGTACAGATAGCCGTAGATGCTGTCGAACCAGTTGACCGCGGAGGAGAGCACCTTCTGCATGGGGGCCTTGACGACGCCGGCGGCGTTCTGCACGAAGCCGATGTTCCCGCCGCGGGCCGCGGCGCCGAGGCCGATGATCAGGGCGGCGGCGGCGATCAGGATGCCGACGCGGATGCCGTTTTTCCGCAGATATTCTTTCACAGCAGCTCCACCCCCTGTTCATGCAGCATGCGCCCGAGCGTGCACAGCGGCAGGCCCATGACGTTGAAAAAGTCGCCCGTGATGCTCTCGACGAAGAGGGCGGCCTTGCCCTGCGCGCCGTAGGCCCCGGCCTTGTCCATGGGCTCGCCGGTCGCGATGTAGGCCGCGATCTCGCTGTCGGATAGCGGCCGGAAACGCACCACGCTGCGTACGGCGCGAGAGAGTGCCTTTCCGTCGCGGATCACGCACACGCCGGTGAAGACCTCGTGCGTGTCCCCGGAGAGGGCGCGCAGCATTTCGGCGGCCTCGGCTTCATCCTTCGGCTTGCCGTAGACGCGGCCGCCGTGCCAGACGACAGTGTCGGCCGCGATGATCACGTCGCCGGGGCCGGAGCGGGCCTCGACCTCGCGCGCCTTGTGCGCGGCGAGAGCCTGCACGAGTCCGTCGGGCGCGAGGCCCTCCGGCGCGCTCTCCTCGCCCCGGGCGGGGTCGATCCGCAGATCCCTGACGCCGAGCATCTCCATAAGTTCCTTCCTCCGCGGCGA
>JAILNC010000012.1 GCA_024691985.1 Oscillospiraceae bacterium | reverse complement strand
GCCGGAGTGGGTGCGGTAGTACTTCTGCTCAAGCTTCTTGCCGGTGAGGACCGCGTCCTTCGCGTTGATGATGATGACGTAGTCACCGCAGTCAACATTGGGTGTATAATCGGTCTTGAGCTTGCCGCGGAGCAGGTCGGCGGCCAGGGCTGCAGTTTTGCCCATGGGCTTGCCGGCTGCATCAAGGACGTACCATTTGCGCTCAACGGTCTCCTTGGTAAGCATGGTTGTGGACATAGTCTTGCCTCCATATTTTAATCTAATGACTTGCGTTTCAGGCGCGCGGCGCTTTCCGCGGCGCGCTCACCCTTTATAGCACAGCTTGTTCGCGCTGTCAACATCTTTTTTAATTCTCATTTTCAAAACTCTCAAATTCTCCCGATTTCTCCCGATTCCTCTCTAAATCTGATTTTCGATTTTTGAAAAATGCTTTTGACAATCGCGGCGCGCGATCGTACAATGGTGCCAGCTTTTCAAAAAAGGAGCGGCATATGACAAACAAGGCGCTCAACGATTTCACCGGCACCGTGCGGCGGGCCGTGGACGATTACGATATGATCCGGGAGGGCGACCGCGTCGCGGTCGGCGTGTCCGTCGGCAAGGACAGCCTGCTCCTGCTGCTGGCCCTGCACCATCTGAAGAGCTTTTACCCGAAGCCCTTTGAGCTCGAGGCGATCACGATCGAGCTCGGCTTTGAGGGCATGGACTTCGCGCCCGTGGCGGCGCTGTGCGAAGAGCTCGGCGTGCTCTATACGCGCGTCAGGACCGACATCAAGGAGATCGTCTTCGACGTGCGGCAGGAGGAAAACCCCTGCTCCCTGTGCGCGAAGATGCGGCGCGGCGCGCTCAACGACGCCATCCGCGCGCGCGGGATCGAAAAGCTCGCCCTCGGCCACCACTTCGACGACGCGGTGGAGACCTTCATGCTGAGCCTGCTGTTCGAGGGGCGCGTCAGCTGCTTTCGCCCGGTGACGTATCTCGACCGCTCGGGCGTGACGCAGATCCGCCCGCTGATCTACGCCGGGGAGCAGAAGATCGCGAAGCTCGCGGCGGAGCTCGATCTCCCGGTGGTCGAAAACCCCTGCCCGCAGGACAGGGGCAGCAAGCGGTACGAGGTCAAGCAGCTCTTGAAAAGCATGAGCGCCGACTACCCGGACATGAAGTCCAAGATCTTCGGCGCGATGCAGCGCTATCCCCTCCCCGGCTGGCAGCCGAAGGAGAATTGGCAGCTATCAAAATAGAAAAACCGGACAAACGAAAAGAGCCCAACAGATTGCCGCACCAGTGTGCACACCGGTTCGCAATGACAGAGAGGGCTCTTTTCGTTTGCTTTTGTTTGTATTACTTCTGGTGCACGTCGACCTGGGGGAAGGGGATCTCCACGCCGTTCTGGGAGAAGAGGATGCGGATGTCGCGGTTGAACTGGCGACGGGCTACAAAGACGTTGACCTCCTTGACCGGTATGACAAAGCGCAGGGTCATGCCGCTCTCGGCCAGGGTCTCGATCCCGTAGTACACGGGCTCGGACATGTAAAGATCCTGATGCGCCAGATACATCTTCGGCATGGCCGCCGCGATCAGCTGCTCCATGCGCGGGATATCGGTATCGTAGGCGACGTCCACGTCGCAGACCGCAAGCGAGTTTTTGCGCGAGCGGTTCTGGAAGTTGCGGATGTCGGAGTTGTTGACGACCTTGAGGTTGCCGCCGACGTCCTCGATGGTGGTGGTGCGCACGCCGATGTTGCGCACGATGCCGCGAAAGTCGTCGAGGACGATGATATCGCCTATGTTGTACTGTCCCTCGAAGATGATGAAGGCCCCGGTGATAATATCCTCGATCAGGCTCTGCGCGCCGAAGCCTAGAATCAGGCCGATGATCCCGACGCCGGCGAGCACCGCCGTGGTGTTGACGCCGAGGATGCTCAGACACCAGATGACCGCGAGGATGACCGCCAGATAGCGGATCGTGGAGATGATCAGCTCTGTGACCGTGCGGGCGCGGGCTCCCTTCTTGCCGACGGAGAGCAGAATGAATTTGATGATCGTGTAAACCAGCCACACCACACACAGGGCCATCAGCACCGTGATGATGTGCGCGAAGGTGAGCTTGCCGCTGTTCTCGATGAGAAAGTGTGACTTCTCAAGCTCGAGCAGCCGCGACCTTGCGCTCTGCGAGAGGGGCAGCCAACTCGGGTGCGCCAGCACAAAAATCAGGATCGCGGCGATCCCCGCGGCGATCAGGGTCTTGAATTTTCTCATGATAAAACCTCCTGTTATATGGCTGAGGGATATGGGGCAGGCTCAGTCGTAGTTGGTGACGATGGTCTGGGTGTATGTCTGGACGCTTCCGTCCTTGTTCTTTGAAGAAAAGTTGCCTGACACGTGCAAGGTAAGCGGGGTTCCGTAGTCTACACCCCAGAATTCGGCGCTCATAAACAAGCTCTCCGAGCCGTCAGAAAACCGCCCGCCGTTGTCGATCGAAACAGAAACCGGTTCCATGTCCGGGCCGGTAAGCATGGCGACCGCATTGACCGTTTCCGCATCACCCATGGTGCAGGAAAGATAAGCGGAAAACCACCCCAACTCCGGATCGCCTGCCACCCTCGGTGCTGCCACCCCGAAAGACGGATATTCGAAGGTATCCGCCTCCTCCCGGTCGTCCTCTATGGGGCCGTAGTATACCGGCGGCGGGGTCGTCGGCGGAGGTGTGGTCGGAGGGGGCGTCGTCGGTGGGGGTGTGGTCGGAGGAGGCGTCGTCGGCGGGGGCGTGGTCGGAGGAGGCGTGGTCGGAGGAGGCGTTGTCTCCTCCGGCGTTTCCTCCGGAGACTCTTTCGGCCGCTCGGCCTTCTGGATCACGGGCGCCTGTGGGAGACCGCCGCCGTAGCCGCCGCCGTACCCGCCGCTTCCGCCGATGCCGCTGTCGGCTATGAGCGCCAGCGTGATCAAGCCCGCCGCGGCGACGGCCAGGAGCGGACTCAGCAGCGCGGGGACCCCGACAGCCCCTAATTTTTTATGATGCTTCCCGCCTTTGACCGGCTCGCTGAGCAGGGCAAATTCCGGGCCGCGATCGTCGATTTCTTTCATGGGCATATGTCCTCAAAGAGTATAAAACGATTCTGCGTACTCTGTTATAATATTCTACAGCTACTTCAAAACAGTGTCAAGAACTACTGACGGAACAGACCCCCTGCTCTTTTCAGCAGGGGGTCTGTTTTCATTCCGCCTTTACGAGCCGTATCCCGTCGCCCGCGCAGACGGCGCGGAGCGTGTCGCCGGGGCTGACGCTGCCGTCGAGCAGGAGCTGCGCCCCGCGGTCGGTGATCTCGCGCCGGATGACCCGTTTCAGCGGACGCGCGCCGTAGTCGCCGCTGCGGCCCAGCGCGGCCAGCCGCCGCGCCGTCTCCTCCGGGACGAGCAGGCGCAGGCCCAGAGCCTCGAAACGCTCTTCGACCTGCTTGAGCAGGCCCTCGGTGATTTTGAGCAGATCGTCCGCGTCGAGGCGGCGGAAGACGACGGTCTCGTCCACGCGGTTGAGAAATTCCGGCCGGAAGGTGCGGCGCAGCTCGGCGCGCACCGCCTCGCGCATGGTCTCGTCCCCGCCCGGCGCGCCGGAGGCGAAGCCCAGCGGCACGCGGCTGTCGGTGATGGCCTTGGCCCCGACGTTGGAGGTCATCACCACCACGGTGTTCGAAAAGTCCACCCGCCGCCCCGTCGAGTCCGTGAGCCGCCCGTCGTCCATGATCTGCAGCAGGATGCTCCACACATCCTCGTGGGCCTTCTCGATCTCGTCGAAGAGCAGCACCGACCAGGGGCGGCGGCGCACCTTCTCGGTGAGCTGGCCGCCGTCCTCGTAGCCCACATAGCCCGGGGGCGAGCCGATCAGGCGGCTGACCGAGTGCTTTTCCATATACTCGGACATGTCGAAGCGGAGCATGGCGTCCGCGCTGCCGTAGACCGCCTCGGCCAGGGCGCGGCAGAGCTCGGTCTTGCCGACGCCCGTCGGCCCGCAGAAGAGGAAGGAGCCCACCGGCCGCGCGGGGTCCTTGAGCCCGACGCGCCCCCTCCGGATCGCGGAGGCCACCGCCGACACGGCCTCGTCCTGGCCGATCACGCGCCGGCGAAGCCGTTCCTCGAGCCCCGCCAGACGCTCGCTCTCGCTTTTCGTCAGGTCCGTCACGGGGATGCCCGTCCAGTCGGAGAGAACCCGGGCCACGTCCTCGCGCGCCGCCGTCCGCCCGCCCGCGACGTGCACCGCCGCCGCGGCCTCGTCCACGAGGTCGATGGCCTTGTCCGGCAGGAAGCGGTCGCTGAGATAGCGTACGGACAGCGTGCAGGCCGCCTCCAGCGCCTCGTCCGTCAGCGTGACGCGGTGATGCCGCTCGAGCGCCGGGCGCAGAGAGCGCAGCATCCGCAGGGCCTGCGCGCTGTCCGGCTCGGCCACCCGCACCGGCTGGAAGCGGCGCTCGAGCGCGGCGTCCTTCTCGATGTGGCGGCGGTATTCCTCGGGCGTGGTGGCGCCGATGATCTGCACCTCGCCCCGGCCCAGCGCGGGCTTGAGGATGTTCGCCGCGTCGATCGCGCCCTCGGCGCTGCCCGCCCCGACGATGGTGTGCAGCTCGTCGATGAAGAGGATGATGTCCCCCGCGCGGCGCACGTCGCGCAGCACGGACTTGACGCGGTCCTCAAAGTCGCCGCGGTACTTGGTCCCAGCGAGCAGGGCCGGGATGTCCAGCGAGACGATGCGCTTGCGCCCGAGCTCGCCGGGGGCCTGTCCGCTGGCCACCAGCACCGCCAGCCCTTCGGCCACGGCGGTCTTGCCGACGCCCGGCTCGCCCACGAGGACGGGGTTGTTCTTACTGCGCCGCGCGAGGATCTGGACGGTGCGGCCGATCTCGGCCTCGCGCCCGACGACCGGGTCGATCGTCCCCGCGGCCGCCAGCTCCGTCAGATCCCGGCTGTACTGGTCGAGGATGCGGGTCTCTGTGTGCCGGACCGGGGCGCGCAGCGCGCCCGTCTGCGTCCTGCCGCGGGAGTCCGGGTTGCCGAAGACGGCCATGATCTCGGTGTAGAGGCCGTTCGCGTCGGCCCCCGACGCCGCCAGGACCCGCATCGCGCCGCAGTCGGGGTCGCGCAGAATGCCCAGCAGCAGGTGCTCCGTCCCGATGCCGGGGCAGCGCAGGGCCGCCGCCTCCCGGGCGGCGCGCTCGAGCACACTGCGGGCGCGGGGCGTCAGGCCCGACACCGGGACGCCAGGGCTGCCCAGGCCCTGCTCATGGGCGATCAGACGGCGCAGCTGCTCCCGCTCGAGCCCATGCGCGCGCAGGATGTGCGCGCCGAGGCCCTCGCGCTCGGCCAGGATGCCGAGCAGCAGATGCTCCGTGCCGATGCTGCTGTGCCCCAGCTCCCCGGCCTCGCTGCGGGCGCTCTCGATGGCGAGCTCCGCGCGCTGTGTAAACTTCTCGTTGCTTTTGATAGGTCAACCCTCCCCTGGGCATTATCCACCCGCGACAGCGCCGAAACGGACGAAACGGGGCGCTGTGCGTTGCTTCTTTCGGTTCTGGGGAGAGTATCGCCAAAAGCTTTTGAAAATAACAACATTTTCATAGATTTGTAATTGATTTTTAGGAAGGTTGTGTTACAATGAGTCCAAGACCAGAGAGGTCAAACTACATACGGAGGTATCATCATGGCTTTTGTTATCACCGACGAGTGCCTGTCCTGCGGCTCCTGCGCTGCCCAGTGCCCTGCCGAGGCCATTGACATGGGCGATCTGCACTACGAGATCGACCAGAGCAAGTGCCTGGAGTGCGGCGCCTGCGCTGCCCAGTGCCCTGCTGAGGCCATCGTTCAGGAGTAATCCGAACACGAAAGAAAAAGAGGGGCGATATGATCGCCCTTCTTTTTCTATATCTGAGGTGTTTCCAATGTCTGACTTTGAACAGCTCTGGCCCGAGGGGCCGATGTTCCGGCAGGCGGCGCACTTCCGCCTGGGGACGGACAGCGTGCTGCTGGCCGATTTCGTACGCGCGGAGGGTCGGCGGCGCGGGATCGACCTCGGCTGCGGCTCGGGCGCGATCGCCCTGCTCCTGCTCGCGCGCGCCGCGAACCTGCACATGACCGGGCTCGAGCTCGTGCCCGCGGCGGCGGAGCTTACGCGCGGGAACATGGAGAGAAACGGCTTCTCCGCGCGCTGCGACATCGTGTGCGGCGACCTGCGCGAGTACCGGGCGCTCTTTCAGGCGGGCTCCTTTGACCTCGTCGTCGCCAATCCCCCCTACTACCCCGCCGGCAGCGGCGGGGTGAGCGCCGACGCGGATCGAGCCGCGGCCCGGGGCGAGCTTTCCTGCACGCTCGCGGATGTGGCAGCGGCGGCGGCGTACCTCTGCCGCACGGGCGGGAGCGTCTGCCTGGTCCACAAGCCGGAGCGTCTGAGCGAGCTTTTCTGCGCGCTCACGGCCTGCGGCGTCGAGCCGAAGCGCCTGCGCCTCGTCTGCCCCCGGGCGGAGAGCGCGCCGAGTCTCGTCCTGGTCGAGGGACGGCGCGGCGGCAGACCGGGCCTGACGATCGAGCCGCCGCTGCTGCTGCGGGAGAGCGACGGCACGGAGAGCGCGGAAGTCAGAAGGATATACCACAGATAAAAAACTGCCGGTATCGTCTGCCGGGCCGAAGGTCTTTGTCATCCCGAGCGCAGCCGAGGGATCTTACAGCCCGGAAAACCGAACGTTTCAGATCCTTCGACTCCGCAGACAAGCTTGGTATGTCTCGCGCTTCCCGCGCGTCAGAATGCTCCGCTCAGGATGACATATTCGGGGGTTTATCTGCAAAATAAAAAGGACTGTGAAATTGCTTCACAGTCCTCTTTCATTCCCGATTCAATACAGTTCCTTCAGCTTTGCGATGCAGTCCGGGCAGACGTTCTTGCCGCGATAGCTGACGATTTTCTTCGTGCTCTCGCAAAAGACGCAGGCCGCCTGATACTTCCGGAGAATAATGCTGTCACCGTCCACATAGATTTCCAGTGAATCCTTCTCGCCGATGTTCAGCGTCCGGCGCATCTCGATGGGAAGAACGATCCGGCCCAACTCATCAACTCTGCGTACGATACCGGTGGATTTCAAATTGTATCAGTCCTTTCAAGCCGGCTTTTGTGCGCGCATATCTGTCAAAAGAAATTACATTTAATGGAAAAAGTTCCTAAAATGCTAAATATTTATACCATCTTATATCATTATTCCCGAAAAAAATCAAGTGTCAGTTGACAGGAACTTTGAATTGTTCATAGTTTGTTCTTTTATCATAGCAAATACAAAACAGAAGTGGAGGCCGCCGAATGAGTGCTGCGCTGATCCTGCTCTACGCCCTGTCCCTGCTCTCCGCCGCCGCGCTCGGGCGGGAGGCGGAAGCGGGGCGCGCCCTGTTGGAGGGGGCGCAGGCCGCGCTGCCGTTTGCGATCCAGCTCGCGGGCGGGCTGTGCCTGTTCAGCGGCGTGACGGAGCTTTTAGAGCGCGCCGGGGCGTCGCGCCGGCTCTCGCGCCTGCTCGCCCCGGTGCTGCGCAGGCTCTTCCCGCGGGGCGCCGGGGACGCGGAGACGATCTCCGCGCTGTCGGAAAATCTCAGCGCCAATCTGCTGGGCCTCGGCAACGCGGCCACGCCCGCGGGCATCCGGGCGGCCAGGGGCCTCAAGCGCCTCGGCGGGCGGGATGAGCTGTGTATGCTCGTGGTGCTCAACACCGCCTCCGTCCAGCTTTTTCCGGCGCAGGCGGGTTCCCTGCGCGCCGCCCTCGGCGCGGCCGCGCCTTTCGACATCGTCCCCGCCGTCT
>JAILNC010000003.1 GCA_024691985.1 Oscillospiraceae bacterium | reverse complement strand
TACTGCAGGCGATTTCAGAAACGGCGTTACCTTTGAGATGGACGGCCAGGTCATGCAGGTCGTCGAGTTTCAGCACGTCAAGCCCGGCAAGGGCGCGGCCTTTGTCCGCACCAAGATGAAGAACGTCATCACCGGCGCCGTGACCGAAACTTCCTTCAACCCCACCGCGAAGTTCGAGAACGCCACCGTCGACCGCGTCACCATGGAGTACCTGTACAACGACGGCGATCTCTACTACTTCATGAATCCCGAGACCTATGACCAGGAGCCCGTCAACGCCTCCGTCCTGAACGACAACTTCAAGTTCGTCAAGGAGAATATGGAGTGCACGATCTACTCCTACAAGGGCAAGGTCTTCAATGTCGAGCCCCCGTTCTTCGTCGAGCTCGAGGTCACCGAGACCGACCCGGGCTTCGCGGGCAACACCGCCACCAACGCGACCAAGCCCGCCACGGTCGAGACCGGCGCCGAGATCAAGGTCCCGCTCTTTATCGAGCGCGGCGAGAAGATCAGGATCGACACCCGCACCGGCGAGTATCTGTCCAGAGCGTAAACCGGCCCTTTGCGGCATCGGAGGTTTCTTATGAATCTTGTGGAAAGAGCGGCGTATCTCAAAGGCCTGGCCGACGGTCTGGGCATGGACGCGCAGTCGAAGGAGGGGCGGCTCTGGGCCGCGCTCAACGAGCTGCTGGCGGACATGGCGCACGAGATCGAGGATCTTCACGAGCGCGACGCGCGCCTTGACGACGCGCTGGACGAGCTGACCGGCGAGCTGAACTATCTGGAGGAGCTGTGCTGCGATCTGGAGCAGCTCGACGATGAGGACGAGGACGAAGAAGACGATGAGGAAGAGGACGACGCTGAATACGACGGCGTGGTCTACGACGCCGTCTGCCCTGTCTGCGGGGAGGAGATCAGCTTCGACGAGGAGACGCTGGAGAAGGGCTCCATCCAGTGCCCCCAGTGCGGGGAGCTGCTGGAGTTCGACCTCGGCCCCGACGGCGATGAGATCCCCTTCTGAACCTATCCGATGAAACGATGAAACGCCTGCACCGAAAGGTGCAGGCGTTTCAATGTGTAGACAAACCCCTCGCACGTCATTCCGAGCCAGTGTCGCAACACTGGCGTGGGAATCCGTTCTCCGGTGAAAGCTGAGTATTCATGCGGCTTTAGGGGAATACGGATTGCCACACCAGTCTGCGGACTGGTTCGCAATGACAAGCAAAATCGGACTTTGTCTACAGTCTGAAACGCCTGCACCGAAAGGTGCAGGCGTTTTCGTTTGGTGCAGAGCGTCTGTGCCCGGAATAGTATTACCGGCTTTTCTCAGGTACCGGACGCTCGGCAAAACACAGGAAAATCATGAGATAGGCGGCATACAGCATCGGATAGAGATACGCAGGGCGTCCTTCCGGCATGACCAGCAGGATCGCGCCGCACTCCCCCAGAATGACAAGGAAGGAGAGCATATACGCCGCGGAATCCCGGAAGCGTTTTTTTCCGTCGATCACCCGCAGCAGTTCAAGAAGGAACAGGATCGCCGGAAGAAGCAGCGCGGCCGTGTGCATCAGGCGATTGAGCCCGGACTGCTCCACCAGCCCCCGCCACAGGCCGATCAGGCCCGCCGCAAGATTGACGAGCATGATCCTTTTTTCGTTGTTTTCCCATCTGGAGGTAAACCACGTTTCCCGCAGCTCTTCCCGGCCGACTCTCAGCGGAAAATCTTCGAGGAAGGCCAGGCTGATCCGCAGGTCACCCTCATAGGGATAGGTCGGGTGATTCGCCGGCAGCTGGAGGGCCTGGAAGAAATGGTTGGTCTGCGTCCCGAAGAACAGATCGAGATTGTGCAGAACAATGCGGCAGTATGCCGACATATAGGCGGCCGCCTGACTGTCCGGGGCCAGGGTCTGATTATAATCCGTTCTGCCGTTCGTCCAGTTATAGCTGCGATATCCCTCCGCCCCGCAGGCCCGAACGATCTCCGTGGGCACGATCGCGTCGATCGCACGCAGATCATCCTCGGCCCCGGCATAGGACAGATCGGCCCAGGGGCAATTCAGGATGTTGCCGAGGATGTTCGTCGTATTGATGATCATATAGTCCCGGCCATAGTACTTCTTCTCACCCAGCGCCTGGATGCGGGAAAAAACAAGAAAGAAAACAGACGCGGCGACAAGGAGCACAGCGGCGGGCTTCACATGCTTTTTCTGCGGAAGCTCGAGGACAAAGAACAAATAGACGACGATCCCGCCGAGGCCGAGCAGTATCCCTTCGCTGCGCCAGACCATCACAAACGAAGTCAGCAGAGAAAAGAACAGAATCTCCTTGAGCCCCGCGATCCCGTCTGCGCGTTTCGCGCTGAAATAGAGATAGGAAAAGTAAAACAGGACCAGGATGGTATACATGTTGTTCCTGTAGGGATTGTAGGTCACATAATAGGACTCCGGCAGAAGAAACAGCAGCAAAACCAGATATTTCCGGATGCCGTTTCCGTACAGACGCCCGATCCCCAGATAGAGATAGCTCACCACAGCCCAGAAGGACAGCCACTGAAACAGGAACAGCGCGATGGGGTGCGGGAGCACCGCCAGACAGCCGGCATAGAGCACGCCCGTATACATGCCGTGCCAATAGGTGGGGATGAATCTCCGCGCCATAAGAAAATTGGAGTAGTTGTCATACTCCCAGCCGAAAAAGGAGGGGTACAGCACAAGGCCGAAAAGCAGCCCCACGAGCAGGATACAGCCCAGCACGATCCGATCGCTCTTCGATACGGTCCTTTTGGCCGCGAAAAAGATCAGCCTCCAGAGCCCCAGGATGATCAAAAAAGAACAAAGGCTTGACAGGACAAAGACCAGGCGCAGCTCTGCGTCAAAGGATATGACGGCTTCGTCTCGGGCGGTCGGAACCACTTTCGCCAGAAATTCCGGATCTTCGGAGAATATGAAGATCTTTTTCAGCCACAGAAAGGAGAGAAGGTAGTGGCATACCGGCAGGATCCACTCGTATCTTTCACGGAAAAAGCGCTTGAGTTCTTTCAATCTCGACGCTCCCTTTGCGTTTTATGATGTGCGGCGCGCTGCGTTTCTCACTGCATGCGCCGGATACGTTCGACCGCGTCCTTCTTGAGCGCCGCGAGGTCGATCTTGCCGCTGCCGAGAAGCGGCAGCTCCCCGTACACCAGGAAGAAGGAGGGGACCTTGTAGCGCGCCAGGCGGGCGGAGAGCGCCGCGCGCGCCGCGGCCTCGTCGAAGGAGGCGCCGGGCCTGCACACGACGCAGGCGCAGACCTCCTCGCCGAAGAAATCGCTCGGCACGCCGATGACCTTGACGTTCGCCACGCAGTCCAGCTCCGCGAGGGCGCACTCGATCTCACCGGGCATGACGTTCTCCCCGCCGCGGATGATGAGCTCCTTGTAGCGCCCCAGCAGGCGCAGGTAGCCCTCCGCGTCCAGATAGCCGCGGTCCCCGGTGTGGAGCCAGCCGTCCGCGTCGATGGCCTGGTCGGACAGAGCGAGGCGGTAGTAGCCGCCCATGAGGCTGAAGCCGCGGACCAGGATCTCGCCGTCCGCGCCGGTTGGAAGCGCCGCCCCGGTCTCGCGGTCGACGATCTTCAGCTCGATATCCGGCCAGGGCTTGCCGACGGTCAGCATGACATGCTCGTCCGTGTCCTCGTACTCGGTGATGCTGACGGGGGCCATCTCGCTCAGACCGTAGGAGGAGAGGAAGTGGTTGGCCGGCATCGCGGCCTGGAAGCGCGCCATCTGCGCGGGCGTCGCCGCGGTGGCGGAGATGATGGTGCAGCGCAGACTCGCCAGCTTTTCGGGGGCGAAGCGCCTGTTGTTGATAAGGGCGACGAGCATCGCGGGCACGGAATGGAAAACGGTGCAGCGCTCGCGGCTGATGAGCTCCAGGATTGTGTCGGTGCGGATATCCTTCGGGATATAGAGCCGCGCGTTTGCGCAGGCCCCGGCGACGAGACCCGCGACCAGACCGAAGATGTGGAACATCGGCAGGATCAGACAGATCCTGTCCTCGGCCGTCAGACGCTGGTTGCCGGCGCTGCCGCGGGAGGCGTTGAGGACGCCGTAGGATGAGAGCAGCACGCCCTTCGGGGTGCCGGTATAGCCGGAGGTGAAGATCATGACGGCGGGGTCGTCGGCCTCGACCGGCTCGGCGGGAAGACAGACGGGCTCGGCTGTCCGGAGGCGGAAATCCACGGCGCTGCGGAAGGAGTAAAAGCTGCTCAGCGCGCCGTGCGACGCCTGCGTGATGCGTTTGAGGAAGGCGGCCTCGTCCTTCATCTCCGCGATCTCACCGTAGCAGAGCAGCGCCGCGCCCCCGCCGTCGGCGACAGCCGCGATCTCGGCGGGCGTCAGCCCCGGGTTGATGAGCGTCGCCACCGCGCCGAGCTTCTGGACGGCGAAGAAGGTGTAGATCCAGTTGATGCTGTTCCTGCCGCAGACGGCGACATGCGTGCCGCGCCGGACGCCCAGCTTCGCCAGATCCGCCGCGATGCGCTCCGCGCAGGCATCGATCTCGCGCCAGGTGTGGCTGCCCACCTCGCTGACGACGGCGACGCGGTCCCCCGCTTCGCAGCGCTTTTGGGCCAGGAAATCCCGAAAGCTCTGCCGCGTGTAGGAGGGCCGCTCCTGCGCGCGGGTGATCTCGAAGAAGTCCCGGAAGCCGGCGGTCTCGAGCGCCTCCAGCACCCGGGGGCGGACGTTTTCGAGGCGCAGCGCCGCCTCCGGGAAGCGCCGCCGCAGGATCAGCAGCTCGCGCAGTCCGGCGAGGGAGGCGTACGCCAGCTCTCCGCAGTCTATGTCGATCTTCTCCGCTTTGTCCGGGATGGCCGCAAGGGCCGCGCGCGCGGCCCCGGCGCCGTCCAGGTCGAGCCTGCCGGAGAAGGACAGCTTCCAGTTGAGGACATCGGTCTGTTCTGTCTTGATGTACAACGCAGTATCTCCTTTCTGTTTCTTGCCGGTCCGGAGTGACCGGGCTTTTTTCAGCGGGAGAGGTCCGCAAAGAGGCTGTCCCATTCCTCCGTACTGATGTGCAGCGGGCTGCGCGCCGAGCGGGCGAAGAGGACGTCGTGCCCCCCGGGCCAGTTGACGAAGGAGTAGATATAGGTCTCCATCTCGTTCTCCCAATAGACGGGCCGCTCCCCCCAGCGGAGGTAGTCGCGCTCCGTCTCGGGCCGGATCTCGTCCGCCAGACGGTGGGCCTCCGCGAGGTAATGCTCGTCCGAGAGCGGACCGTGGAGAAACTCTGACAGGCGCTGCACATACAGCGCGCGGAAGCTCTCGTTGTTGAGCAGATATCGGATGACGTCGCTGTAGACGTAGCCCGTGTGCATGGACAGGTCCGCGCTGCCGAAGGTGAACAGGCCGAGGTCGAGATCGACCAGCGCATAGTGCAGCACCCCGTCCTCCTCGGAGCGGTAGTAGCGCATGTTGGGAGGATTGATGTCGATGTTGCCGCTGAAGGACTCGATGATGGACCAGGCGATGACGCTCTCCACATCCAGCCGCTCACAGATGCGGGCGTAGACCTCCTCGTCCCGCAGATTGCCGTCGAGGATCTCTCTGAGCAGGGCGCGGGAGGCGTCGTCGTCGGGCCAGCCGCCCTGGGTCATGCTGACGCGCTCGGGGTCATAGCCGAAGTGGCGGGCAAAGTGGGCGGCGGAGTGGGCCTCCCGCAGGGCGTAGAGCCCCCAGTATTCGCCGTTGAGGTACAGCACGCAGTAGCGGTAATCCTGGACGGAGAGATCCGGGCTGCACTCCTTGGCCAGCACGTGCATGAGGATGTCGCGGATCTGGGTGGAGATGCTGCTCTCCTGCGCCGCGCGCAGCAGGATCGAGTCAAATTCCGTGACCCCGTTTTCAAACAGGTCGCAGGCGAGCTCCCCGCCGTAGCGCCCGCGGAAGCAGAGCTTGAAGGACTTCTTGTCCTGCGCGAGACGGGAGGTGGCCCCGTGGATCTTCAGGCCGCATTCGATGGGCTCAAAGCCGCGCTCGTCGGCGAAGAGGACGGCGGAAGCCGGGATCTCCCGGTCCTCCTGGGGATTGGCGTAGATGCCGGCGCTTTTGCCGAATAGGGCGTCCGGCGCGGCGATGACGCTGACCACGGGCAGCGTGTGCCCCTCGCCCAGGATGAAGCTCAGATCGAGCGAGCGGCTCGGCAGGGCGTCGGGCGCGAAGCACACGGCGCGCAGGACGCCGGTCTCCTCAAACGTGAGAGGCCCGGTATAGAGCGCGGAGTCCTCCGTCGGCAGACTCCCGTCGAGGGTGTAGCGGATCTCCCCCTCGCCCGAGAGCGTGACGCTCACGCTCTCCGCGCCGTCAAAGACGCCGCCGGGCTCCGCGGACACGGGCCGCGCGGCCGTGCGCCGCACGCCGCCGGCGTTCTCCGCGCCGGGGCTGGGCTCGGCGAAGTAGAAGAAGCCGCCGCGGCCGTCCATGCGGCCCATGCTCGCGCCGAGCGGGAGATCGTGCAGGCACACCGCGTCGCAGAGCGAGCCGTCGTCCCTGAAGAGCAGCAGCGTCTCCTCCTGAGCGGACAGGCGGAAGGAGAAGCCGTCCTCCGTCTCGCTGTACAAAACCACGCTCTCTCCCGGCTCGAGCGTGAAGCCGGGCAGCGCGCCGAGCCCCCATTCGGAGCGCTTCTCGGCCAGATGATAGTCCGCCAGCGAGAGCGTTTCGCCGGAGACGTTTTTCAGCTCGACCCAGTCGCGGTATTCGCCGTCGGCACCGGGGAAGCGGTCGTTGCAGACCATGACCTCGTACAGCACCAGCTCGCCGCCTTTGAGCGTCTCCTGAAAGGCGGCGTAGCCCGCGGCCGTGTTCTCCTGTCCGGGACTCGGCCAACGGCAGACGGCGAGGGCGCCGTCCTCCGTGCGCACGAGGCTCTGATCCGCGGGGGCGTCCCCGTAGGACACGCTGTCGACGAGCGCGCCGTTTCCCTCGAGCAGGCACAGCTCCGCGCCCTCCTTGGGCAGCGTGAGCTCCACGCAGGGGATCAGCGCATAGCCGCCCGGCGCGAGCGTCCCGGACAGCGCCATCGATTTCTTCCCGCAGCGGAGGAGGCAGCCGTCCAGCGTCTCGGTCTGATCGCCGGGATTGTACAGCTCCACCCAGTCGGGGCAGCCGCCGTCTATAGGCACGGAGGCCTTGTTCGAGGCCATGAGCTCGCTGATGACAAGGGCGCTGCCGGACACGGCGGGCGCGGGCGCCTCGGTGGGCGCGGACTCGGCTTCGACCTCGGACGCGGTCCGGGACGGGGCCGTCAACGCCGCATGGCAGAGGGCGAGGGCGAGCAGCAGGATGAGCAGGAACAGGGTCCCCGCGGCAACAGATTTCTTCATAGATACCTTCAATGAGCGAGCGTCACGAACAGCAGCACGGCCGCCGCGCCGAGACCCGCGCACAGCAGGTCGGCGGCGAAGCTCCGGTCCACGCGTCCGCGCTCGGAGCGCGTCGTATAGCGGGAAAATTCATCGTCCTCCGGCGCCGCGAACGAGCGCTCGGCGCGGAAGAAGATGAGGTTGAGCGGGGTGAACAGCAGCATGGAGCCCAGGGTCTCGGCGGCGCGGGCGAGGGCCGTGCCGAGGTCGATCATCCCCCGCAGGCCGCGGCCGTTGACCAGGAACTCGCCCGGCAGCTCGATGAGCCGCGCCAGCGCATTGCCGAGGCCGACCACGCGCCGGAGCCCCTGCCCGTTGACGAGCCAGCGGCCGGGCAGCTCGATGAGTCTGGCGAGGCCGCGGCCGAGCCCCAGCACCCATTTCATCCCGGGACCGTTGACCAGACGGTCGCCGGGCAGCTCGATCAGGCGCGCGAAGAAGTGCCCGACGCGGGAGAGCAGGCGCAGCAGGGGCCGGTAGACCAGATCCTCGAGATCGAGCTTCTTGGGCCAGACGCTGCGGTAGCGCTCCGCACCGTTTTTGCGCACGGTCAGCGCCTTCATCCCGACGAGCAGGAACACCAGCGTGCCGATCGTGATGGAGATTGCCGCGCCCTTGAGGTTTGTAAGCGAGAAATAGTGCACCGCGTGCTCCATCGGGTGCATGCGCATAAAGGGCAGGGCGTACGCCGCGATGCGGTCCATCGTCAGGTGGGCCGTGGAGCCGAGCAGGGGCATGAGCAGACCGCCGACGACCAGCACCGAGGCCGTGCCGGGAGACATATAGGCCCCGTGCTTCTGATGCTGGTGCTCCGGCTTCGGCGCGATAAAGAGGATGTAGAACAGCCTTGTCATATAGGCCAGGGTCAGCCCGCCCGAGAGCAGGAAGATCCATTCGACGATATGGTAGGGCAGGGCGTTGCCGCCGTGCTCGGCGAGGTGCTCGGCGTACTCGACGATGCTCTCGTGCAGGAGGGTCTTGCTGATGTAGCCGCCGAAGCCCGGGATGCCCGCGATGGAGCAGGCCCCCGAGAGGAAGGCCAGCTTCAGCATGGGCTTGTCGCGCCCGAAGCCGCGCACGTCGTTGAGGTCGAGGGAGTGGACGTTGAAGTACACCACGCCCGCCGCCACGAAGAGCGTGAGCTTGATCAGCGAGTGGTTGAGCATGTGCAGCACCGTGCCGCACCCGGCGATGGCCCCGTGCCCGCCGAGCAGCGCGCCCATGGACACGCCCGTGAGGATGAAGCCGATCTGACTCATGGACGAGCAGGCCAGCGTGCGCTTGAGATCGACGGAGAAGACCGCCAGAAACGCGCCGAGGAACATCGTGATGACAGCGGGCACGAGCAGGAGCCTGCCCCAGTCCGCCGCCTCCGCGCCGCTGAAAAGGCTGCAGGTGACGGCAATGACGCCGAAGACGCCGCTCTTGGTCAGGATGCCGGACAGCAGGGCGCTGGCCGGGGCCGGGGCGACGGGGTGGGCCTTGGGCAGCCAGATGTGCAGCGGGAACATGCCCGCCTTCGCGCCGAAGCCGACCAGCAGGCACACGCCGACGGTGAAGCGCAGCGGGACCGACAGGCCCGCCGCGGCCTCGGGCAGGGCGGAAAGCTCCAGCGTGCCGCAGGCGTTGTAGAGCAGGAACAGCCCCGTCAGCATCGTCAACCCCCCGACGACCGCGATGAACAGATAGGTCTCGGAGGCGCGGATGGCCTCGGGGGTCTCGTTCTGCACGACCCAGACGTAGGAGGTGAAGGACATGATCTCAAAGAAGATCAGCAGCGTCAGCAGATCGGCGGCGAGGAACACGCCCATCAGCGCGCCGAGCGTCCAGAAATAGAAAGCGAAGTAGCGCGCGTTGCAGCGCGCCCCGGCGAAATACTCGGGACTGGCCAGCGCGGTCATCAGCCACATGAAGCCCGCGAGCACGCACATCACGCTGCGCAGGCTCCCGCCCGTCAGATGCAGGCCGGTCCCGCAGATCCCCGGGGCCTCGGCGGCGGCGGGAATGAAGAGCAGGCTCAGGGCCAGCAGCAGCTCAAGGCCCGAGGCGGCGCAGAGCAGGGCGTTGATGCCCCGCCCCTCGCGCTGCCCGAGCGGGTAGGCCGCCGCGGCGGCAAGCATCGGCAGAAAAACAAGCAGCAATGGGATCATGTCATCCCTCCGATCCAGGCCGACAGCGGGGCGGACAGCAGCGAGAGCGCGAGCAGCAGGGCGCACAGGAAGATCAGCGTCCCGGTCATGAGGCGGTCGGCCTCACGCGTGTCCTCCGGCAGGGCCGGGGCAGTACGCAGCGGGAAGAACATGCGCACGACGACGCCGAGCATGTACAGCGCCGTCATCACGGCAGAGAAGACCAGCGCCGCCGGGCCGAAATGCCCCGCCCAGCCGCCGCTGGCCGCGGCGGCCGCGGCCGTCAGCCACTTGCTGAGGAAGTTGCCGAAGGGCGGGATGCCGATCAGGGCGACGCCCGAGACCGTGAAGGCCGCGCAGGTCAGGGGCATGCGCCTGCCGAGCCCCTCGAGCTCGTAGACATATTCGAAGCGGTTGTGGTGCAGCATCGCGCCCGCGCAGAAGAAGAGCGTGATCTTGCACAGCGCGTGGTAGACCATGTGCAGCAATCCCGCCTGCATCCCCTGCGCGTCCATCGAGGCGAAGGCCAGCAGGATGTAGGAGAGGTTCGCCACCGTCGAATAGGCGAGGCGGCGCTTGAGGTGCGGGGTGCGCAGGGCCATGGCGCTGCCGAAGATGATGGTGAAGGAGGCCGCCGCCAGCGCGGCGTCCTGCGCCCAGGTGCCGCGCAGCAGCGCGCAGCCGAAGCCGAAGTACACAAGGCGCATCACGGCGAAGGCGCCGGACTTGACCACCGCCACCGCGTGCAGCAGGGCCGTGACCGGCGTCGGCGCGACGGAGGCCGCGGGCAGCCAGCGGTAGAAGGGGAAGAGCGCGGCCTTGACGCCAAAGCCGAAGAAGGCCAGCACGAACACGGTGCGCAGCATCCCCTCGTGCCCCTTGATCAGGGCCGGGTCCAGGATGCCGCCGAGCGCGAAGTCCAGCGAGTCCGTATAGCGGCAGAAGACCACGATGCAGATGAAGATCAGCGCCGCGCCCGTCGCGGAGTAGAGGACGTAGAGCCTGCCCGCGTGGCGGGCCGCGCCGTCCATCCCGTGCATCACGAGCGGGAGCGTGGAGAGGGTCATGAACTCGTAGCAGAGGTAGAGCGTGAAGAAGTTGGCGCTGTAGGCGATGCCCACCACCACGCCGAAGGAGAGGATGAAGAAGCCGTAGAACAGGTTTTTCCGCTCCTCATGCTCCATGTAGGAAAGGGAGTAGACCGTGGTCGCGGGCCAGAGCACGCCGAGGATCGCCCCGAAGACAAGCCCCGGGCCGTCGGGCCGGAAGGCGATCACGAGATGGCGGCTGAGCGCCCCCACCCGGAAGGCCGCGGCGTCCGCCCCGAAGCGGAAAGAGCACAGCGCCGCCGCAAGCACCAGCGCCCCGCCTGCGAAAACCGCGGCGAGGGCATAGCGATTGCGCAGCCGGTCGTCCCCCGGCCGCCAGATCAGCAGCGCCGTTCCCGCGAGTATCGGGAACAGGACGCTCAACAGCGTCAGACTCCGCATGGCCTTTTCTCAGAGCAGGCCGCCGGACAGGGCGGAGAGGAAGTCCAGGATGCGCGCGGGGAACATGCCGACCAGCGCCGTCAGCACCGCGAAGACGATGACCGGCACGCGCATGGTCAGCGCGACCTCGCAGGGCTCCTCGGCGACGTAGTCGCGGCCGGGGAAGAAGGCGTCCGCCACGATGGGCAGCAGGTAGAAGGCGGTCAGGAAAGCCGAGACCATCAGCATCACGACGCCGACGGTGTTGATCGCGGCGCCGGCCTCCAGCGCGCCGACGGCGAGATACCACTTCGCCGTGAAGCCCGCCAGCGGCGGGATGCCGATCAGCGAGAGCGCGGCGGCGGTGAAGCACAGCATCGTGACGGGCATGCGCCGCCCGACGCCCTTGAGCTCGGCGACCTTCGTATGGCCGGTGGCGAAGATCACATTGCCCGCGCAGAGGAAGAGCGCGTCCTTGGCCAAGGCGTGGGCCAGCACCTGCAGAAAGGCCCCGGCAAAGCCCGCCGCCGTGAAGCTGAACAGGCCGAAGAGCACGTAGGACACGTTCGAGACCGTGGAGTAGGCCAGGCGCTTTTTCAGAAGCTTCTCGCCCAGGGCCAGCATCGAGCCCGTGAAGATCGTGACGATGGCGAGGATCTGGATCGCGGTCTGGACCCAGGTCCCCTTCAGCAGCTCCGCCCCGAAGAGCCAGAACACCGTGCGCAGGATGGCGATGACGCCGCCCTTGGTGATCAGGCCCGACAGCACCGCGCTCGCGGGAGAGGGGGCGACGGGGTGGGCCTCGGTCAGCCACATCTGCAGCGGGACGAGACCCGCCTTCGCGCCGAAGCCGAAGACGCAGAGGAAGGCCGCGATCAAAACGGTCTTCGGGTTCCCGGCGAGCTTCGCGCCGCCCGGCACGAATTCCAGGGAATTGCCCGCCGCGGCCAGCAGGAAGAAGCCCATCAGCGCCAGCAGCGCGCCGAGGGTGGAATAGCCCAGGTACTTGAAGGCCGCGGCGCGGGAGCTCTCGGTCCCGTTGTGCAGCACCATCGGCATGGAGCAGAGCGTCATGAACTCAAAGCACATGTACAGCGTCACGGCGTTGCGCGCCGAGGCCAGCAGGATCAGCGTGCCGTAGGTGAGCATGTAGAAGCCGAAGAACTGCCCCTCCGCCCCCTCGTGCTTCATGTAGCCGAAGGCGTGGAACTGCACCACGCACCAGATCAGCGAGACGAGCAGGATGAAGAAGACGCTCAGCCCGTCCACCCCGAAGCGCAGGGTGAGCGTGTCGCTCAGCCTGAGGAGGGTGAAGTCCTCCGCCCCGGTCAGCGCCGCTGCGGAGGCGAGCAGCGCCCCCGCGATCACGCAGGCGGCGGTCACGCGGTGCACGCGTTTCACGTCCTTGTCCCGGAAGGCCCAGATCGCGCCGAGCAGGGGGATCAAAGCGGCAAAGAGAAGCAGCATATGTATTCTCCTTTCAGAGCAATTCAAGGCCGCGGACGATCAGGTCCATGACCGGTTTGAAGCAGAGGCCGAGCGCGAGGACCCCGGCCGCGAGCAGCAGGACGGAGAGCGTGCAGCAGCGGTCGCGCGCGGGGCGCGCCGCTTCCGCCGGGCGCTCGCTCCAGAGATTGATGAGCGCGGGCAGGTAGTACAGGGCGTTGAGCACCGAGGACAGGGCCAGCCCGCCCAGGGCGGCGGCGACCTTCATCCCGCCGTCGAGCGCGCCGAGGCCGAGGCCCGTCTTGGCCGCGAAGCCGCCGAAGAGCGGGATGCCCACCATGCTCAGCGCCCCGACGCCGAAGCCGAGTCCGGCCAGCGGCGCGCGCCAGGCCGAGCCGCGCAGGGCGGACAGCTGCTTTTCGTGCCCCGACACGGCGGACAGCCGCCCGGCCGAGACGAAGAGCAGGGGCTTGGCAAAGGCGTGGATCAAAATCTGGAAGCAGGCCGCGGCCACGCCCTCCGCGGTGCCGAGGCCGAAGCCCATGAACACGTAGCCGAGCTGGGCCACGGTGGACCAGGCCAGCATGCGCTTGATATGGGTCTCGTATATGGCGCGCACGGAGCCTAGGATCATCCCGGCAAAGCCGAGGATGAACACGGCGTCGTTCACGCGTAAGGAACGTACGGTGTCGAGCGTGAACACCCGGACGTACAGCAGCACCAGCAGCACCGCGTAGCCCTTGACCACGAGGCCGGACAGCACCGCGCTGGAAGTGGTGGTGGCGCTGGAGTGGGCGTCGGGCAGCCAGCGGTGGAAGGGGAACATGGCGCTCTTGACGCCGAGGCCCGCCGTCATCAGACCGAGGCTGAGGGCGAGCAGCGGACGCTGCGCACTGTCCCCCGCGAGGGCGGCGACCGCCGCCGTGAGCTGGGGCATGAGCAGATGCCCCGTCAGGGCGTAGAGCAGCACGACGCCGAAGAGGAACATCCCCGAGCCCAGCAGGCTTAAAAACAGATAGCGCACGGTCGCGGCCAGCGTGGGGCCCGAGTCCTTGAGCATCACAAGCGCGCAGGCGGCGACGGTGCCGATCTCGACGAAGACGTAGCCGGTGAAGATGTCGTTGGTGTAGCTGAGCACCAGCAGGCTCGCCAGCACCATGCACAGCATCACGCAGGCGAGACCCATCTTCTTCTCGTCCACATCCTCGAACAGCTCCGTCTTCCCGCCGAGCAGGCACAGGCACATCACCAGCGAAAAGACCGTAGCGAACAGGCCCTGCAGGGGCCCGCCCTTGATCTCGTTGCCGAAGGGGGCGGGGAATTTGCCCATCGTGAAGGCGAAGGCCGTGTCGCTCTTCGCGATGTGCACGAGGAAGAGCAGCGAGGCCGCGGCGCACACGGCGCTGACGCAGACCGCCGTCCAATACGCGAACTTCGCTTTCGGCCCGAGGGAGAGCAGGATCGCGGAGAGCATGCACAGAAAGATGCACAGATAGGGGAGATTCCGGACAAAGGGCAAGACGCTCACTCCCCCCTCTTTTTCATCTCTTCGAGGATCTTCCGCATGTCCGTGGTGCCGTAGGCGCCGTAGAGGCGCTGGATCAGCGCCAGCGAAAAGGCGGACACGCTGACCGAGACCACGATGCCTGTCAGCACCAGCCCGGCCGGGATGGGGTTGACGTAGCGGGAGGGGTCGGCCCCGCCGTCGGTGAGGATCGCGGCGGTGCGCGCGGCGATCATGCCGCGGCTGGCCAGCAGCAGGAAGACCGAGGAGTCCATGATGTTGAAGGCCAGAACCTTCTTGATCAGATCGGGGTGCAGCAGAACGTGCAGGAAGCCGACCGCGAACAGGACGGAGGCGGTGACGGCGTAGCGGTTTTCGACCAGCAGACTCAGCATCACAGCTCTCCTTTCGTGTAGAAGGCGTAGAAGCCGTACATCGTGCTCATGACCACGAGCCCGACGGCGACGTCGATGATCTGCACGAGGACGCGGGCCAGACCGCTCTCGATCCCGTTCGCGCCGAGGTAGACGTATACCCCGAAGAGCACGGCGTAGAGCAGCAATCCGGAGATACGCACCGCGTCGAACACGCGCTGCGTGAAGAAGCGCCGTACGCGCTCCCCCCCGAAAGCCACGGCAAAGAGGATCAGCGCCGCGCCCAGCACCGCGCCGCCCGAGAAGCCGCCGCCCGGCGAGAGGTGCCCGTTGAAGAGGATGCACAGGCCGTAGACCAGCACGCAGGGCACCGCCAGCGTGCACACGCGCGCGAGGATCGCGTCGCGCGGCGCCTCCTTCCGGCTCGCGGCGGCCTCCTCGCGTAAGGCGGGCTTCGTCGCCCAGAGCAGCAGCTCCACGCAGCAGAGCGCGACAAAGAGCACGCAGCTCTCGCCGAAGGTGTCGAAGCCGCGGTAGTTCAAAATCATCCCGGCGACGACGTTCTCCGCGCCGGTCTCCGCCTCGGCCGAGCCGACATAGCGGCGCACCACCTCGTTGTCGGTGGGATTGCCGGGGGAGGCGAAGGCGGGCAGGCGCAGCGCGCCGAGCACGAGACACAATATCAAACCGATGCAGAGCACGACGGCGCAGACCGCGTAGACGCGCAGAAAGCCCTCGAGCTGCCTGCGGTCGTCCGCGCGCGTTTTGCGCGTTCTTTTCTTTTTCGACGGCGGCGCCGTCCACTCCGCCCGGAGCGGGTAGGCGTCCTCCCCGTCGAGCCATTTGCGCAGAGAACTCATTCGTCGTCCTCCGTTCCCTGCATCCGGCGGATGCGGCGCAGCGTGAGATAGAACAGCACGCCCGTCACGCCCGTGCCGACGGCGGCCTCCGTGATGGCGAGATCCGGAGCCTGCAGCAGCATCCACAGCACGCTCAGCACGAGGCCGAAGAGCGTGAAGGTGATGACCATGATCAGCGGGTGCTTCTGCAGCGGGGCCGTGACGCCCGTGACGAGCAGCAGCAGGAGCAGGATGCATTCGACAGCGGTCATCGTCTGTCCTCCTCCCGGTATTCCTTGCCGAAGGCCGGATGCGTGCGGAACTCCGCCTCGGCGATCAGATGCGTCAGCGCGGGCCCCGTGAGAAACAGCAGCAGAAGAATAAGTACAAGCTTGAGCACCGCCCAGCCGCCGGTGAGGATGGCGACGGCGATCACGACAGAGCCGATGCCCAGCGTGTCGCCCACGGCGGCGGCGTGCATGCGGCTCATCACATAGCGGAAGCGGTAGAAGCCCACGACCTCGGAGAGGAAGGCGAAGAGTCCCAGCGCGAGAAAGAGCGCCGCGAGACACAGTCGTATCATTTCTTCTTCTCCTTTCTGTCGGCGGCGAGCAGCCGGGTGAGCAGCACGTTCGCCGTGAAGCCGAGCAGGGCGTAAAGCAGCGCCATGTCCAGCAGATACGCGGCCCGCAGACGGCGGGACAGGATGCAGATGGACGCGGTGATCATCGTGTTGATGGCGTTGACCGCCACGATGCGGTCGGTAAAGCGCGGGCCCTTGAGCACGCGCGGCATCAGGGCGAGCATCAGCAGCGCGAGAAAAACCAGCGCCCCGGTGAGAAGCTTGTCTTCCATCAGTGCTCCTCCAGTTTCTTCGCCATCCGGAAGAAGGCGCTGTACTCGATGCCGGGCTGGAAGCTGTCGTCGAGGGCGTGCACGGCGTACTCCCGGCCCTCGAGCTTTACGGTGTAGGTGCCGGGGGTGAGGGTGATGGAGTTTGCGACCAGCACGCGCAGATCCTCCCGGTCGAGGGTGCTGTGAAAGCGCACCAGCGTGGGCTCCGGCGCCTTTCTGCGCCAGATCCAGCCGATGACGAGAAAGCCCTCGCGCACCATCTCTTTGAGCAGCAGCGCGATATAGCGCAGCGTGTCCGGGGTCTCCCGCAGGCCGCGATAGAAGCGGCGGCTGTTATAGCCCATGAAGCGCGCGCAGAAGAGCGTGACGAGGCCGGACACCGCCGCGCCGAGCAGCAGGTTCACGACCGTCAGCTTCCCGGCGAAGATCAAAAACAGCGCCAGCAGGATCACAAACAACGCGTCCGCCCCCTTTCGATAATACTTCGCTATTTTACAATTATATCTTGAAATCTCCCGCTTTTCAAGGAAATGTTGCACGCCGCGGCAATCCGTTTCACAGTGGTCTGTGTACCGGTCAGGGGAATATGGGTTGCCGTACAGCAGACCGTAATAAAGCCCTGGATCAGGACGATCCGGGGCTTTGGGTGAAAGAAATGCTTCGGAACCACCGCGTTAAGCCAGAAATGGACGGCAGCTATGACCGGGAAGGTGATCGAAAAGAAGTACAGCGAGGGGTGAGCAAGTTAAGATAATACCACAATAGGCAAAACAGCGTTCTGTTTCAAAGTCTTATGTGCGTAGATGATCCCGTATATTATCGACAGAAGGGGGGTGATTAATTATCATATGGTGTCAATCCAAACCCCAGCTTCCAAACAGCATTTCCTGATTCTATTTCAGAAAATGTAAAAACCGATTTGCATACATAGGGTACCGGGCCGCATCGAGAAGAATCCACATTTATTGTGAACTTGCTCCAATCTCGAAATTTCTTGACGTCATACGAGTTGTCAGGAAGCCAAATGGTTTCTTGCAAGAACTCATCGTTTTCCAGGATATGAGGATATGATGCTATCAGCATGATTTTTCGCAAATCAGACAGGACTTGTTTGCGCCTATCTTCACGTTCCATTTCGCCATTACCAAAAAACCAGTATTCCACCGCATGATACCAACAGGCGCGGGCAGATTCAATATCGAGGCCCCTGTCAAGGAGATACTTAAGGATTGGCAAAGCTCCATCATCCATAAGGATCGTGAAACTCCAAACAGGATTTAGAATATTTGCGTTATCATAGGGTATTGATGGTTTTGAAATATCCATTCCATAACGGCAGAAAAGCTTTGTAATCTCAAATAGTCGATCATACTCGAAATAATAAAGTGAGTGATATTCAACGACTTCACCGTATAGATTGTTAAGTTCGTCGTATTCCCCTTTTATTATTCCCATAGGCTCAGCGCCTTGCTTTAAGAGGCTTTCAATTCTTTCATACTTATAACGGCCGCTTAATTCTTCTGTACATGCGATGAGCAATTGTTGGTTTATTTCTTTCATGTCGCAGCCTGCCGATCTTAAAGAATATTCAAATATAGTCTATACTACTCTGTAAAAAAAGTAAAGCCGGGAACAAAGCAGGGTGTCCTGATAGGAAAAAGCAAAAAATGGTACTTAATGTAATAACGGAGTTGCCTTTATTAAAGCAATAAAAAACCTTATTTGCACCGATGCACACTTGCTTTTTTACTACCAACAAACCCGTTGTTTTTTCCCTTTGACCATGGTACAATACCCTTAGAAACACGGAAAGGAGTGGCCGATATGCGCAGCCAGCAGGAAGTAAACGCAATTATCAATCAGCTTTGTTCCGGCTTAAAGCCGCTGTTCCCGCAGGGCTCCATGGAAGCCATTCTGTTTGGCTCCTATGCCCGCGGAGAGGCGGACCCCGACTCGGATATCGACGTGATGGTGTTGGTGGATTCCTCCCGCCAGGATATTTCGGAAAAGACCTGGGAGATCAGCAGCGTGGCGGCCGATCTGCTTTTAAGCCGCGGCGTGATGGTTTCGCCTATCGTGGAAAACCGCCGCTATTTCCAGGAAAACGCCGGATTCCTGCCGCTTTACAGGAACATCGTGCGGGAAGGGGTGCGTTACAATGCCTGACGCCGGAGAGATCGCCCTGTCGAAATATCGGCTGGAGCGTGCGGGCGAAATGCTCAAAACCGCTCGCCGGGATCTGGACGCCAAGGATTACGCTTCCGCGAACAATCGCGCGTATTACTGTATTTTTCATGCCATGCGCGCCGTGCTGGCGCTGACCGGGGAGGATTACAAAAAGCATTCCGGCGTGATCTCCCGCTTTTCGGAGCGGTATTTGAAGACCAAGCTGCTCTCCCGGGAATTGAGCAAGATCATCTTCATGGCCTCCATCATCCGCAATCGCAGCGATTATGAGGATTTCTACATATGCTCGGTTGCGGACACAAAGAAGCTTGTCTCGGATGCGGCGCTGTTTCTGGAAGAGGTCACAGCGTTTCTGGAAAAGAAATATAACGAATAATACGAAACAAAAGGCCAGGACCGGCGGGGAAACCGCATCTCCTGGCCTTGCATGTTTCAACTGGTTTTATTCCGCGGCGTCCTCGACGGTGACGACGCCGTCCTCGCCGACCGTGACGGTCATGCCGGTCTGCACGGTCTCCAAAAACTCCTCGCCCAGCATGTCCACGACGGGCATGGAGGCGTCGGTCCACACGTCGCCGAGGATGGCGCCGGAGGCCGCCAGCGAGTCGATGGGCAGGGAGAAGAGCATGCAGGCGGGCTGCTTGCCGACGGCGCAGGCGGTGTAGAGGACCATCCCGCCGGTGGTGGAGCCGATGGTCATGGGCAGGCACAGGGCCTTGCCGAGCATGGGCTTTTTGTAGATGTCCGCGTTGTTCTGGTCGCCGCACTTGACCTGCTTGTCGCCGAACATGAGGGCCATCTGGAAGCTCGCGAGGGTGTTGAAGCCGCCTCTTGAGACCAGAGCCTCCGCCGTGCAGGTGCCGGGGACGATGACGCGGCCCTTGAACTGCTTCATAAGGACCCTCCTTTCGAGGTGATGACGTCCAGGATCTCGCTCTCGGTGCAGTAGCGCGCGCTGGTGTAAGTGCGCAGCTTGTTGGAGCTGGTGATGACGGCCTTCTTCTTGCACAGGGGATTGTTCATGTACATCAGCGGGCAGATATAGCTGAGCACGACGCCGTAGCTGCGCAGCTTCGCGGCGGTGACGCCCTTCTCGACCTCGCGCAGCACGGCGGGAGAGGCCGTGAAGACCGTGGGCACGGAGACCTTGTCCAGCCCGTTGCGGCGCAGGCGCTCGCCGATGGCCTCGCACCAGTCCTCCATCTGCCTGACGCTCATGTGCGGGCAGCCGACGAAGCAGAGCTCGGGCTTGGCGTTCGGGTCCTTCCAGATGACGGGGTAGCTCTCCTTGATGCGCTCGAGCTCCGCGTCGTCGATGACGTAGACCTGCGCGTCCTTCTTGATGAGCTTCGTACCCAGCTCCTTGGCCTCGGGCGTGAGGTTCTCGATGTGGTAGAGCCCCACCGCGCCGTTCGAGGCCGTCGCCGCGCCGAAGTCCTTGAGGTACGAGCAGGCCTCGTCGGTCAGCTCCGTGCCGAGCCATTTGTCCAGACCGCGGACATAGGGCACGTCCTCCATGACCTTCATGCCGATGGCGGAGCCGAGAAGCTGCGCCTCGGGCTTTTTCTCACAGCGGACCTCGACCACCCAGGAGGCCATGCGCCCCTCGTCGGTCAGCAGGCCGAACTCGGGCACGAAGCCGGCCACGGAGCCCATGAGTTCGATGATGCCGGAGTTGCGGTTGCAGCGTGCGCCGAGCACGGAGTTTGCGTAGACCACCGCCGAGGACTCGGCCCAGCTCAGCACGTCGCCCTTCTCGGGCTTGTTGCCGACCTGATCGAGATAGCAGGTGCAGGTGTAGTCGTCGTCGCCGAGGATGCCGAGCTTCTTGAGCTGCTCCTCGTACTTGTCCTGATGCGTGTACATGATCTTCTTGAAGACGATGTCCTCGAGAAGGCTGGAGGGGACCTTCGGGTCGATCGGGCGGGGGTCGGCGGTGAACTTCTGGCCGGAGCACAGCCCCGCGTCGATGAGCTGGTCATACAGATCGTAGACCGGCTGGATCGCCTTGAGGCCGAAGGAGATCACCGTGTGCCCGCACTTGCTGGTGACCGGGACCATGCGCTCCGCGCCGAAGGCGTCGCCGTACATGACGAGCGTCTTGACGACCTTGGCCATGGTCTCGCCCTGTTCCCCACCCAGCAGAGCCTCCTGCTCGGGTGTCAGTTTCATTCGCGATCACTTCCTGTTTGTAAGATTTTTACCGGAGTTTTGGCTGTGCTTATTTTACCATCCGGCGGTAGGAAAGTCAATGCGGGCGGCGCTGCGGGGCGTGTTCCGTATGCCTGTCATTCTGAGCGAAGCGAAGAATCGTAAGACTTCCATGCGGTACGGTTTCAGATCCTTCGGCCAGTGTGCGCACCGGACCTCAGGATGACAGAATCAGGCTTTCGAACCGCCCAAAAAACTTTAAAAACCCCTTGCAAAAGCGCGGCGCTTCTGCTATTATATCAAGGCATTTCGCACGGACGCGGACTCTCCCCATGTGGCCCTCGGGCTTGGCAGAGGGGCTGATGCGTCCGGAGGGAAAAACAAAAAAGTAAAGGAGAACATCAAAACAATGGCAGTCGTATCCATGAAGCAGCTGCTGGAAGCCGGTGTCCACTTCGGTCACCAGACCCGCCGCTGGAACCCCAAGATGGCCGAGTACATTTACTGTGAGCGCAACGGCATCTACATCATCGACCTGCAGAAGACGGTCAAAAAGCTGGAGGAAGCCTACAACTTCGTGCGCGATCTCGCGGCCAACGACCAGACCATCCTCTTCGTCGGCACCAAGAAGCAGGCGACCGACGCCGTCAAGGAGGAGGCCTCCCGCGTCGGCATGTACTACGTCAACGCCCGCTGGCTCGGCGGCATGCTCACCAACTTCAAGACCATGCGCACCCGCGTGGACCGTCTGGCCCAGCTCAAGAAGATGCAGGAGGACGGCACCTTCGACATGCTGCCCAAGAAGGAAGTCATGAAGCACCTGGGCGAGATGGAGAAGCTCGAGAAGTATCTCGGCGGCGTGAAGGACATGAAGAAGCTGCCCGGCGCGCTCTTCGTCGTCGACCCCCGCAAGGAGCACAACGCCATCGCCGAGGCCCGCAAGCTGCACATCCCCATCGTCGCCATCGTCGACACCAACTGCGACCCCGACGAGGTCGACTACGTGATCCCCGCCAACGACGACGCGATCCGCGCCATCCGCCTCATCTCCGCCACCATGGCCAACGCCGTGCAGGAGGGCCGCCAGGGCGCCGACGCCCCTGTCGAGGAAGCCGCCCCCGCCGAGGCCGCCGAGGAATAAGAAACTTTCAGGGGCGTGAATCCACGCCCCTTCTCTAACATTTTTACAGGAGGATTAATACTATGGCTTTTACCGCTCAGGATGTCAAAACGCTCCGCGAGATGACCAACGTCGGCATGATGGACTGCAAGAAGGCGCTCCAGGCCACCGACGGCGATATGGACAAGGCAGTCGACTGGCTGCGTGAGAAGGGCCTCGCCAAGGCCGCGAAGAAGGCCGGCCGCATCGCGGCCGAGGGCATGGCGTTCGCCCGCGTCTGCCCCGAGTGCGGCGTCGGCGCCATCGTCGAGGTCAACTGCGAGACCGACTTCTGCGCCAAGAGCGATCTGTTCAAGCAGTTCGTGAAGGACATCTGCAAGGTCGTCCTCAACGACAATCCCGCCGATGTGGCCGCCCTGCTCGAATGCAAGTACCCCGGCAGCGAGCTGACCGTCGCCCAGACCCTCCCCGAGAAGGTCATGTCCATCGGCGAGAACCTGCAGATCCGCCGCTTCGCCCGCTTCGCCGAGCCCACCAACGTGGCCTACGTCCACGCCGGCGGCGCCCGCGCGGTGCTGGTGAACCTCAAGGTCGAGGGCTGCGACGCCACCGAGATCGGCAAGAACGTCGCCATGCAGATCGCGGCCATGAATCCCAAGTACTGGGACAAGAGCCTTGTGCCCCAGGCCGACATCGACCACGAGCGCGAGGTCCAGGTCGCCCTGATGGACAACGACCCCAAGATGGCCGCCAAGCCCCAGGCGATCAAGGAGAAGGCCGCCGCCGGCAAGCTCAACGCCTTCTTCAAGGAGAACTGCCTGCTGCAGCAGGTCTTCGTCCGCTCCGACCTCTTTGAGGGCTCCGTCGAAGGCTACATCAACGACGCCG
>JAILNC010000115.1 GCA_024691985.1 Oscillospiraceae bacterium | reverse complement strand
CCGCCAAGCCCCAGGCGATCAAGGAGAAGGCCGCCGCCGGCAAGCTCAACGCCTTCTTCAAGGAGAACTGCCTGCTGCAGCAGGTCTTCGTCCGCTCCGACCTCTTTGAGGGCTCCGTCGAAGGCTACATCAACGACGCCGCCAAGAAGCTCGGCGGCAGCGTGAAGTTTGTCGACGCCGTCCACTTCGTCAAGGGCGAGGGCATCGAGAAGAAGGAAGAGGACTTCGCCGCCGAGGTCGCCAAGCAGATGAACATGGGCAAGTAAGCCCTGCTTCCTTTTCGCGCAGCGAAATAATACAAATCGTTTTCTCCGGCGGCGTGTACGTCGGAGAAAACTCTTCTCGCCCCGCAAGTGTGCGAGCGTCCCCCGCAAGCGAGTGCGCGCAGCGGGGTGCAAAAAAACGGCAAGGGCCGCCGGTCCTTGCCGAAATATTAAAAAGATATCCGGGCGCGATCAGCGCCCGGATGTCTTTTTATTTAGCGCCCGGCTTGCCGAGCATGCGGAACATGTTCTTCTTGTAGGCCTCCACGCCGGGCTGGTCGAAGGGGTTGACCTGGGACATGTAGCCCGAGATGGAGCAGGCCAGCTCGAAGAAGCAGACCATCGCGGCGAAGCCCTCCTCGTCGCGCTTCGGGATCTCGATGACGATGTTCGGCACGCCGCCGGAGACGTGGGCCTCGCGCACGGCGTCGGCCGCCACGCGGCAGATCTCGCTGAGGTCGCGGCCCGCGAGATAGTTCAGACCGTCGGCGTCCTCCTCTTCCACGGGGAAGGGGAAGCTGGTGCGGCTCTCGGTGAAGCGGACGATGGACTCCATCAGCATGCGGGGGCCCTGCTGGATGTACTGGCCCATCGAGTGCAGGTCGGCGGTGAACTCCACGCTGGCGGGGAAGATGCCCTTATGGTCCTTGCCTTCGCTCTCGCCGTAGAGCTGCTTCCACCACTCGGCCATGAAGCGGAAGCTCGGCTCGTAGCAGCCGAGGATCTCCACGGTGTAGCCCTTGCCGTAGAGGTGCTGGCGCGCGGCGGCGTACTGCCAGGCGGGGTTCTCCGGCCCGCCGACGTCGAGGGCCTTGAACTCCGCGATCGCGGCGTCGATGACCCGGCGCACGTCGATGCCGGCCACGGCCATCGGCAGCAGGCCCACGGCGGACAGGACGCTGAAGCGGCCGCCCACGTCGTCGGGGACCACGAAGCTCGTCCAGCCGTTCTTGTCGGCCAGACCCTTGAGCACGCCGCGCCGGGCGTCGGTGGTGGCGAAGATGTGGTCGTCGGCCTTGTCGCCGTATTTTTTGATCAGCAGCTCGCGGAAGATGCGGAAGGAGACCGCGGGCTCGAGCGTGGTGCCGGACTTGGAGATGACGTTGACGTCGAAGTCCATGTCGCCGAGGGCCGCGATGGTGTCGTTGATGGCGTCGACGGACAGAGTGTTGCCCATGAAGAAGACCTTGGGGTCGCCGGGGCCGGGATTGGGCTTGAGAAGCTCGATCGCGCCCTTCGCGCCGAGGTAGGAGCCGCCGATGCCGATCGCGACAAGGGCCTGCGAGCGGCTGCGGATCTTCTCAGCCGCGGCGACGATGGCGTCCAGCTCCGTGTCCTTGATGCGCTGGGGCATCCCCTCCCAGCCGGTGAAGTCCGCGCCGAGGCCGGTCTTCTCCGCGAAGGTTTTGTAAGCCGCGGCCGCGGCCGCATAGTCGGGACCCGCTGCGGTAAAGAAGGGCTTCGCGCCCGAGAGATCGACTTTGACCATGAGAGTGCCTCCTGTATGTAAAATTTTGGGACGATTCTCGTGCCTCTATTATAGCCAAAGCCGTGGCGACTTGTCAATCACGACGTGGAGGACCCCGGCGCCGCAGGGGCCGACGCCCTCGGCGGCCCGTTTCCTCACACCTGCAGCAGCTTCAGCATCTCCCGCCTCAGGCGCGTCAGGATCCGCTTTTCAAGGCGGCTGATGTAGCTCTGGGAGATGCCCAGCAGGTCGGCCACCTCCTTCTGCGTGTACTCCCGGCTGCCCGCGAGGCCGAAGCGCAGGCGGATGATCTCGCGCTCGCGCCCCTCCAGGCGCTCGACCGCCTCCAGCAACACCCGCTTTTCCGCGTCGTCCTCGAGCGGGCGGCAGACCTCATCCTCGTCGGTGCCGAGGATGTCGGAAAGCAGCAGCTCGTTGCCGTCCCAGTCGGTGTTGAGCGGCTCGTCGATGCTCAGCTCCGTGCGCTGGGAGCCCGCCTTGCGCAGGTACATGAGGATCTCGTTTTCGATGCAGCGGCTGGCATAGGTCGCAAGCTTGATGTTCTTGGAGGAGTTGAAGGTGTTGACCGCCTTGATCAGCCCGATCGTGCCGATGGAGATCAAATCCTCGATATTGATGCCGGTGTTCTCGAAGCGCCGCGCGATGAAGACCACCAGACGCAGGTTGTGCTCGATGAGGAGCCTGCGCGCGGCGTCATCGCCGACGTCGAGCGCGCGGATCGCCGTCTCCTCGTCCTCTCTCTCCAGGGGCGGCGGCAGGGTGTCGCTGCCGCCGATGTAAAAAACCGGCGGCGGCGCGATGCCGAGGATGGACAGCAGCTGCTCGCGCAGCAGCACGATCTGGGGCTTACACAGCATGGTTTCTCCTTTCAAAATATCCCTTCGAATCCGTCTCCCTTTGCCGCGGGAGAGATCGCGGCCAGCACGCCGGGCTTTTCCCGTCCGCCGAGCTCCGCCCGGTCGGGCCGCAGCAGGGGCAGCAGGCCCCGCCCGCCCACGCTGTCGCAGGCGATCAGCC
>JAILNC010000094.1 GCA_024691985.1 Oscillospiraceae bacterium | reverse complement strand
CTGCTTCTCGGGACTCTGGTAGGCCATGGTGCGCATGTTGTGGAGGCGGTCGGCGATCTTGATGAGGATGACGCGGATGTCCTTGGCCATGGCCATGAGCATCTTGCGCAGGTTCTCGGCCTGCTCGTCCTCCTTGCTGGTATACTGCACGCGCGTCAGCTTGGTGACGCCCTCGACGATGTCGGCCACCGCGGTGCCGAACTGGCGGGCGATGTCGTCATGGGTGAGGCTCGTGTCCTCGATGACGTCGTGCAGCAGCGCGGCAATGATCGAGTCCTCGTCCAGACCGATGTCCACGCTGATGTCCGCCGCTGCGATGCAGTGCGTCACATAGGGCGAGCCGTCCCGCCGAAACTGTCCGGCGTGGGCGAGGCGCGCCATCTCATAGGCGGCGCGGACGCGGCCCACGTCGAAGCGGGTCGTCTCCTGAATTTTTTTGACAAGGGCCTCAAACTGCGCGTCGGGGTCCTCCGTGATTCTGGCCAGAGATCTTGTTTCTTCCATGGCAGACTCCTGAACTACGTCTCTTCAAGCGCGCACTCGAAGACTTATTGCAGGCTGCGCAGGGCACGCAGCAGCTCGGTGGCTTCCAGATCGGCCTTCCCGGCTATGCTGGAGGGGCTGGCGGAAAAGACGCCGTCCCCACCCGCGAGCAGCCCGGCCTCCCGCAGCACCATCAGGCACAGACAGAAGGTCTCCGGCGCCAGTCCCTTCGGGCACTGGGCGAGCACGGACGCCGTGTCCGCGCCGACAGTGAAGCCCTCGGGCATGGAGCGCCAGACCCGCACGAAGTCCGCGCGGTCCGGACAGTAGGGCGCGGCGGCGTGAAGCACGCCGCGGTCGTCCGCGAGGATCGCCTCGCACAGCCCGCTGCCGTCGTGGGGCCTCACGGCCATTGCCACGAGCTGCACGCTGACGCTCCCGCGGTATTCGTTGACCTGCGGGGTAAAGGCCATATCGATCTTCTCCCCCTCGCGCACGCCGGCCTCGGCGGCGCTGTGGGAGAAGAAAATGCACTCAAAGGAGCTGCCGCCCAGCCGGATGCGCATGCGGCAGTGGCGGCCGCCGCCCACCTCGGTCAGCGCCTCCAGGGGCACGCCGCTCACGCAGAGCACGGGCTTGGGGTTGGCGTTGCCGTAGGGCTCCAGCAGATCCAGCGAGCGGACGTTTTCCAGCGAGAGCAGCGCCGGGTCCGTGATGAGCAGATCGCACTGGACCTCGGGCGTCGGCTCGGGACGGTTATTGCGATAGTATTCCCCGAGCGCTTTGCGGAAATCCTCCAGCTTGTCGCGCCGGACGTTCAGACCCGCGGCGAGGGCGTGCCCGCCAAAGCCGATCAGATGCTCGGAGCAGGCCGAGAGCGCTTCGTACAGGTTGAAGCCGCCGTAGCTGCGGCAGGAGCCCTTGCCCACGTCGCCGTTGAGACAGACGATGATGGCGGGCAGGGAATACTGCTCGGCCAGACGGGAGGCGGCGATGCCGATGACGCCCTGATGCCACTGTTCGCTCGCGAGCACGATGGGCCCGTCGGGCAGCTTCCCGGCCATCATGGCGTTGGCCTCTTTCCAGATCTCGTTTTCGATGCGCTGGCGGTCACGGTTGAGCTCGCACAGGGAGCGGGCAAGCTCGCCCGCGGTCTTCTCGTCCGGGCAGAGCACAAGCTCCCCGGCGGTCCCGGCCTGACCGAGCCGCCCGGCGGCGTTGAGCCTCGGCGCGAGCGAGAAGCCCACGGCGGAGGCGCTGAGCCGCGCGGGGTCGATACCGGACTCGCGCAGCATGGCGGCGATGCCCGGCCTGGGGCGGCGCGCGATCTGCTCCAGCCCGCGGCGCACGAGGAAGCGGTTTTCGTCGGTCAGGGGCATGACGTCCGCCACGGTGCCGATCGCGACCAGGTCGGCGTAGCGCTCGAGCATGGCCGAAGCCTCGCCCTCACAGGCGCACACGAGCTTGAGCGCGACGCCCACGCCCGCGAGATTCTTGTTCGGGTAGTCGTCGCCGCCGCGCTTGCAGTCGACGACGGCGGCCGCGTCGGGCAGCGCGTCGGGGCAGCACTCGTGATGGTCGGTGATGACCATGTCGATGCCGAGCGAGCGGGCGTACTGCGTCTCCTCCACGGCGGTGATGCCGCAGTCGACCGTGATGACGAGGGTGACGCCCTGCGCGCGCAGCGAATCGAGGGCCGAGCAGTTGAGCCCGTAACCCTCCTCGTTCCGGTCGGGGATATAGGGGATGCAGGTCAGACCCTTGCCGCGCAGCCAGTCCGTGACAAGACAGGTGGCGGTGATGCCGTCGACATCGTAGTCGCCGTAGACGGCCACGGCCTCCCTGTCCCGGATGGCGCGCAGCACGCGCGCGCTGGCCTGACGCATGCCGAGGATGCGCATGGGGTCGTACAGGCACTCCTCCCCGCCGTAGAGCAGGGAGCGCGCAGCCTCCTCGGTCTCGACGCCCCGCAGGGCGAGCACGCGGCAGAGCAGCGGGGCGAGCCCCATCCCCGCAAGCGCCGGGGATACGGCAGGCTCCCGATAGGGGATGCTCCAATCTTTCTTTTTCATGGCAGTTCAACTTTTTCTTTTTATTTTAATAATTAATCTTATCAAATCTTCCGGCCCAATTCAATAGGGGGAAAGGAAAAAACCGCGTTTTCCGATGGAAAACGCGGTTTTGAACCAGCTTATTTGCCGTAGCTGCCGACGCCGCGGGGCGCCTGCGGGGCGGACGAGCCGGCGGTGACGTGGGCCAGCGCCTCCTCCGGCGTTTCGCACAGGGCGTAGAGCCTGAGGATGCCGCTGCCCATGAAGCCCTTTTCCGCCGTGCGGCGCAGCATGGCCTGGAAGGGGTCGTAATAGCCGAGCGTGTTGAGCATGGCCATGGGCTTGTCGTGCTGTCCGAGCTGCTTGAGCGTCAGGACCTCAAAGAATTCCTCGTAGGTGCCGATCCCGCCCGGCAGGGCGATGAAGGCCCCGGCCTCCTGCGCCATGTACGTTTTACGCTGCGCCATGGTCTCGGTGAAGAAGAACGAGCAGCCCTCCTTGAGCAGTATGCCGGGCTCGTCGAAAAAGCGCGGCGCGACGCCGAGGGCCTCTCCGCCGTTTTCCAGCGCGCCGCGGGCGCAGGCGCCCATCAGTCCGGTGGCGCCGCCGCCGAAAATGAGGCGGTGCCCGCCCCGGGCGAGCAGCACGCCGAGCTCATACGCGGCTTCAAAGTAGGCGCGCTCCGGCGCGTCGGAGGAAGCGGCAAATACGCAGATGTTCATAAAACCCTCCCGAAAAAGACGGCTTGGGGCACAGAGGCCGCGCCTTGACAAAAGAGAACGGAACGATTATGATACGGGGGCAATTCTACCTCGGAGGCATACCCCATGTTGGAACTTTTGGCCGACTGCGCGCTGGATGCGCTCAAGGACGGCGCGCTCAGCATCCCGATCCTGTTCATCGCCTATCTGCTGATGGAGCTGCTCGAACGCAGCCGGCGGCTGGACGAGTCGATCCTGCACGCCTATTCCCGCAAGGCGGGCCCCGCGATCGGCGGCCTGCTGGGCGTGATCCCGCAGTGCGGCATCTCGGGCGCGGCGGCGACGCTGTTTTCCACGGGCACGATCACGGCGGGCACGATGCTGGCGGTCTTCTTCGCAACCTCGGACGAGATGCTGCCGGTGATGCTCTCGGCCATGACGGATGAAAAGGGGATCGCCGCGGCGAGCATTCTGAAGATCGTCGCGGGCAAGGCCGCGCTCGGCATCGCGCTGGGCTATCTGGTCGATCTCGCCGCCGGACGCTTCTTCAAACGCGGGAAGGACATCCACTCCTTCTGCGAGCGCGAGCACTGCGAGTGCGACGACGAGGAGGGCAGCGCCCTGCACGCGGCGCTGATGCACACGCTCAAGATCGCCGTCATGCTCATCGCGGTCAACTTCGTGCTGAACCTGCTGCTGGAGCTGGCCGGGGCCGAACGTCTGAGCGCCACGCTCTTTTCACGCCCCGTAGTGGGCGAGCTGCTGCTGGCCCTGCTGGGTCTGATCCCGAACTGCTCGGTCTCGGTCATCATCACGAAAAGCTATTTAAGCGGGATCGTCGGCCTCGGCGGCCTCTTCGCGGGACTGCTGTCCAACGCGGGCATCGGCCTGCTGGTGCTGTTTCGCAGCAATACCGACCTGCGCGAGAACCTGCGCATCGTCGCGATCAGCTATGTGCTCTCCGCCCTGAGCGGCATCGTCATCGGCCTGGTGTTTTGAAACAGAAATCGCAAAAACGGGAAGCTCCTGCGGGACGCTTCCCGTTTTTTTATCCCTCGACCGAGACCTCCGCGCCTGCGTCGCTGAGCACCTGCGCGAGGATCCCGGCATAGCCGCGGCAGGGGGCGTCCGGGGCCGGGAGCAGAACACGGAAGCGTTTGCCCAGATGCGGCATGCCCGTCACGATGTCGTAGAGCGCGTCCAGATTGCGGCCGTAAAAAGGCTCCCACAGCATGGCGTCGGCCATGACGGCGTAGAGCTCCGCGCGCTCGCGGCAGGCGGTGAAGTCCAGCGTCACCTCGGGATGCAGCGTGTTCAGCAGACCCAGACAGCAGACATGGATATCCTCATACGCACGGTCGAAATCCCGCGTGTACCAGGGGTCGTCGATGATCTCGTCCGGCTCCCCGACGTATTCCGTCATCAGATGGAGCTTGCCCTCGGGGTCGCCGCCGAAGCAGCGCTCCATATTGCGCAGGTTGGCCCGGTCGAAGCCGAGCAGAAGGTCATGGTTTACATAATCCTCTTCCCGGATGCGGCGCGCGGTCTTGCCCGCGCAGCCTATCCCATGCTCTGAAAGCTTGCGCCGGGCGGGGGGATAGACGGGGTTGCCCAGCTCCTCGTCACTGGTGGCGGCGGAGGCGATCTCGAATTCCTCCGCGATCCCGGCGCGGGTCACCATATCCTTCAAAACGAACTCGGCCATCGGCGAACGGCAGATGTTGCCGTGGCACACAAAAAGTATCTTTGTCAAATGCGATCAGCCTCCTGAAAAGCCGTATTCTGCCCCGATTTGCCGCGATTTGCCGGGCAGAAAAAGTTGTTAATAAAATGTGACTCTGTCACGGATAAAGCAAAATACGGCAAAATGCGGCAAGTCAATGCCGTCAATGGTAGTCAAATGGTAGTAAAACTGAGGGGTTCTTACTACCGTCGGGTAAAGGGGAAGAATTGAAAGGCATCAAGAAAGATGTTTCTTCAATTCAATTCTGACCTTTTCCAAGTCGCTGCATGTCAGCAGTGGAATGAGAGCGTTGATTTCATCAATACCTCTATCCCACCAT
>JAILNC010000060.1 GCA_024691985.1 Oscillospiraceae bacterium | reverse complement strand
TTTACGATATTCCCGAATGTGGGATGAACAAGGTGGCTGTTGTCCTCCTGATATTTTGGGCCTGCAGCGCGCCCCCCATGTTTGATCGCTCCGATGTTCGATCCGGGGTTAGCGGAAAGTGGATTGTTTTGATCTCCCTTTCTGGCTATACTATAGCAGACCCCCGCCGCTTTTGCAAGATGGGATAGTACCCGAAAAGAACGGAGACAATTTGTTTAAACAATACAAACTTACTTAAAAAATTCGATCTGCAGGCCCGCAGGTATTGACATTTTGACGAAAAACACATATGATAAACAAGCTGTGTGTCAAAAGCGCGCCCCCGCCGTTCGGCGGGGGCGCGCCGGTTTTTAATAGATGTCCTCCACAACCTTCGTGGGGGGCTGCTCCAGGATCTCGGGATGCTGGAAGATGTAGCGCCAGGCCTGGAACGCCTGGGCCCAGTAGTGGCCGTCGACGGTGCGCTCGTCCAAAGTGAACTTGACGTCGACGTACTTGCGGTCGACCATATTGCCGTGGCGGTCCAGCTCATAGACGTGGTGCTTGGCCCCGAAGGCGATGAAGACGGGCAGCGTGCCGAAGTTATAGATGTGGTGGAACACGGGCTTGATGCGCAGGGAGCCGAGGTCCGTCACGATGAAGGAGCCGTGGAAGGGGCTGGCCTCCACCAGACTCTCGGGCAGCCAGCCGAAGTAGTCCATGATGCGCAGGACCAGAACGGCAAAGCGGAGCAGGATGCGGGGCAGACGGCAGATGGCCTCGGCCACGTCCTCGGTGTTGTTGTGCTCGTCGCTGGCCTTGACCTCGTCGATCTTCTCATTGAGCTTGCGGTAGACGTCGAAGATCGTGTCCGTCGGGGAGAAGTGCACCTTGATCGAGGTCTCGGACGCGTCGATGGACAGGGAGCGCTTGACGGTCATAACGACGGAGATGTCGTTTGCGGCGTAGATGCGGCGGCCTACCACAAAGCGGTTGACGCCGGGCAGCATGGAGATGATGCGGATATAGGCCGCGATGATAAAATGCAGCATGCCGATGCCCTTGTAGCCCTCGACGCGCAGCCTGCGCAGCCTGCGGTCCACCTCGGTGATCTCCATGCTCTCGTCATAGAGGTTGCAGGCGTCATTGCTGGTGGGCATGATATAGGGCGCAAACTTGCTGTAGGCGGGCAGGGACCGGATCAGACGTCCGTCCTTGCGGTCGCCGAAGCGCCGTCTGTTGTTTTTTGCCATGGCGGAAAGCCCCTCCTTATATTGAAAAACGTAAAAACGCCTTAGAAAGTTTATATATTATACAAGGAAAGCCGCCGAATGGCAAGCCCCGGTTTTTGGCATTTGCGCGAAAGCGGCGGCGCGCCCGGCAAAAAACAGGCAGAAATCACCAAAAATCGACCGCCCGGTTAATCTTTCCTTGCAATGTCCGGCCCGCTGTGATATATACTTGCTATTCTTAGACGGCGGAGGACACAGCCATGGAGCTTCTGGAACAGCGTATCCTTGCCGACGGCAGACTGCTGCCGGGCGGCATCCTCAAGGTCGACAATTTTCTCAACCACCAGATGGACCCCATGCTTCTGCAGGCGATTGCAAAGGAGTGGAAGCGCCTGTTTGACGGCGAGGGGGTCAACAAAATCCTCACGATCGAGGCCTCCGGCATCGCCATGGCGATCCTGGTGGGCCTGGAGTTCGGCTGCCCCGTGGTCTTCGCCAAGAAGAGCAAGACGAAAAACCTCTCCGACAGCCTCTATCAGACGGAGGTGCCCTCCTTCACCCACGGCAACACCAACACCGTCGTCGTCTCGAAGGCCTACCTCGGCCCCGGGGACCGGGTACTGCTGATCGACGACTTCCTCGCCACGGGGGCCGCCCTGATCGGGCTCAAGGCCCTGGTGGAGCAGGCGGGCGCAACGCTCGTCGGCGCGGGCGCGGCGATCGAGAAGCGCTTCCAGGGCGGCGGCGACAAGCTGCGCGAGGCCGGCGTGAGGGTCGAATCCCTGGCCCGGATCGTCGAGATGGACGACACGGGCATCAAGTTCGGATGAGTTAGCTTAAAAAACTTGAAACGATTGCGGCGCAAGGGACAGCGGTTTTTATGCCAGAAACTGGTATTTATGCAAAGTGTCCAAAATCCCCTTTCCTGTTCTGGCGAAAACTTACAATATGTCACAGTTGACTTTTTCAACAAAGCCTGCTATTGTTAAGCCATCCAAGGGACAAGTGAATATCTGCTCGATATATAGCAAATGATATGGATTTGAAGTTTCTACCCGGACGCCGTAAATGACCGGACTATCGAAGTACCCAACAGGGGCGGAGTATTCCTTCGACCCTTTGGAATTATTGCATTGGTACCGGGCGCCGATCGTCCGCGCCAATGCCTTTTTGTTTCGCATTGACGCTGCCGCGAAAGACCTTGCCCGCGTTTTTCGCGGCGGCGTCGCTTTCCCCCACATATCGACGGGTACAGAGCCCGGTGATATAAACTTTTCTGATAAGGAGAAACAACATGAAAAAGATCTTTGCTCTGCTGCTCGCACTGACTATGATCTTCGCGCTCGCCGCCCCCGCCGTCTCCGCGGACGAGCCCACCACCGTCAAGGCCGGTTTCATTTTCCTGCACGACGAGACCTCCACCTACGACCTCAACTTCATCAACGCCGCCAAGGAAGCCTGCGAGAAGCTGGGCGTTGAGTACATCTTCAAGACCAACATCCCCGAGGGCCAGGAGTGCGCCGACGCCGCCGAGGAGCTGATCGACGAGGGCTGCAACTTCATCTTTGCCGACTCCTTCGGCCATGAGTCCTTCCTGATGCAGGTCGCCAAGGACTACCCCGAGGTTCAGTTCTGCCACGCCACCGGCACCCAGGCTCACACCGCCGGTCTTGCCAACTACCACAACGGCTTTGCCTCCATCTATGAAGGCCGCTTCCTCGGCGGTATCGCCGCCGGCATGAAGCTCAACGAGATGATCGAGTCCGGCGAGATCACCGCCGATCAGGCCAAGGTCGGCTACATCGGCGCCTTCCCCTATGCCGAAGTGAAGTCCGGCTACACCTCCTTCTTCCTCGGCGTCCGCTACATCTGCCCCTCTGCCACCATGGACGTGACCTTCACCAACTCCTGGTACGATCCCACCCTTGAGAAAGAGGGCGCCATCAAGCTCATCTACAACGGCTGCGTCCTGCTCTCCGAGCATGCCGACTCCATGGGCGCTCCCACCGAGTGCGAGGCCAACGGCATCCCCTTCGTGTTCTACAACGGCTCCGCCGCCAATGACTGCCCCAACACCTTCATCGTCGCCTCCCGCATCGACTGGGCTCCCTACATGGAGTACGCCATGACCTGCGTGGCCGAGGGCAAGGAGATCGCCGCCGACTGGACCGGCACCATTGCCAACGGCGCCGTCAAGCTGACCGAGATCAATGAGAAGGCCGCCGCTGCCGGCACCGCCGAGAAGCTCGACGATATCGAGGCGCTCCTGGCTGCCGGTGAGATCCAGGTCTTCGACACCGCCACCTGGACCGTTGACGGCAAGATGCTGGGCGAGTACATGGCTGACGTCGACGACATGGGCGACTTCGCTCCCGACACCAACGTCATCTTCGACGGTTACTTCCATGAGTCCGAGTTCCGCAGCGCCCCCTACTTCGACATCGACATCGACGGCATCACCAACCTCGACGCGTAATCTTGAATCCTCTTTTTCCCGCTCCCCTCTATGGGGAGCGGGGAGAAGAAAATGCCGCAAAGGAAAACGCAGACGACGCAGAGCCGCGCTTTCCTTTACGGCATTTCCGACACTGCGACCGCAGCGACCGAAACGGCCCCGGCAGCAGTGCTTTTTTATTAGCTTGGAGTGTGGATCTTGAAGAGTGGAGTTAAGGTGTGCTCCGCACAATTTCATCATCCACGAAGCAGATACCGCAACTCCAAACTCCACTCTCATAACTCCACACTTCTCAAAGGAGTATTCTATGGACAACAAGATCGCCGCAGTGACCATGCGGAACATCACCAAACGCTTCGGGCCGGTGCTGGCCAACGACAGGGTCTGGCTCAATATCTACCGGGGCGAGATCCTGGCCCTGCTGGGTGAAAACGGCAGCGGCAAGACCACGCTGATGAACATGCTCTCGGGCATCTACTTCCCGGACGAGGGCGAGATCGCCATCGACGGCAGGCCCGTCGTCATCCGCTCCCCGAAGGACGCCTTCGACCTCGGCATCGGCATGATCCACCAGCACTTCAAACTCGTGGACGTGCTCACGGCGGCGGAGAACATCGTCCTCGGTCTGGAGGGCAAGCTCGACCTCAAGGCCGCCTCGAAGAGGATCCGCGAGATCTGCGGCGCCTACGGCTTCGAGGTCGACCCCGAGCAGAAGATCTACGACATGTCGGTCAGCCAGAAGCAGACCGTGGAGATCGTCAAGGTGCTCTACCGCGGGGCGGACATCCTCATCCTCGACGAGCCGACCGCGGTTTTGACCCCGCAGGAGACGGACAAGCTCTTCGCCGTGCTGCGCAACATGCGCGACGACGGCAAGGCCATCGTCATCATCACCCACAAGATGCACGAGGTCGAGGCCCTGTCCGACCGCGTCGCCATCCTCCGCCACGGCCAGTTCATCGGCGACATGCCCACGAAGATGACCAACGCCCAGGAGATGACCAACATGATGGTCGGCCACGCGGTCACGCTGAACATCAAGCGGCCCGACCCCGTGGACCCGAAGCCCCGCATCGAGGTCAAAGACCTCACCGTGCGCGATATCGAGGGCACCGTCAAGCTCGACCGCGTCAGCTTCACCGCCTGTTCCGGCGAGATCCTGGGCATCGCGGGCATCTCCGGCAGCGGCCAGAAGGAGCTGCTCGAGTCCATCGCGGGCCTGCAGCCGGTGGAGTCCGGCTCCATCAGCTACATCGGGGACGACGGCCGGCGCGAGGAGCTGATCGGCAAGGACCCGCTCGCCATCAAGGAGCTGGGCGTCGCCCTCTCCTTCGTGCCCGAGGACAGGCTCGGCATGGGCCTCGTGGGCAATATGGACCTCGGCAACAACATGATGCTGCGCTCCTACCGCAGCGGCAGGGGCCTGTTCACCAACCGCAGGGACCCCTACAAGCTCGCGCACGAGATGGTCGATTTCCTCGAGATCTCCACGCCCAGCGTCGAGACCCCGGTGCGCCGCCTCTCCGGCGGCAACGTGCAGAAGGTGCTCGTCGGGCGCGAGATCGCCAACGCCCCCTCGGTGCTGCTGACGGCCTACGCCGTACGCGGCCTGGATATCAACTCCTCCTACCTGATCTACGACACCATCAACGCCCAGAAGATGCGCGGCGTGGCCGTGGTCTACGTGGGCGAGGATCTGGACGTGCTGCTGGAGCTGTCGGACCGCATCCTGGTGCTCTGCGGCGGCAGGGTCTCGGGCATCGTGCCCGGCCGCGGCGCGAAAAAGCGTGACGTCGGCATGATGATGACAAAGCTGGGAGGGAACGCCCATGAACAATAAGAAGCGCTCGCCCCTGTTCCACGTGGCCAAGCGGGCCGCCCTGCCCTGGTACAAGAGCTGGGCGATCCGCGGCGGGGCGGTGCTGCTGGCGCTGCTCGCCTGCGGACTGATCACCACCCTCGTCACCGGCGAGGATCCGATCGCCGTCTACGTCTCCATGTGGGAGGGCTCCTTCGGCACCAGCCGCCGCTTCTGGGTGCTGCTGCAGAACATCGCGATGCTGCTGTGCGTGTCGCTGGCCGTGACCCCCGCCTTCCGCATGCGCTGCTGGAACCTCGGCGGCGAGGGGCAGGCCCTGATCGGCTGTCTCGCGGCGGCCGCCTGCATGATCCGCCTGTCCGGCAAGCTGCCCAACGCCCTCGTCATCGCCTGCATGTGCGTCGCCAGCATCCTCGCCGGCGCCGTCTGGGCGGGCATCCCGGCCCTGTTCAAGGCGAAGTACAACACCAACGAGACCCTGTTCACCCTGATGATGAACTACGTCGCCACCCAGCTCGTGGCCTACTACTGCGTCGTGTGGGAGAACCCCAAGGGCTCCGGCCAGATCGGCATCATCAACCCCAACAGCCAGATCGGCTGGTTCCCGGTCGTCGGCGGGCAGAAATACCTGCTGAACATCCTGGTGGTGGCGGTCGTGTGCGTGCTGATGCACATCTACCTCAACTACTCCAAGCACGGCTATGAGATCGCCGTCGTGGGCGAGTCGGAGCGCACCGCCCGCTACGTCGGCATCAAGGTCGAGCGGGTCATCGTCCGGACCATGCTGCTCTCCGGCGCGCTGTGCGGGCTGGCGGGCCTGCTGCTGGTCGGCAGCACCAACCACACCCTGACCCCGACCCTGGTCGAGGGGCGCGGCTTCACCGCCGTCATGGTGGCGTGGCTGGCCAAGTTCAACCCCGTCTGGATGATCCTCACGAGCCTGCTGCTGGTCTTCCTCAGCCGGGGCGCCGGGGAGATCGCCACCAACTTCGGCCTGAACCAGAGCTTCGGCGATATCCTCACCGGCGTGATCCTCTTCTTCATCATCGGCAGCGAGTTCTTCATCAACTATCAGATCAAGCTCACCAAGGGCGCCGGAAAGGAGGACTGAGCCGTGTTCGATTTCATCACCTTCATCCCCCGCGCCGTCATGCAGGGCATCCCGCTCCTGTTCGGCAGCACCGGCGAGACCCTCACCGAGAAGTCCGGCAACCTCAACCTCGGCATCCCCGGCATCATGTACGTCGGCGGCATCTGCGGCGTCATCGGCTCCTTCTTCTACGAGGCGGGCAAAAGCGCGGCGGAGATGAACGCCTTCCTCGCCATCCTGATCCCCCTGCTGTGCTGCCTGCTCGGGAGCCTGCTGATGGGCCTGCTCTACTGCTTCCTCACGGTCACGCTGCGCGCCAACCAGAACGTCACCGGCCTTGCGCTGACGACCTTCGGCGTGGGCTTCGGCAACTTCTTCGGCGGCAGTCTGATCAAGCTCTCCGGCAGCGAGCTGCCCTCCATCATCCTGACCAACACCTCCAATATCTTCCGCCGCCACCTGGCTGTGGGGGATTCGACGGGGGCCTTCGGCAAGCTCTTCCTGAGCTACGGCTTTCTCGCGTATCTGGCGGTGCTGATCGCGCTGGCGGCGGCCCGGGTGCTCAACCGCACCCGCACGGGCCTGCACCTGCGCGCCGTGGGCGAGAGCCCGAACACCGCCGACGCCGCGGGCGTCAACGTCAGCCGCTACAAGTACGCGGCGACCTGCATCGGCTCGATGATCGCGGGCCTGGGCGGCTTGTACTACGTGATGGACTACGCCTCCGGCATGTGGACAAACAACGCCTTCGGCGACCGCGGCTGGCTTGCCATCGCGCTGGTCATCTTCACGGTCTGGCGGCCGAACGTCGGCGTGCTGGCCTCCTTCCTCTTCGGCGGGCTCTACATCCTGCACATGTACATCCCCTCGGGCATGAACCTCGCGGTCAAGGAGCTGTACAAGATGGCCCCCTATGTCGTGACCATCGTGGTGCTGGTGCTCTCGTCGATGCGCAACAAGCGCGAGAACCAGCCTCCGGCCTCCCTCGGCCTGCCGTATTTCAGAGAAGAACGGTAAAGAAAAAGCGAACCTCGTTTTGAGGTTCGCTTTTTCAGTGTGAAGAGCGGAGCTGCGGAGCGCCTTCGGCGCGATTTTGATCGTCCGCTTCGCGGACGCCATGACTCCACTCTCAACACGCAACTCTCCACTCTCTTTCATTGCAGTTTTCCCGCATCCTTGGTATAATTGATATGATCGGAAAACAGGGGAGGAGGACGGCTGTGAAAAACATCCTCATGCTCGGCACCGGCGGGACCATCGCCTCCGAGATGACGCCCGAGGGACTGACGCCGGAGCTGACGCCCGCGCAGCTGCTGCGCTATGTCCCGGCGATCTCCGCGCTCTGCCGCGCGGACTGTCTGAGCCTGTTCAGTCTCGACTCGACCAACATCACGCCGAAGCACTGGCTGGCAGCCGCCGCCGCGATCCGCGAGCATTACGACGCCTACGACGGCTTCGTCATCAGCCACGGCACCGACACCATGGCCTACACCGCCGCGGCGCTGAGCTATCTGGTGCAGGGCGCGCGCAAGCCCATCGTGCTCACCGGCGCGCAGAAGCCCATCAACTACGACTCCACGGACTCCAAGCTCAACCTCACGGACGCCTTCGTCTGCGCGGCCTCGGGGCAGATCGCGGGCGTGAACATCGTGTTCAGCGGGCGCGTGATCCTCGGCACCCGGGCGCGCAAGACCTGCTCGAAGAGCTTCGCCGCCTTCTCGAGCATCAACTACCCCGACGTGGGCATCCTGCTCGATCACCGCCTCGTGCGCTACATCGAGCCTGAATACCTGTCCGCGCCGGTCTTCTCCGACGCCCTCGACGAGAAGGTCGCGCTGGTGAAGATGGTCCCGGGCATGGACCCGGAGGTGCTGGACTTCCTGCTCTCCCGCAACGACGCGCTGATCATGGAATGCTTCGGCGTCGGCGGCCTGCCCGCCTACGAGGACGAGCGCCTGCTGCGCATCGTGCAGCGCCACACCGCCGCGGGCAAGTTCGTCGTCGTCACCACCCAGGTGCAGAACGAGGGCTCGGACCTGTCGGTGTACTCGGTGGGGCACGGGCTCAAGCAGAACAAATGCGTGCTCGAGGGCTACGACATGACCACCGAGGCGCTGTATGCCAAGATGATGTGGATACTCGGGAAGACGAAGGACCCGGACGAGGTCGCGGCGCTGTTCTACAGCCCCGTCGCGCACGACATTCTGGCGAAGTACTGAGGGAACAGCCTTCTCCTTGAGGAGAAGGCGCCCCAGTGCGCACACCGGGACGGATGAGGTGTCGTCCGCCCCGCGAACGGGGCCGCTCAGAGGCGTCAGGCTCCACCTCATCAGTCGCTTCGCGACAGCTTCCCCTCAAAGGGAAGCCAGCAAGGAGTAACGATGGATATTGTGATTTTGGGCGCGGGGGCGAGCGGCATGGTCGCCGCCCTGACCGCCGCGGAGAAAAAAGAAAACCGCGTCGTGCTGCTCGAGCGGCAGGCGCGCGTCGGGCGCAAGCTGCTCGCCACGGGCAACGGGCGCTGCAATCTGACCAACACCGGGGCGTCGCCGGCGCATTATCACGGCGAGGACCCGGCCTTCGTGCGCCCCGCGCTCGCGGCCTTCCCGCCGGAGGCGGCGCTGGAATACTTCAAAGGCCTCGGCCTCGTCACCGTGGAGGAGCCGGGCGGGCGGGTCTATCCCCTGTCGGACTCCGCCAACTCCGTGGTGGACGTGCTGCGCTTCGCGCTGGACGCCGCCGGGGTCGAGCTGCGTCCCTCCTGCCCGGCGCGGTCGCTGCGGCGGGACAGGAACGGCGGCTTTCTCATCGAGACGGACGCGGAGACCCTGCGCGCGGACAGGCTCATCGCGGCCTGCGGCGGCTGCGCCGGGGCGAAGCTCGGCGGCGTGAGCGAGGGCTATGAGCTGCTCGCGCAGCTCGGCCATAAACGCACGGCCCTGTACCCGTCCCTCGCGCCCATCCTGACGGACGCGGAGTACCCCCGCGCCCTCAAGGGCGTGCGGGCCGACTGCCGCCTGCGCCTTCTCGGCGGCGAGACGCCGGCGCCTTATAACAGCTTAAGCTTTCCCTGTCATCCTGAGCGCAGCGAAGCGGAGTCGAAGGATCTTTCAAAAGATTCTTCGTCGCTTGCGCTCCTCAGAATGACAAGCTTTAAGTGTGACAACGTACTCGGGACCAGCGAGGGCGAGGTCCAGTTCACGGAGCAGGGGGTCTCCGGCCCCGCCGCCTTCGAGCTCTCCCGCGCCGCCGCGACGGGCGGGAAGGGTCTGACCCTCGCGGCGGACTTCTTCCGGGCCTACGATGGGGACGCGGTGCTCGCGCTCCTGCGGGCCCGGCGGGAGAGCCTGCCCGCGCTGCCCGCGTCGGACGCGCTCACCGGGATGCTGCACAACCGCCTCGGGCGCATGCTGGTCAAATACGCGGGCCTGGACGGGAACGCCCCGCTCGCCGCGCTTGAAGATGCGGCGCTTGCCGGGCTCGCCCGCGCCTGCAAGGATTTCCGCCTCGCGGTGCGGGGCGTCGCGGGCTTCGACGCGGCGCAGGTCACGGCGGGCGGGCTGCGGACCTCCGGCTTCAATCCCGAGACGCTGGAGAGCTGGTTCGTGCCGGGCCTCTTCGCCTGCGGAGAGCTGCTGGACGTGGACGGCGACTGCGGCGGCTACAATCTCCAGTGGGCCTGGGCCAGCGGCCGTCTCGCGGGGAGGCTGGGCACATGATCCTGCTGCGTTCCCTGCGGCTCGAGGAGGGGGAGGCGCTCTCCGCCCTGAAGAAAAAGGCCGCGAAAAAGCTCGGCCTGCCGGAGGCGGACATCCTGGAGCTGCGCCCCGTCAAGGTCTCCCTCGACGCGCGGAAAAAGAACGATATCCACTATACCTGCGCCGTGGCCCTGACGCTGCGGCGCGGCGAGGAAAGGGCCCTGCTCCGGGGCGCGGAGCCTTATACCGAGCCGGTCTATGAGATCCCCCGCGCGGAGACCGAAGAGCGCCCCGTCGTCGCGGGCTTCGGCCCGGCGGGCATGTTCGCGGCGCTGGTGCTGGCCCGGGCCGGGGCGCGGCCCGTCGTGCTCGAGCGCGGGCGGGACGTGGACACGCGCGTGAGGGACGTGGCGGCCTTCCGGCAGGGCGGCGAACTCGATCCCGAGTCCAACGTCCAGTTCGGCGAGGGCGGGGCCGGGACCTTCTCGGACGGGAAGCTCAACACCTCGACCCACGACCGGCGCATCTTCTGGGTGCTGCGCGAGTTCGCGGCCCACGGCGCGCCGGAGAGTATCACCTGGGACGCAAAGCCCCACATCGGCACCGACGTGCTCGTCGGCGTGGTGAAGAGTATCCGCGAGGAGATCGTCGCTCTCGGCGGCGAGCTCCGCTTCGGCGCGCGGCTGGATTCCCTTGTGATCGAGGACGGGGCGCTGACGGGGCTTCGGGTAACGCAGGCGGGCACGGAGACCCTGCTCCCCTGCCGCCGCCTGATCCTCGCGATCGGCCACTCGGCCCGCGACAGCTTCGCGATGCTGCACCGCCTCGGCGTGCCGATGGAGCGCAAGAGCTTTTCGATGGGCGTGCGCATCGAGCACAGGCAGGCGGATATCGACCTCGCCCAGTACGGCCGGGCGCGCGGGAAGCTGCCGCCGGCGGACTACAGCCTCAGTGTCCATCTGCCGGACGGGGCGAGCGCCTATACCTTCTGCATGTGCCCCGGCGGGCAGGTCTTCGCCGCGGCCTCGGAGGCGGGCGGCGTGGTCACCAACGGCATGAGCTTTTCCGACCGCGGCGGCGAGAACGCCAACGCCGCCCTGCTGGTCACCCTGCGCGCGGAGGACTTCCCGGGCGAGGGGGTGCTGGCGGGCATGGAATACCAGCGCGAGATCGAGCGCGCGGCTTACGCCTGCACGGGCTCCTACCGCGCGCCCGCCCAGCTCGCGGGCGACTTCCTCGCGAAGAGGCCGAGCGCGGGCCCGGGCCGGGTCAGACCGAGCTACGAGCCCGGCGTCGTCTGGACCGAGCTGCACGGCGTTCTGCCGGAGGGCATTACGGACGTGCTGGAGAGGGCCATTCCCGCCCTCGGGCAGAAGCTGCGCGGCTTCGACGATCCCGAGGCGGTGCTGACCGCGCCGGAGACGCGCTCGTCCTCGCCGGTGCGCATCCTGCGGGACGAAAGCCTGCAGAGCGCCGTGCGCGGCCTCTACCCCTGCGGCGAGGGCGCGGGCTACGCGGGCGGCATCACCTCCGCCGCCGTGGACGGCATGCGCTGCGCCGAGGCGGTGCTGGAGAGTTTGGGACGCCTGTAGGGGGCGGCGCCCCCGAGGCCCCGCGCGGTACGGGGGCATAGAATATGGTAATCCCCGGCGAGTACGCAGACTGTCACGTATTCGCCGGGGATCCGTATGTATTCCTGGAGACGCCGCGCCGCGGGCTGCCGAGGACGTCAGCCCCTGCTGCGTTGTAACATCTTATACTCTTTTTCAATGAAAACATTTAATCATGTTTTCATTGCCTGTGAGCATGGCTCACAGGCATAGGCGCTTTGCGCCTATTGAAAAAACCGTGTAATACTGATTCCGAACAAAGCGTTCGCTTTGTTCAGCGCAGCGAAGCTGCGCATGAAAAGCTTGAATCATGCAAGCTTTTCATCAGGAATTAGTATTAAACTTTACGTGTCATCCTGAGCGGAGCGAAGCGGAGTCGAAGGATCTTTCAAAAGATTCTTCGTCGCTTGCACTCCTCAGAATGACAATTTCAGTTGTTACAACGTACTGCGATGGCCGCCTGTTTTACCGCGGGCCGAGGCCGTAGCTGACCATCTCGAGGGCGTGGAAGGCGTGGTCGTTCCAGGGCCAGAGGCAGCCCTCCGCCCCGGCGTCCTCCAGCAGGCTCCGCGCGTTCTCGCCGCGCAGATCGTAGGCCGTGTCGTAGACGGAATAGAAGCTCTCCTGGAACAGCAGCAGATCGTCGTCGCTCAGCTCGTCGAGGAAGCAGCCGACGGCGGAATAGATCTCGTCGTCCGAGAGCGTCGTCCCCATGCCCCAGTCCAGAAGGCGCGCGGCCCGCGACGCCGCCCTCAGCGAGCAGCCGGCCGAGCCGGGCCAGACCGTCAGCACGTCGGACAGCACCGCGTTGAGCGCCGCGTCGTGCACCGGCGGCAGCTCGGGCACCAGCGGGATCGGCTCGGGCGTCGGCGTGGGCTTCGGGGCCTCGGTCGGCTCGGGCGTCGGCGTGGGCTCCGAGGTTTCCGCAGGGGCCTCGGTCGGCGCGGGGGTCGGCGAAACGGTGACGACCGGGGTCTTCTTGCCGCAGGCGCAGAGCGTCAGCAGCAGGGCGAGACATATCACAAGAGACAGAAAACGTTTCATGCTTCCACTCCTTTTCAGGCAGGATGAAAAACCGCATCTGTCATCCTGAGCGCGGCGAAGGATCTGAACCTGGCGTCCTGCAGCGCATGTAAGATTCTTCGTCGCTTCGCTCCTCAGAATGACAGCCCGATTGTATGCCCTGGCCCCCGGAAAAGCAAGCGCCAAATTGTAAACGATGTGTATTTTCTCTGCAACGGCATATTCTACAAATCGGAGGCGGACGAGGCGCGCGATTTCTCACGCCGCGCCGAAAGTGTTTTTGCCCCTTGCTTTTTGCCGTTTCAGACCATATAATGCAGATGACAAAAGAACTTTAATCGGCCCAGAGAGACCGGCAAGATCGTCATAATCCCGGCTGCCCATGGGGGCAGTACGGTTTCCATGTCTTGCCGTGCGGCAGGACATTTTTTGTTGGGAGGGATCTCGCGCATGCGGCAGAAGGCACAGCTCATGGACGAGGCCGCGCTCGCGCGGGCGCTGATGCGCATCTCCCACGAGATCACCGAGAAGAACAAGGGCGTCGAAAACGTCGTGCTGGTGGGCATCCGCCGCCGGGGCGTGCCGATCGCGGCGCGCATCCGCGACAACATCCTGCGCATCGAATCGCGCGAGCTGCCGGTCGGGAGCATCGACATCCGCTTCTACCGCGACGATCTGACCCGCCGCGAGGACAGCCCCCGGGTCGAGCGCACGGCCCTGCCCTTCGACGTGACCGGGCGGGACGTGGTGCTGGTGGACGACGTGATCTACACCGGGCGCACGGCGCGCGCCGCGATCGAGGCCGTCTTCGCCTGCGGCCGCCCGCGCAGCATACAGCTCGCGGTGCTGGTGGACCGCGGCCACCGGGAGCTGCCGATCCGCCCCGACTATGTGGGCAAGAACGTCCCGACCTCGCGCGCGGAGCTGATCGAGGTCCGCCTGCCCGAGTACGACGGCGAGACCGGCGTCTGGCTCATGGCGCCGGAGGAGTGAGGACGGGGGATGCGGATTGCCACGTCGCTGCGCTCCTCGCAATGACAAGCATTGGGAAACGCTGGCGCGTTGCTGTTTGCTTGCCTCCTGTGACGTCATTGCGCACCAGTGACCGACGTCACTGGTGCGGCAATCCGCTCTCCGGCAGACATGACCTTCACAATGTAAACAAGCGGGGTTCCCCGCCTGTTATAGATTCAATTAAAAAACTACAGAGAGAGGGAAATTGAATGAAAAAGACCGCAAATCCCGACGCCGTGTACGACGCGCGCACCCTGGGCGTGCCCAAGATGCTGGTGCTCGGCCTGCAGCACATGTTCGCCATGTTCGGCGCGACCGTGCTGGTCCCGATGCTGACGGGGCTGAGCGTCTCCGCCACCCTGCTGTTCGCGGGTCTCGGCACGCTGCTGTTCCACTTTTTGACCAAGAAGAAGGTCCCGGCCTTTCTGGGCTCCTCCTTCGCCTTCCTCGGCGGCTACTTCGCCATCGCCCCGGGCGGCGACCCGACGCTCCTGCCCTACGCCTGCTTCGGCGTGGCCTGCGCGGGCCTGATGTACGGCGTCCTGTCCGCCCTGTTCAAGGCCTACGGCGTCAAGCGCGTCATGCGCTTCTTCCCGCCCATCGTCACCGGCCCCATCATCATCTGCGTCGGCCTGCACCTGGCCCCGACCGCCATCAACTCCTGCATGGACATGTGGGGCATCGCCCTCGTGGCCGTCGCCGTGGTCATCGTCTGCAACATCTGGGGCAAGGGCATGGTCAAGATCATCCCCATCCTGCTGGGCGTCGCGGCCTCCTATCTCGTCGCCGCCGGCACCGGCAACGTCGACTTCTCCGGCGTCGCCTCCGCCCCCTGGTTCGGCCTGCCCTTCCGCTATCAGAACACCGTGTTCAGCCTGTTCACCTCCGGCAGCATCAACGGCGGCCTGCTCGCGACCGCGGTCATCACCATCCTGCCGATCTCCCTGGCCACCATGGTCGAGCATATCGGCGACATCTGCGCCATCTCCTCCACCTGCGGCGAGAACTTCATGGAGGACCCGGGCTTCCACCGCACCCTGCTGGGCGACGGCCTGGCCACCACGCTGGCGGCCCTCTTCGGCGCCCCGGCCAACACCACCTACGGCGAGAACACGGGCGTACTGAACCTCACCGGCGTGTACGATCCGCGCGTCATCCGCATCGCCGCGGGCTTCGCGATCCTCTTCTCCTTCTGCCCGAAGTTCGCCGCCCTGATCGCGGCCATGCCCAACGCCACCATCGGCGGCGTCAGCCTCATCCTCTACGGCATGATCGCGGCCGTCGGCGTGCGCAACATCGTGGAGAACCAGGTGGACTTCTCCAACTCCCGCAACGTCATCATCGCGGCGCTGATCCTCTGCCTGACCATCGGCATCGAGTTCTCCGGCGCGGGCAGCATCCAGCTCGGCGCGGTGAGCCTGTCCGGTCTGGCCGTGGCATCCATCGTGGGCATCCTGCTCAACGCCATCCTGCCCGGCAAGGACTACGAGTTCGAGCAGGAGGACAAGGGCTCGACCTCCGTCAACTTCCAGGTCTGATCTTCTGCGACGACGCTCATAAAAACACGGCTCCCCCACAGGGGGAGCCGTGTTTCTTTCATCTTGCGCCCGCTGCACGGCCGTGCTATACTGGATAAAACGACAACAGGAGGAAAAAACCATGAAACGCAAATGGAGAGTACTCGCGCCGCTGATGCTGACGGCGCTCGGCGCGCTGGCTGCGGGGGTGAGCGTGCTCCTGCAGAAGACGGAGGACGGCGCGGACGCGCCCGCCGCGCAGCCCGCCGGGGCGGCAAAGCCCGTGCGCGACCCGGCGACGGTGAGCATCGGCAGCTACAGCTTCATCTCCGGCTTCCAGAACGCCGCGACCGTCGAGCTTAGCATCCCCTACGACCCCGCGGCGGAGAGCTTTTCCGTGGTGTCGGAGGATTATCTGAGCCCCTCGGACGACTCCCACGTCGCCCTGCTCTACGCCGAGGATTACACGCTCCAGATCGAATACGCCGCCTACTACGGCGGGGAGGGCTGGCAGGCCCACTGCGCCGCCCTGCGCGAGAAGCACGCCGATCTGCGGGAAGTCTGCTTCGGGGAAAACCGCGGCGTCCTCTTCCTGGACGGCGACGTGCTGCGCTTCGAGCTGCCCGTCCCGGAGGACGATTCGAGCTTCGTGCAGATCACGGTCCAGAAGACCTCCGCCTTCGACGGCGCGGTCACGGAGCTGGTCGGGCACCCCGCGCTCTGCGAGCAGCTCGCGGGCATAAGCTTCGAGAGAAGCTGAGAACACAAAAAAGAAGCCCCGGACTTTCGTCCGGGGCTTCGTTGTCTATTCTCCCCGCTGCTCCGTGGCGTACAGCCAGGCCGTCGCGAGCGTGCAGAGGCACAGGCCCGCCATGAGGACGCGGCTGGGCCCGCTGGTGAGAAATTCCATATAGGGGTTGCGCAGATCCAGCAGGATCAGCACGAGCAGGCTCAGCGCGAAGGCGCTGTCCAGCATGGCCAGAAAGATCTTAAGATGCTTCATTCGCCGTCTCCTCCCTCTCGCGCAGGACGATCATCTCCTTGAGCGACCTGTCCCTGCTCGGCACGTTGACGAGCTCGTTCCGGTAGAGCATGAGCGTGGACGCCCCGCCGTCCAGATTGTAGGCGCAGCGGCAGCCGAGCTCCGCCATGATCTGCGCGGTCTCCTTGATCGTCGTCCCCTTGGAATACTCGCCGCCGCGCCCGTCGATCACCACAAAGCAGTAATGCCCCGGCTCGTAGTAACCGATCACGGTGCGCGGGTGTCTGTTCTGCAGCGTCCTGTCAATGTTGAATTCCTCCAGCGGCTGCCCGTTCTCGTCCAGCAGCGAGGGGCCGAAGCACCAGACCTGCCAGGGCTCCGCCGCGAGGATCTCCTCGTTGGTATAGGTGTTCGGCGCATAAGTCTTCATGCTCCCGTCGCGGAAGAGCACGCAGATGTCGCCGCGGGTGCTGTTGCCGTTGTACAGGGCGCCGTTGCGCACGGTGAAGACCTCGCCGAGGGCGGAGGCGTTGTCGGAATTGATCGCGAGCACGGCCCCGGCGCCCTCCGCGATCCTGTACGGGTCGCCGTAGAGGTAGCCGCTTATGGGAAAGGCGATGCTGAGCTGCTCGACGTCCCTGATGTATACGTCCGCGACGTAATAGCACTGCGCCGGATGCGCCTCGGTGTGCTCGTATTTGGTGATCGTGAAGACCAGACTCGGGCTGCTGAAGCTGTCCTCGCCCTCGATGCGCCCGGCGGTGAAGGGCCCCGGCACCGGCGTCTCCTCCGGCGCTTCCGGCCCCATCGGCTGCTCTGCGCTTTGCGCCGAAGGCGCCGCGGTCTCCCGGACGTACGGGATGATCGCGATCGGCTCCGCCGCCTTCCCCATATAGCGGGGCAGGACGTGGTGGAACAGCGCGAAGACGCACAGCACAAGCCCTGTCAGCACAAGCTGCTGCGTGATCCGCATCCAGAGCGGAAGCTTTTTCAACCCGGTCCACCCCCCTTTCCCGACAGATACAGGCAAAACGCGGACTGCCATATATTATAGCAGTCTGCGCTTCGATATGCAACGATAATCGTCGATCAGCCGTAGGTGTGCAGACCGTGCATGAGCGTGTTGACCCCGGCGAAGGTGAAGAAGACCACCGGCACGGAGACGACCGCGTACCACGCCGTGAACGCGCCCCGGCGCGCCCGGCGCAGCCGCAGGTGCAGATACACCGCGTAGATGATCCAGGTGATCAGGGCCCAGACCTCCTTGGGGTCCCAAGTCCAGAAGGCGGACCAGGCCTGCTCGGCCCAGATCGCGCCGGAGAGGATCACGACGGTCAGCATCAGAAAGCCGAAGGCGATCATCCGGTAGCCGAGATAGTCCATCTGGTCGAGGACGCGCTTCTCCCCGCCCTTCTTTTCGGCCATGAGCCAGCGCAGGCCGCAGACCCCCGCGATCACGAAGGAGGAGTAGCTGAGGACCGCCGAGCCGATGTGCACGCCGAACCAGGCGCTGCGCAGGGCGGGCATGAGGTCGTGGATCTCCATGGGCTGCATGGCCGCGTAGCCCATGACCAGCAACGCCGCGGGCATGCCGGCGGCGCAGAGCCAGTCGGCCTTCAGGCGGATCTTCAGCACGATGACCATCAGCGCCACGCCCCAGGCGAAGGCGTTGGCAAACTCGAACTGATTCGACAGCGGCAGGCGCTTCGCCGCGACGCCGCGCGCGGCGAGAAAGACCGTGTGCAGGGCGAAGGCCGCGAGGAAGACGTACCACGACGCGCGCAGCAGCGCGTCCTTTTTGAAGGCCGTGCCGGAAAACTGCAGCACGACGGCGGCGGCGTAGATGACAAGCGCGGCGAAAAACAGGGCTTTCATGGGGATTCCTCCTTAACGGGTTCGGGCGAGAAATCGGGGCGTTCGCTTGCTGAAAGGGGAGCGCGCAGGGGGTGATCCCCAGATCGCTCCGCAGAAATCCAATACGGCCGGATGAGGGCATCCGGCCCTACGCGGTCAAGGGGAAGGCTTTGCTTCGATCGCATACTCCTCCAGCAGATTCTCCAGCTCGATGCGCATGCGCTCGGGCCGGGGGCCGGCGACGGCGTAGCCGCTTTCGTCGGTCTTGACCAGGACCGGCTCGCAGAAGAAGGTGAGGTACAAGCCCAGGATCATCAGCGTGAAGGCCGCGACCAGCAGGCCGTTGAACAGCCGGGACACGTGCTTGACGCGGATGCCCGGGTACTCCACGGGTTCGTTGAACGTAAAGCGCAGGCCGAAGACCTCGAGCGTGTCGCCGGGCACGGCCAGGGTCGGGGTGTACTCCTCCCCGGAGACCACGAGGACCTGGTAGATCGGGTTGGGATAGCTGCCCTCGGTGAGGGTGATGAGCGTCACCTCGCCGCTCGGAGCGCGGATGTAGTCGGGATAGAGGACCTCGTACCACAGGCCGCTGCGCCCGTCGGCGGTGAGAAAGCTCGTCTCCGTGAGCAGGAACTCGTCGCTCCCGCCGCCGGCGAGGTCCGTGACCGTGATCGAGCCCGCCGTGCCGAAGCTCTGCTGGAAGAGCTTGTAGGAGCCGAAGGACACGGGGTGGTTGACCCGGATGGGCACGACGCCGCTAGAACGCCCGTCGGGCAGGGTGATCTCCGCCGTGCTCTCGTAGTCGAGGCGGCCGGTCTCGTCGGTGAGGCGGAAGCTGTCGATCCGGATCTGCGTCCCGTCCTCGAGCGTCAGGGTCTCGCCGGGCATGATGTCGTGGTCCTCCGTCGTCGGGGTGTAGAGGGCGAGCGCGCCGAAGACCACCGTCAGCAGGATGGACAGGTGCGTCACAAAGGTGCCGTAGCGGCCGAAGCCGTTCTTGCGCCAGAGCGTGACGCCGCCGCGCTTCTCCTCCCGGCAGCGCATCGCCTCCATGTGCGCGCGAAGCACCGCCAGCCCCTCGCTGGTCAGAAGCTTCTGATCCGGCAGCGCGGCGGCGCGGTCCCCCTCGTTTTTCGCGGCGCGCGTCACGGAGCGGATGCGCGTGAGCGAGCAGAGGCTGAGGTTCACACACAGCAGGAGGATCAGGGCGATGAAGTACCAGCTCTCGAAGACCCTGTGCAGGCGCAGCAGCAGGATCGCCGCGTGGAAGGATCTGTAGGTCTGGGCGTACCAGGCGATCTCGCGCCCCTGCGGGATGACGGTCCCGGCGACGGAGCACAGGCCGATCAGCGCCAGCAGCAGCACGCCGAAGCGCATGGAACGGAGGAAGCTGAAAAGTTTTTTCATTGAATTCACTCTCTGAACGACATCGGAATTCATATTAAATAGAAATACAGCAAACAATACAATTTGTTTTTGCCGCAGCTTTGCCGCGGCAAAAACACTCTGAGGCGAGCAAAGCGAGCCCTCGCGCCGACCAAGCGAGGCTTGTCCCCCGTAAGCCGAGCGCGATAAGCGCGAGTCTTTCAAATGCGAAACAGGGTTTCGCATTTGATGAAAAGCTGCCCGCCCATCTGGGCGGGCAGCTTACAGTTTGGAAAGCATTACGCAGCCGGGGTCTCCTCGGGCCGGGGCAGGGTGCGGACCATTGTCAGCGCCTTGCTGCACAGCTCCTCGGCCTTGTCGAGGCAGTCGTAGGTCAGCGCCGTGTTGTGCACGCCCTCGGCGTTCTCCACGAAGACGAAGTCCCAGTAGAACTGCGCGTCGCGGGCGAGGAAGCGGATCTGCGCAAGGTCGGCGTCGGTGTAGTTCCCGCTCTCCACCGCCTTGGCCAGAAGCTCCGTCAGATACTCGAGCTCGTAGCCCACGGCATAGGTACGCTGCTCGACGGCTTCCTGCTTGGCCCTGGTCTCGCCGACCAGATCGGCGTGGCAGGCGGAGCAGTTCTTCTCGATCAGCTCGGGATTGTCCAGCGGGGAGATGAGGTTGTGGCTCTTGTAGGCGACGCCGTTTTCGTCCACCGCGTCGGGCATATGGCAGTCGGCGCAGGTGAAGTCGTTCGCGTGCTGGCTGCCCTTGCCGAGGAAGGTCTCAAACTCGGGGTGCTGGACCTTGATCTGCTTGACGCCGGTGCGGGGGTTGGTCCAGTCGGAGAACGCCTCGCCGTTGGAGAAGTTCGCGCCGTCGTTGAAGAAGGCGAGCATCGTCTCCGGGGCCATGGATTCCAGACTGTTGTGGGCGATGGTGGTCGCCTTGGTGTCGGGGGCGAAGTAGTACTCGTTGTGGCACTGGCCGCAGGCCATGTTCGCCGCGTCGACCTTGTCGAAGTCCTCGCCCAGGGCGTCGATCCAGTAGGTGTGGGTGATGGTGATCTCGCCGGGGGTGTTCTCGTGGCAGGTGTAGCAGCTGATGGGATCGACGATCTGCTTCTGGACCTCGGTCCAGTCGAGCTTATAGGCCTCGACGCCCATCTCGTTGACCATGTTGGTAAAGTCCGGAGTCTTGCAGGTCCAGCAGTTGGCCAGGGGGTGCGGACGGCCGGTGGCCTCGATGTCCTGCACATCGTACCAGTGGCCGCGGGCCGCCTTGTAGTCCTTGGCGAAGCCGTAGCCTTCATACAGGGTGCGGAGCATGGGGTAGATCTCGAGGTAGTCCTCGGCGTCCTCGCTCTCGCTGGTCATGGCCCAGGTATTGTACTCGTTGGGGTACTGATCCTTCCAGTCGGCCGCGTGGATGACGGTGACGCCGGAGTGCGTCTCGACCCGTTTGGCGACCATCTTCGCGGCCTTGGGCGCCGCCGCGGAGGCGCCGCCGAAGGCGTCGGCCGAGATGCCGCCGCTCTCGAGCGCGTTGAGCACCGCCGCCTTGATGGCGTCGGAGGTCAGCGTCGCGCCGGAGGTCGCGTCGACCGAAAGACTCTGGGCCTCGAAGATCGCGCCGGGCATCTGCTCGACCGCGTTGGTGCCGATGCCGTCGGTCTCCTGGTGGTCGGTGACCTTGATCTGGTAGATCATCGTGTCGTCCGCAACGACCTCGACCTTGACGTCGCCGTTGCGTCCGGCGGCGACGCCCTGCAGGGTCTGGGCGGAAGCGGGGATGTCGCCCGCCTTCATGCCGGCGGAGGAGGGCATGTTCTTGACGATGCCGGTGATGATGCCGACCAGCAGCACGAACACGCCGCAGGCGATGCCGACGGCGTTCAGGCGCTTTTCGCGTTTCTTCTTGTCCTTCATATCTCTCTCCGTCCTGAATGCACGAAAATTCTGCTGTGTGAACTCCATGCGGAAAAGGCGTGCACTCTTACAACTAACATCATACTATACGGGCGCGCTTTTGGCAAGCGTGAGTTCTTAAATTATTACAGCTTTTCGATCACCGTCTTCATGGCGAAGAAGTTGACGGTCATCGTGATGGGCGTGACGAGCATCTTTGACAGCACCGGGGCCAGGGAGATCAGCAGCGGCCAGTCGGTGTGCGACACGATCGTCAGATGCACGAGGGCCAGCAGCTTCGAGATCAGCCAGATCAGCACGAGCTGGTAGCCGATGTAGATCGCGTACTTGAGCCAGAGCGCGATGCGGTGGCTGTCCCGGAACACAAAGCGCGTGGAGAAGACGAAGACGAAGCTCGCCCCCACGAGGGAGCTGATCACGTTCACCCAGGTGAGATCGTGAAAGCGCAGGCTTAAAAGCGTATAGACCGTGAAGTCCAGCAGCCAGCCGATCCCGCTCAGCCCGAGAAAGCGCAGCGCCTGCCGCAGCAGGCGCCGGAGCGCGGATTCCTGTTCTTCCATCAGGCTCTCCCCCGTTTCACGACCAGGGTCTGACAGCCGCTCGCGAGGGCGGCGGCGACGCCGGAGGCGGAATCCTCGAAGATGAGGCAGTCCTCGCGCTTTACGCCGAGGCGCTCGATGAGGTCGTTGTAGCAGGCGGGGTCGGGCTTGGCCCTGCGCACGTCCTCCTGCGTGACGACGACGTCAAAAAATGCCGAAAGCCCGAAATGCGCCAGCACGGCCTCGACGTTGCGGCGCGAGGCCGTCGTCACGAGGGCGAGGATGTAGGTATCCTTCAGGCCGCGCAGGATATCCAGCAGCGGGGCGTTGAGCTCCGCCGCCGTCAGGCATTCGCCGTAGAGGGCGATCTTGCGCTCGTGCACGGCCTCGATGTACGGGCTGTCCGCGCCCATGAGCTCGGGCAGGAAGTCGCGGTAGGCCCGCCCGTCGCAGCGGCTCGCGTAATCCTCGCGCGTGAGCGTGAAGCCGTACTCCGCCAGGGCGCGGGCGTAGGCCAGGGCGTTGGCCTCCATCGTGAACACCAGCGTGTTGTCAAGATCGACCATCGCGAGTTTCGTCTTTTCCATCTTCTTCAAACCATCGGTACACATCGTTTGCCGCCATGATGAACCCGGCGTAGAACATCGGCGCCCGGTTCGGGTCCTTTCTCAGCTTGTAGGGGAGCAGGCGCAGCCAGTGCACCAGCTCGTGATAGAAGATGCTGCGCACTTCCGCGGGGGTGAGGCGACGCTCGAGCTCCCGGCGCAGGGCCGCGAACAGCTCGTCATAGGCCGCCGAGCGGGTGGAGAGGAAGTCCACGCTGTTTTTCGACGCGCTCACCGCGCCGGTCTTCATCATGAATTCGTAGCCGCCGTGCAGCGACTGCAGGAGCTTGGCGTAGTCGAGGAACTTCGTGTCGTGCACGTTGCCGGTGTTGGGATCGATGAGGTAGAAGCCGCCGGGCTCGCCGGTGCAGATGATGTTCTCGACCGTCAGGTCGCCGTGGATGTCGCAGCAGCGGTCCGGGGCGAAGACCTCGCGCAGATGCGCGGGCTCGAACAGGAAGCGCAGGGCGGGCAGGTTTTTGTACTCCCGGTGGTTGACGGTAAGCGTGTCGCCGCTTATCAGCTCGTGCAGCTCGCGCGCGGTCTCGAGGCGTTCGAGATTGGCCGTGACCTTCGTTTGGATATAGCGGTCGAGGGCCTCCGGATCGGCGGGGCGGTCGGTTTCGGCGTAGAGCCCCTCCATGGCGTCCAGCACGGCGAAGAGCACCTTCTCGCCCGCGGCGCTCGGGTGGGAGTGGACGAACTGGAACATGCCCACGGCCTCGCTGGCGTAGCGCATGTCGTAGCAGCAGTAGTCGTCCGTGACATCCTCGCGCAAAATCTCGCACAGGGGAAGCCGCCCCTCGTGCGCGCGCAGCCAACGCAGCTGCTCATGCAGCTTTTCGCCGTCGGCCCCGAAGGCGTACTTGCGGTAGAAAATGCCGCTCGGGTCCATGCAGAGGATGGTCGCGGCGTTGGAGCCGGAGGAGCAGTCCTCGATGATGCTCACGTCCCGGTTCAACGCGATGAAGCGGCTGACGACGTCCGGCTGGCGGGCGCTGAAATACTCGTCGAGGAAGCTGAGCTGGTCGCGCTCGTCGATCTGCGGCAGGATCTTGAGGTAGTGGGCGTCGTCGCGCGGCGCGCTTTCCGCGCTGCGCAGGCGGCGCGGCAGGGCGGCGGCGAAGAGGATCACCGGCGGCAGCAGCAGATACAGGGCCAGGATGACCTGCTCCGCCGCCGCGGCGCCGCCCGCCCAGGCGGCGCGCAGGGAGCTGAGGTCCAGGCTCGAGCGGGAGAAGAGCAGCACGATGATCTCCACCAGATCCGTCGCCGCGCCGAGACGCGTCAGCAGCAGGCCCATCAGGGCGTAGGAGGAGATATAGCACAGCCACATGCCCGCCGTCTCCAGCAGGACCAGCGGCAGCTTCACGTGGCGCAGGTCGCGGAAGGCGTTGATGAGCGACCAGAAAAAGCGCTCGCTCTTGAGGCGGATGCGGTCGTTGAAGATCGAGGCCGCGGCCATGGCCAGGCGCTTGGCCTGCGTCGAGAAGACGCGCACCAGCAGCAGCGCGGCCAGCACCCCGGCCGCGGCCAGCAGGTAAAAGCGCGCCGACTCCTGCACCAGCTCCCGCTGCACCCCGGCCAGACGCAGCCCGCCGAAGAGCAGGGCCACGGCCAGCACGTCGAGAAAGCGGTCGACGATGACGGTGGCCAGCGACAGGCCGACGCCGCTCTTCATCCGCCGCCCGGCGTACCAGGCGCGGCAGAGATCGCCGAGCTTGAAGGGCAGCACGAAGTTGAGCGCGAAGCCCAGCGAAAGCGCGCGCATCAGCGCCCCGGCGGGCGGCTCCTCATAGATGCCGATGAAGCGGCCCCAGCGGCGGATGCGCAGGCCGTGCCCGACCATCAGCGCGGCGACGGCGCCGAGAAACAGCAGCGCGTTCACGTCCGCTCCACCTCCAGAAGCCGGGGATCGTCCGCCGCCAGCGCGTACTCGGCGGGCGTGCCGAAGGAGATGTGCAGATCGGTGGGGAAGCTCCCGACGCTCCCGCCGCCGCGCAGCAGCACGTCGTAGACCCCGCTGACGAAGAACTCCTCGTAGCGGCAGGCGCTCAGATACCGCTCCGCCGCCGTGAGGAAGGTGTCGGCGTTTTTGAAGTAATACGCCCCGCAGATGGCGTCGTTCGACACGACCTCTTTTTCCGCGGTGCCGACGATCCTGCCCGCCTCGTCGTAGCGCAGATAGCTGAACTTCGCCTCGTCCGAGCGGAAGGTCAGCAGCGCCCCGTCCGGCGCGGAAAAGTCCCCCGCGGCGCAGAAGTCCGCGAAGGCGCGCGAGCGGAACATGTGGTCGCAGTCGTTGAACAGCAGCGGCGCGCCGTCTTTGATCTCCCGCGCGCCGGCCATGCAGGTCAGCACCGCACCGGGCAGCACCTCGGGGATGACGGTGATCTCCGCGTCCGGGTAGAGCGCGCGGATCTCGCGGTCGATGGCGAAGTCCCTGATATGCTCCTCAAGCACCACGAAGCGCAGGTCCGCGACCTCGACGTCCTTGAGCACCGACTGGGCGGACCAGTAGAAGAAGGGCTTGTCCCGCAGGCGGATGAGGGGCTTGGGCTGAACGTAGCCGTCCTTGAAAAAGCGCGCGCCGCGCCCGCCCATGGGCATGATCAGATGCAGCTTTTCCATGTCTCAGTCCTCCCCGTCCGTGCGGAAGATCTCCTGCGCGGTGTAGGCTTCGATCACGCGCTCGCGGTGCTCGGCTTCAAGCAGGCTCTTTTTGTCCTTCACGTAGCCGAAGAGCATCTCCAGCGTGCGCATGGCCTGGCTCATCATCTTCACGTTCGAGACCTGGTCGTCCTCGCGCCAGACGATGGGGAAGAACTTCACCTTCTGCTTTAAGTACGAGGCCGCCAGCAGCATGTAGCAGTTGAACATCAGATTGTCCCGAAAGCGCAGATACCACCCGCCCTCGAGCGCGCTGACCCTGTACATGTTCAGGCCCGAGCCGAGGTCGTAGACCATGCGCCCCGCGCCGACGGAGAAGAGCAGGTCGTAGACCCGGTTGCCGACGGTGCGGAAGGTCGAATAGCCCTTGAGGCGCGAGCCCTTCATGAAGCGCGCGCCGAGGAAGCAGTCGTAGTCCCGGTACTCCCCGCTCTTGAGATACGGCAGGAGATTGGCGATGTCCCCCTGGTCGTCGCCGTGCAGGACGACGACGTAGTCGAAGCCGTGCTCCAGCGCGTAGGCGAAGGCGACCTTGTGCGAGCCGCCGAGGCCGTAATTTTCGTCGTTGCGCAGCAGGCTCACGGGGACCTTGAGGGGATTTTCGCGCAGCCAGTCGACAACGGCCTGTTCGCCGCCGTCGGTGCTGCGGTTGTTGACCACGATGACCCGCGACAGATACCCCGCCGCCTCGCCCTTAAGCTGGGCGAGCACGCGCACGATCTGCTTCTCGCAGTTGTACATGGGGATGAAGAGCAAAATCCTGTCCATTCCTGCACCCTCGGCTTTCTGTGAGAGAGTTGTTGTGTAATTTATAGAATACCATAGAAATCCGCCGTTTTCAACACGAAGCTCTCGCCGCGGCGCGCGCGTCGTTTCCCCGCCTTGACTTTGCTTTTTCCGGCGTGTATGATGAAGCATAGAGAACGCGGGAGGGGCTGCCTATGGATCGCATAAAACAATATCTGCGCCCGAGCGACGCGCTGGCCCTCGTGTGGTGGGCGCTGAGCTTCCGGTACGAGCGCTTCGTCTTCGAGGCGGGCAGCGCCGCGCAGCACCCGCTGGCCCGGTTCGCCGTGAAGCTCCTGCTGCTGGCGACGCTGGTCCTGCTGCTGCGCTTTCTGGTCACGGCCCTGCGGACATGGCGCACGGACGGCGCGGAGGCCGGCACGCTCAAGGCCGCGCTGCCGCTGTTCGCGGCGCTGCTCGTCCTGTGGGTGTACGGAAAATTCTGGCCGCTGCAGCCCAGCGACCAGAGCAGCATCCTCGAGGCCTCGATGCGCTACGAGACCATGGGCGGCTTTTTCTTCTACCTGACCATGGTCCTCCCCATGCTGGGGCTGAGCCTCTTCCCCCACCCGGCCGCGGCCGTGGTCTTCAAGATCTTCGTCATCAGCCTCGGCGCGGGCTGGTGCGTATACCGCCTGCGGCGGCTCTATGCCTCGCGCCTCGCGTACCTGCTGTATCTGCCCTTCCTGCTGCCCCCGGGCCTGTACCTGAGCGTGAGCATCCACCGCATCCCCTCGTACGCGGTGCTGTATCTGGTCTTCACGGTCAAGCTGCTGTGCGACCGGGCGGAGGAGAAGCCGCTTTCCCGGCCGGGCTATGTGCTGCTGTGTCTGACGGCGGCGGCCCTGACCCAGTGGCGGAGCGAGGGGATCTATCTCGTCGTGCTCGCGCCGATCCTGTTCTGGCTGGCCTACCGCCCGCAGCTCGACCGGAAGCGGAAGGCCCTGGCGCTGGCGGTGTTCCTCGCCGCGCAGCTTGCCGTCCAGCTCCCCCAGACCCTGGTCTCGGAGATCGACTCGGGCAGGCGGTCCCTGCCCCTGTTCGAGGCGCTGATCACGGGCATGGAGCGCAAGGGCCTGGACAAGGAGAAGAACGCGGAGGACCTCGCGGCGGTCGACCGCTACATCGACCTCGAGGCCCTGCACAGGCTCAATGAGGAGCTGGGCGACTACAACTACAACGAGAATCTGATCATCTACGTCGGCCTGCGCCCGGACGCCGCGCCGGAGGACGTGGCGGGCTTCCGCGAGGCGATGGTCCGCATCGTGCTGCACAACCCCCTCGTCTACCTCCGCAATCAGATCGACTGCTGGGTGCACATCTCCGAGCAGACCTACCACGACCGGAAGCTGGACGAGCTGGCGAACATCTTCCAGCGCCTGTATCTGCCGACGCTGTGGCTGCTCGTTGTGTGGGTCTGGACGCTCGTAAAGCGCGACTGGCTCGGCTGGTTCGTGACGAGCGGGCACCTGTGCCACTTTGTGATCACCACGCTGCTGCTGCCGACGGCGTACTTCAAGTATTACTATTCCGAATATCTCTACGCCTTCCTGACGGCGACGGCGGCGCTGTGCCTGCTGCGCCGCCGGCTCAGGGCGAAAAAGGCCGCGGCCCTTGCCGCGGAATGAAACGGAGGGACAAGCGATGAAGAAACAAAGCACGCGCCGCATCGGGCGCACGCTGGTGATGGTGCCGGTCGTGCTGCTGTTCATCGTGCTGGGCATGGTCGTCCTGCCGATGACCGAGAGCGCGGACACGAGCCCGGTCGCGGGCAGCGCGGACTGGATGGCCGCTCTGCCGGACGACACGCCGCTGAGCGATATCGTGATCCCCGGCACGCACGACAGCGCGACGCAGTATGTCCAGCTCGCGTACTTCTCCAAGTGCCAGGTCCTGTCGGTCGGCGAACAGCTCGTGGCAGGCTTCCGCTATCTCGACATCCGCCTCGGCGACGCGGACAAGGGGGCTGACTTCCCGCGTCTGATGCACGGCTTCACCAACTGCAAACGCTCGCTCCTCGGCGGGAAGCTGTATCTCGACGAGGTGCTGGCCGACTGCTGCGCCTTCCTCGCCGCGCACCCGACGGAGACCGTGCTCTTCGCGGTCAAGCACGAGCACGGCGATTCCCCGGACGCGGACATGGCGAAGGCGCTCGACGGCTTTATCGGCGCGCGGCCGGAATACTGGCTCGTGACCGACGAGATGCCGACCCTCGGCGAGGCGCGCGGGAAGCTCGTGCTGCTGCGCCGCTGGGAGGAGGGCGACGGCCTGCCCCTGCTCTGGGCGGATCAGAAGGGCGCAGCCGACGTGACTCAGAACGCGGTCATGGAGGAGCAGGGCTCCTATCGCCTCTGGGTGCAGGACCGTTTCGAGTACGGCGTCAACGACAAGTGGGACGCCTTCACCGCCGGGCTTGAGGTCCCCGCGCAGGCGGGCGACGCGGTCCTCAGCTTCCTGAGCACCAAGGGCACCTCGACCTACGGGCATCCCTACCAGTTCGCCGAGAAGCTGAATCTGAAGCTGACGGAGCTGGACAGCGCCGCGCTGCGCGGCTGGATCGCCGTGGACTTCGGCACCCCGGCCCTTGCCGAGCATATCTACCGCGCGAACTTTCAGTAGCCCCCGCCTCCCCCTGCTGTAGGGGACGACCCCGGGCGTCCCGCGCGGGGCAACTGCAAAACAACAGGAAATGTGCGGCGAATCCGTTGCTTTAACGAATTCGCCGCACATTCTTTTGTATGATATACCGGATCCCGCCGGGCCGCCGAGGGCGTCGGCCCCTACGACAGGCGCGCGAGGAGGACGGTCTCGTCCCCGCGGGAGGCGCAGACCTCCAGCGCGCCGCCGTTTTCCCGCCGGCGGAAGGCCAGGGTCTCGCCCTCGTAGCAGGGCGCGCGGTAGATCAGATCGACGCTGCGCGGGTCCATCGCCCGGCGCTCGGCCACGGTGAAGGCGCCGAAGAGGGCGCGCGGATAGGCCGCGTTGTTCATGTGCCCGCCGAGGTCGATGTCGGAGGAGCTCACCGTATAGGACGCGAAGGGCTCGATCCCGCCGAAGCCCTCGCCGATGCGGGGGAAGGCCTCCGTGCAGGCGGGCGGGCGGTCGTAGCTGAGCTCCGCCGGGAAGACGTCCCCGGCCCGGATCACGCGCCGCGTCCCGACGTCGATCACCGCCCACTCGGTCCGGGCGCGCATCAGCGTCCCGCCCTCGCCGACGAGCTCGTAGCTGCGGGTGAAGCGCAGCGGCCCGGGCCTGTCCGGCCAGGTGCGCAGCAGGACCTTCTCCCCGAGCCCCGGCCTGCGGTCAAAGAGCATCTTCACCTTGACGATCAGCCAGAAGAGGGAGCGCTTTTCCAAATCCAGCGGCCCGACGCCGAGCAGCGCGCCGTGCGCGGCGGAGACGTCCTGCAGGAGGTTGAAGGCCGCCGGATGACTGAGCAGGCGGTCGGCGTCGCAGGCGCTCATGCCGACGGTAAGGCGCTGTTCATAGACCTGTTCCATGTGCATCTCTCCTTTGCGCTATCCTAACACAGTTCGCCGCCGGATTCAAGCGCCGGGCGCCTTCCGGGCTGGAAATCAAAACGGCGGGGGCAGACGAAAAAACTTAAGAAAACCCTGTATTTTCGTCTGCCTACCGTTGACATAGGTATATGAATCTGGTAAAATTAGTTCAGAAACCGGAAGTATTTTTTCCGGCGCGGAAAAAATCATGTAAAGGAGAGAAGTATTCCATGAGCGAAAAGAAGACCCTTGAAAAGAAGTCCCTCGGCGGGTGGGCGTTCCTGCCGCTGCTCGTGTTCCTCGCTCTGTACATCGGCACCGGCGTGATCCTGTCGATCATGGGCGCGGAGAAGACCTTCGGCGCGTTCCCGCGGCATGTGGCGCTGCTGGTCGGCTTCGCCGTGGCGATGCTGATGCAGCCCGGCGAATCCATCCAGCAGAAGACCGATCTGTTCTGCAAGCACATGGGCAACGAGGGCGTCATGCAGGTCATCCTGATCTACCTGCTCGCCAGCGGCTTCCAGGGCGCGGCGGCCACCATGGGCGGCAAGGAGTCCGTGGTCAACCTGGCCCTGCACTTCATCCCCACCAAGCTCCTCATCCCCGGCGTGTTCCTGATGTGCTGTCTGATTTCCACGGCGATCGGCACCTCCATGGGCACGATCGCGGCCATGGGCCCCGTCGCGCTGAGCGTGGCGCAGGGCGCGGGCCTGAGCACCGCCATCACCGCAGCGGCGGTCATCGGCGGCTCCTACTTCGGCGACAACCTGTCCATGATCTCCGACACGACGATCTCCGCGGCCAAGGGCTGCGGCTCCGAGATGCGCGACAAGTTCAAGATGAACTTCTGGATCGCCCTGCCCGCGGCGCTGATCGCCATGGCGCTGTACACCGTCTTCGGCGGCACCGGCAGCGGCGCGGTCGAGTCGGGCGCCTTCAACGTGCTCAAGGTCCTGCCCTATCTGCTGGTCCTGGTCACGGCGCTGGCCGGCATGAACGTAACATCCGTGCTGCTGCTCGGCATCGCCTCCACCGGCGTCATCGGCTTCGCGACCGGCTCCTGCGGCTTCCTCGAGTGGATCCAGGGCATCGGCGAGGGCATGGCCGACATGTTCTCCATCTCCATCGCGGCGGCCCTGATCTCCGGCACGGTCGGCCTTGCGCGCGAGTACGGCGGCATCGAGTGGTTCGTCGAGAAGATCCGCGCGAAGATCCGCAACCGCCGCAGCGCCGAGTACGGTCTGGGCCTGCTGTCCGGCGTGCTGTCCGCGGCGCTGGTCAACAACACCCTGGCCATCATCGTCTCCTGCCCCATCGCCAACGAGCTGGGCGAGGAGTACCACATCGCCCCGAAGCGTCTGGCCTCTCTGGTCGACATCTTCGCCTGCGGCTTCATGATGCTCATCCCGCACGACGGCGGCATCATGATGCTCACGGCCATGAGCGGCGACTCCCCCTTCACGGTCCTGAAATACTCGTTCTACCCGATCGCCCTGCTGATCGCGACCTGCGTCACCATCCAGCTCGGCCTGCTGCGCACGCCGGAGGAGAAGGCCTTCGAGAACGCGCAGAAGGCGGCCTCCTCGGTCTGAGCGGCCGGGGCTTTTGCGGGAGGCTTGACAATGAAATACAATTTTGACGAGATCGTCGACCGGCGCGGTACGGACTGTCTGAAATACGATTTCGGCATGAAGCGCAAGGGCCGGGACGATCTGCTGCCCATGTGGGTCGCGGACATGGATTTCCGGCTCCCGGACGAGATCCTGAATGCCCTGCATAAGCGCATCGAACACGGCATCTTCGGCTATACCGACCCGCTGGACGACTATTTCGAGGCGCTCAATCACTGGTACTCCACGCGCTACGGCTTCACCGCGGAGCCGGACTGGGTCACGCTCGGCGCCTGCCTGGTCTACGGCATCCACGTCAGCGTCACCGCCTTTACCGAGCCGGGCGATGCGGTCATGGTCATGCAGCCGGTCTACTACCCGTTCAGCGAGGCCATCCGCAACAACGGCAGGAAGCTTGTCAACTGCCAGTTGCACTACGAGGACGGGCGCTATTCCATCGACTTCGCGGACATGGAGCGCAAGATCAAAGAGGAGGGCGTCAAGGCCCTGATCTTCTGCAGTCCGCACAACCCGGTCGGCCGCGTCTGGACCGAGGAGGAGCTCGTGAAGGTCGCCGATCTCTGCCTCGCCAACAATGTCGTCCTCATGGTCGACGAGATCCACAGCGACTTCATCTTCCCCGGACGCCGCTTCTTCAGCTGCATGTGCCTGCCCGAGAAGTACCGGAAGATCCTGGCCTTCTACAGTTCGCCCGGCAAGACCTTCAACATCGCGGGGCTCCAGGCGGCCAACATCATCATCCCCGACCCGGAGCTGCGCGCGAAGTACCGCAAAGCCAACACGGCGGCGGGCTACAGCCAGGGGAACATCATGGGCCAATGCGCGCTGATGGCCTGCTACACCCTGGGCGCCGACTGGGTCGACGAGCTGGTCGAGTACATTTACGGCAACGTGCAGTACGCCAAGGCCTTCATCGAGGAGAACATCCCCAACGCGAAGGTCGTGGACCCGGAGGGGACCTACCTGCTCTGGGTGGACTTCTCCCGCTGCGGGCTGACCGCTGAGGAGCTGGAGCATCTGATCGTGGACGACGCGAAGCTCTGGCTGGACTCCGGCAGAATCTTCGGCGCGGAGACCGCCCTGTTCGAGCGCTTCAACCTCGCCTGCCCCCGCTCCGTCGTCGAGCAGGCCATGCTGCAGCTCAAGCAGGCCTTCGACAAACGCGGATAGACCCCAAAGCACATAAAGAAACAGCCGCGGGAAAGATCCCGCGGCTGTTTGTGACTGTCGGCAAAGTACCCGCTCGGTGTCATCTCGACCGGGCGAAGCGAGCGGAGAGATCTTTGAAGTAAGCTCTCCCGGACGTTTAAGATCCCTCGGCTTCGCTCGGGATGACACAAGACCTTGCATTGCAGCCTTTGTTTATTAATATTGCAGCCGCGCGGAAAACCGCGCGGCTGTTTGTGACTGTCGGCAAAGTACCCGCTCGGTGTCATCTCGACCGGGCGAAGCGGGCGGAGAGATCTTTGAAGCAAGCTCTCCCGGACGTTTAAGATCCCTCGGCTTCGCTCGGGATGACACAGGACTTTGCATTGCAGCCTTTGTTTATAAATTGCAGCCGCGCGGAAAACCGCGCGGCTGCTGTACCGTTTTTGATCAGCCCCTGACGTCGAGCTTCATGCCCGCCTCGTCGGGATTCACGTCGCTGTCCGAAGCCCAGGCAGCCTTGAAGCTGACCGCCTCCCAGAGGTGGACCCGCTGTCCGGCGCGGAAGGTCTCGGTCTCGCCGTTGACGGTGCCCTTCCAGCCGAGGAAGGTGTCGCCCTCCTTCACCGCTGCGCCGGGCAGAACGGTGGTCAGGCCCATGGGGCCCTGGAACGTGAAGGTCTCGCCCCGGCCCGGCACCT
>JAILNC010000075.1 GCA_024691985.1 Oscillospiraceae bacterium | reverse complement strand
GCCTCCGCCAGGCGGTCGTCCGGCAGGGCCAGGGGCTCCACCCGGTCGGCGCAGAGGGCGCAGCCCTGCGAGTAGAGCACGCGGCAGCGCTCGCCGACGAAGTCCTGGATCCCCTGCAGCACCGTCACATAGCGGGAGGCGGTGCCGTGGTAGTTGCCGACCAGTGCCGCACGGCTGTCGGCATTGGGGCCGATCACGCCGATGGTACCGCAGGAGGCGGGGTCCAGCGGAAGCAGGCCGTTGTTTTTCAGCAGAACGCAGCTCTCCCGCGCGGCCTTCTGCGCCAGCGCCAGATGCGCGGGGCATTCGATGGTCTCGTAAGGAAGGGCGTCGTATTCGCTGCCCTCGTCTCCGAGGGTGCCGAGCAGGAAGCGGGTCGTGAACAGACGCACGGCACTGCGCGTGACGTCCGCCTCGTCAATCATCCCCAGCTCCATGGCGTGCAGGATGTGCTGATAGGTGCAGCCGCAGTTGAGGTCGCAGCCGGATCTCAGCGCCAGCCGCACGGATTCTGCCGGAGCGGATGTGACGCCGTGGCTTTCGTGAAAATCCCTGATCGCCCAGCAGTCCGAGACGAAGTGACCCTCAAAGCCCCAGTCGCCGCGGAGCTTGCCCATCAGATAGGAGCTCGCGCAGCAGGGCTCGCCGTTGAGGCGGTTGTAGGCGCCCATGACGGACTCCACGCCCTCGTCCACCAGCGCGCGGAAGGCGGGGAGATAGGTCTCTTCCAGGTCCTTTTCGGAGATCTGCGCGTCAAAACTGTGGCGCAGGGCCTCGGGACCGCTGTGGCCGGCAAAATGCTTGGCGCAGGCCGAGGTCTTGAGCGTGCCGCCCTTGCCCTGCAGGCCCCTGACAAAGGCGCGGCCCAGCCGGGCGGTGAGAAAGGGGTCCTCTCCGTAGGTCTCCTGTCCGCGTCCCCAGCGGGGATCGCGGAAGATATTCACATTGGGCGACCACATGGTCAGCCCGTGGTAGATGTCGCGGTCCCCCTCGCGGGAGACGGCGTTGTATTTGGCTCTGGCCTCATCGCCGGCGGCGGAGGCGATCTGCTCCAGAAGCTCTTCGTCGAACATGGCGGCCAGGCCGATCGCCTGGGGGAAGCTGGTAGCCGTGCCGCCGCGGGCCAGCCCGTGCAGCGCTTCGTTCCACCAGTTGTAGGCGGGGATGCCCAGCCGCTCGATCGCAGGAGCGTCGAAGCGGAGCTGTCCGGCCTTTTCCTCCGCGGTCATGCGGCCGACCAGTTCCTCGGCCAGTTGTTTCGCTCGTTCACGCGTCATGGCCTGTCCTTCCCTTCGGCAATGCTTCCGTCAAGCTGTCGGACCGTTTCGCCCTCCAGCAGCCGCCCCTGCACGGTGATGTGCTTCGGCGGCGTCGTGCGCGGATGCTCGATCCGCTCGATGAGCTGCTCGGCGGCGATCCTGCCCAGATCCGTGGTGTTCTGCTGCCAGGTGGTGAGCTTCGGGCTGACCATCTTGGCCATGTGGATGCCGTCGTAGCCGACGATGGAAATGTCCTCCGGGACCCGGAGCCCCTCGTCGTAAATGGCGTTGATGCCGCCGATATAGGAGTAATCGTCTGAAAACAGGATGCAGCTCGGTCTCTCGGGCAGCGCCAGCAGGCGCTTGGTCGCCCGGTAGCAGCTGACCGGCTCGTGATAGATGCAGTCGGTGACGTATTCGTCCGGGACCCGGAGACCGAGCTCTTCGCAGGCGCGGAAAAAGCCGGTCAGGCGGCTCTCGGTCACAGCCGTCCGGTTCCCGTGGATGTAAGCGATGCGGCGGTGGCCTTTTCCGTAGACGTAGCGGACCAGGGACTCAAGCCCGTTCATATTGTCGGAGAGGACCGCCGCGCGGTTGTTGAAGGCATGGTCCAGCGTGATGACCGGCAGTTCGGAAAAGACGAGCTCCTGTACCCGCGGATCGAAAAAGTCGGCGCAGATGATGGCCACGCCGTCCAGGCCCCGGGCCAGCGCGTGCTGCAGATAGCCCGTATTCGTCGGACCCATGTTGTCACTGATAAAGGTGATGTCGTAGCCGCGGCGCTCGGCCTCCTGCCGGAAGTTGTTGAGCACCGAGGCGAAATACTCGTGCATGAAGCCGCTGTTGGACAGGTCCGAGAACAGGATCCCGATGCTGTAACTGCGGTTGGTCTTCAGGGCGCGGGCCGCGGTGTTGGCGGTGTAGCCAAGCTCCTTCGCGGCCGCCAGGATCCGCTGTTTCGTCTCCTCGCCGACGTCATGCCGTCCGTTGAGGGCCTTGCTCACCGTACCCATGGAAACGCCGCAGCGCTGCGCGATCTCCTTCATGGATACCATGGACACGCCCCCTTTGATTCGAAATCGTTTTCGCAGTTTAAAAATACCGCATTCTTTGAGTTCGTTCAATAGATTTTTTGGAAAAAGTTTGCGTTTCTTGAATTTTTGTTGCAATGATCAATTTCGGCTTTTGCCTTTTGTGGTTTTTGCACAGAAGAGTTTCGCAGTTTTCGTAAATGTGCCGCTAAACCGCGTTTTATCCGGCAGATCGCGCTCTTTTTTTGCAGAATCGGCCGGACCGAACGGGGCGGGATCTGCGAAATCGATTGCCGCGAACCGGCTGCGGGCACGGCCTCCTCTCCCAAAACGGAAAAAAGAGGGCGGCAGCGGGCGGATGCTCATAAGGTAGACTGGATGAGAAACGATGCTGGCATGCTGACATACCTGCACGCATTGTTTTTGACTCTGTGATCGTGAAGATGCGCGAAGGCGGATCTCACGGAAGATAAGGCCCGATTGAAAAAGGGAAGAGAGTGTGGTAGCATAGAAACGCATCAGCCGATGTCTGCGACGGACGAGCGGATATGGAAGGACAGGATCCTCCCGGCATCGTGTTTGCATGCGGCGATCAAACAGAATTGACGGGGCTGTGGAAGCTTCGTGGCATCAAAGAAAGGTTGAGAACACCATGTCATTTGCAGAGCATAGGGAAAGACTGTATCAGACCTTGGCGGAAAACACTTTGGTGATCGCCTATGCCGGCATCCCCATCCATACCAACGAGGATGATTATTATGATTTCGCGGTCAACAGCCAGTTTTTTTATTTGACAGGGCTGGAGCGGCAAAACACGGCGTTTCTTGCATACAAGACCGCGGAAAAGACACGGGAGATCCTGTTCATCGAAGAACCGGATCCGCAGTCTGAGAGATGGACCGGAAAGATGCCCACCAAGGAAGAAGTCCGGAGCGTCTCCGGGATCGAGGACGTGCGCTATACCGACAAACTGGAAGATGCGATCGGCGGTATTATGGGGTCCTGCCGTGTGGATCAGGCGTACTTCGACCTGTACCGCTGCCAGATGAACGATCTGCCGGATTATAATCTGGTCATGGCGGAACGGTTCAAACAGGCTTATCCGCATGTGATCCTGAAGGATCTGCACACGGCCTGCGTGCCGCTCCGGGAACGGAAGGACGCGGAAGAGGTGGAGCGCATCCGCAAAGCGCTGGATGTCACCCGCAGCGGACTGGAATTCGTGATGAAGAACCTGAAGCCGGGCATGATGGAATACCAGGTGCAGGCGGACTTTGAGTACGCCTGCAGACGATTGGGTGCGAAGCGCCTGGCATTCCCCGTGATTGCCGGCTCCGGGATCAACGGCTGTATGATGCACTACGAAACGAACCACTGTGAGGTGCAGGACGGCTCGCTGATCCTGCTGAACCTTGGCGCAAAGCTTGAAAACTACTGCAGCGACATCACGAGGACCTATCCGGCGAACGGGAAGTTCAGCCCGAGACAGCGTGAGATCTATGAGCTGGTCCTGAAGGCGAACGAGGCGGTCGCGGCGGCCGCGAAACCGGGGATCACCACCCGGGATCTGAACGACGTCGCGTGTCAGGTCCTCGGGGAAGGGCTGCTTGCCATGGGCATGATTCGGGACGCCTCTGAGGTGGACAAGTATTACATGCACAGCGTGAGCCACCCCATCGGGATCGACGTGCACGACATCTCTTTGGCCGGCGATGTGCTTCAGCCCGGTTGGGTCATCAGCAATGAGCCGGGACTGTACATCGATGAAGAAGCGATCGGCATCCGCATTGAGGATGATCTCCTGATCACCGAGGACGGGTGCGAGGTCCTGTCGAAGG
>JAILNC010000057.1 GCA_024691985.1 Oscillospiraceae bacterium | reverse complement strand
CGGCTGGGGCTTCTCCTATGCGCTGCGGCCGTATCTTGCCGCGATCGTCGGCGCGCTCTTCATGAAGATCGCGGCGCTGTTTACCGAATCTCCCCGTGTGCTTCTGGCGGCCTCCCGTATGTGCAGCGTGCTGTCGGTCACGGTCTGCTGTTTCTTCTGCCTGCGTCTGGGGCATCGGCTTTTTGAACGGCGCAGCTCCGCGGTCCTGTTCGCCGTGCTTGTGTGTTTTCTGCCGCAGGTGATGTTTCTGGGCATGTACCAGAACAACGATGCGCTTTCGCTCTGCGCGGTCAGTATCATGCTGTATTACTTCGCGGAGGGCTGCGAGCGCAAATGGCCCGTCAAAAGCTGCGTGGGTCTGGCCGTCGGCTTTTCCGCCGGTCTGTTGTCCTATTATTCGATCTACGGCTGGATCCTGATGTGCGCGATCTTCTGCGTCCTCGCTGTCCTGACAGACCCGGAGATCCAGAACAGGGGACAGCTGATCTGCAGACGCGCCGCCCTGATCGCGGGGATCTGTCTTCTGCTTGCGGGCTGGTTTTTCATCCGGAACGCGCTCCTGCATGACGGCGATTACTTCGGCATCGCCTATGAGAGGGTCCAGCGGGCCCGCATGGAGGCCCTGGGCTACAGGCTGCACATGTATCGGTCCGCCCGCGCCGAGGGTCTGTCGCTCGCCGCCTTTTTCCGCGCGGGCGATCACTGGTTCCTGCGTTTGACGGGCTGGAGCTTTATCGGCGTCTTCGGGTATTTGGATATCCTGCTTCCGATGGCGTGCTACCGCATTTATTATGCGGTGTTTGTCCTCGGCCTTCTGCTTTTTCTCCTTGCGCTGCCCTCCCGCAGACTTTCGCGCTGCGATGCGCTGCTCGCGCTGCTTGTCTCCGCATCTGTCATCACCTTTGCACTGCATGTATGGCAGTCTTATTCGCGGGATTATCAGCCGCAGGGACGCTATGTCATCACGCTGATGTTCCTGCTTGGATATATCGTCGCCTATGGGCTCGACAACATCATGCCGTCGAGCCGAAAGCGGGGAGCGGAGGCGGACGCGATCTGCTGCCCGGCGGCTGCGCTGACGGTCCTCTGGCTGCTGCTGTTTGCGTGGGCCTGCTTCGGAACCATGACGAAAATGCTCCCTTAGCGCTTTTGACTGTTCGGAAGGCAAACGGAGGATGCCATGATGTGCGATCATAAAAAACCGTCACAGCTTTCCATGGCGCCGGAGAGACTGGTCATTCTGGCGGGAGTATGGGTCTGCGCGGCCCTGATCCTGCGCTTTCTTCCGAACGCCTCGCCGATCGTGCCGACAGCCGGGCTCGCGTCCGTGCTCCTGCTTTTGGCGTGGACTTTCCCGGTGCGCGCCCGGAAGGCGGCGGAGCTCGGCTTTCGTTACCGCTGGGCGCTTGCGCTGCTGGTCTTCTGCACCTGCGTCTGCCTGCGGCTCCACGGCTCCTCCATCGGCATCTACGACGAGATCCTCCCGACTCAGCTTGTGACGGAAGAGACCACGCTTTTCGGGACGCCGCGCTGGATCCGCTCGGATGAGTTCGGCGTGGCTACGATGAAGTCTTTTTCCCAGGCGGCAAACGGATACCGCCTCTACAGTCGGCAGATGAGCCTGTCGCCGACAAACATGGTGCTGGACTACTACAGCCCCGCGTGGGACTGGACCGCGCTCGGAAAACCGCTGAACTGGGGCTTCCTGCTTTTCGGCAGCGAGCTCGGCCTGAGCTGGAACTGGTGCGGGGAGATCGTACTGCTGTTCATGACGGCGCTGGAGATGTGCCTGATCCTGACAGACGGGCAAAGGCTCACGTCTCTGCTGGGCGCGGTCATGGTCGCCCTGTCGCCGGCGACCCAGTGGTGGTTCATGCCGCATATGCCGCCGGTCATTTTGTACGCCATGGCGCTGTTCTGCATCGGCTATCGCTTCTTTACGGGCAGATCCCGGGCGGCCGGATGGGGCTTCGCCGTGCTGGCGGCCATCGCCGCGCTGGGCTTTGCGCTGTCGATCTTCCCTTCATTTCAAGTCCCCTGCGCCTATATCGTGCTGGCGCTGCTGATCGTCTGCCTGCGGAGAGATCGGGAGCACATCACCTTCACACGGCGGGATTGGCCGCGCATCGTTCTCCCGGCCGCTGCGGTCCTGCTGATCCTGGGCCGCTTCCTGCTGAACTCGCGGGGCGATCTTGCGCTGCTGCTCAACACCGCATATCCCGGCAGCAGGATGTACCTGGGCGGCGGGACCCGTATCCGCGATCTGTTCACGGATATCGTCACCCTGTTTCTCCCCTATAAGGACGTATCCTATTCCAACAACTGCGAGGTTTCCGCGTATATCCACTTTGCCCCGTTCTTCCTGGTGCTGTCACCGATGATCTTTTTCCGCCTCAAGGGGAGGGACGGCGCAAACACGCGCGTGGGCATGGCGCTGGCGGCGATCCTTGTCCTGGAGATCGTTTATATGCTCGCGGGGATACCGCAATGGCTCGCGGAGCTTACAATGCTGCGCTTCTGCAATCGGATGAGCGGGGTATATCAGTGGACGGGCGCGCTGTTCAGCGTGTGGGGCTTTTCGGTGCTGCTGCGCCGTCCGAAGCTGCTGAGCAAAGCGGAGAAGCTTCTGCTTCCGCCTGCATACGGCGCCTGCTGCGCTCTCCTGATCAGCGACGATCTGCGGCAGTATCTGCACTTTCGGCTTTACGGCATGGAGATCGGCGGACTGCTGATCCTGCTGTCCGTTCTTGCCTTTCTGCTGATCCTGCTCTGTGCCGAATTTCAGCGTAAACGCCTGTTCAGCGCCCTGCTGATCCTGCTGATGGTGTTCTGCGGCGGGACGGTAAACCCCGTGGAACGCGGGATCGGCGCTGTTGTGAATCATCCTGTCAGCGCCGCCGTCTCCGGGATCGCCGCGCAGGAGCCGGAGAGCCTCTGGCTCTGTACGGACAGCGAGTTTATCCTGTCCAATTTCCTCATGGCCAACGGGGCCCGCGTGCTGGACGCGACGAACTTCTATCCCGATCGGGAGAAATGGGCCGTCATCGACCCGGACGGCCTGTATGGGGAAGTGACGAACCGCTACGCGAATCAATGCGCGGAGCTGACAGAGGGGGATAACGCGGTCGAGCTGCGCAACCCCGATTACATCAGGCTCCGGCTTAACCCGGACACGCTCAGGGCACTCAATATCCGCTATCTCTTTACGCCGGTCGATCATTCGGAGCTGTTGGAAAAATACGGGATCAACTGCGAATATGTGACCGGACAGGACGGCTTCGGCATCTACCGGCTTCGGTACGACACATGAGAAGGGGAACGCGCCATGCTCCAAACCATCCAAAAACACCGCTTCCTTCTGGAGGAGCTGGTCAAGCGCGACTTTGACAGGAAATACAAGGGCGCGCTGCTCGGCGCGGCGTGGAGCGTGATGAACCCGCTGCTGACGCTGCTGATCATGCGCGTGGTGTTCGGATACTTCTTCGGCGGCGCGATCGAGCATTATACGATCTATCTCTTCTGCGGCACGGTCGTATTCTCCTTTTTCAGCGAGTCCGCCTCCGAGGGGCTGATGGCGCTGGTCGGCAACGCGCACATCTTCACCAGGGTCAATGTTCCCAAGTATCTGTTCCTGCTGGCGAAGAACGCCCAGACCTTCATCAACTTTCTCCTGACGCTGCTTGTATTTTTCCTGTTCTGCGCGCTGGACGGCGTCGCGTTTTCCTGGCGCTTCCTCCTGCTGCTCTATCCCGTTGGGATGCTGCTGCTGTTCAATCTGGGGATGGGCTTCATCCTCTCCGCGCTCTATGTCTTTTTCCGGGATGTGCAATACCTGTGGGGCGTTGTGACGCAGCTGCTGCTGTATCTGTCTGCGGTCTTCTATTCCGTCGACAGCTTCCCGGCGCGCGTACAGAGCCTGTTTCTGATCAATCCGCTCTATCTCTTCATCCGCTATTTCCGCACGATCGTGCTTGACGGGACGATCCCCTCCGCGCTCTTTCATCTGCTGATGGCCTTTGACGCGCTGGCCGTGCTGGCGCTGGGGATCTGGATCTACAAAAAGTTCGATACGGAGTTTCTGTACTACGTCTGAACGGAGGACGCGGGCATGACCGCCTTAAAACTTGAAAACGTGTCCGTCCGATACAAGGTCGGGGACTTTCGCAACATCGGGCTGAAGGAGACCGTCATCCGCAAGCTCAGGGGCACTTACCGCGTGACGGAGTTCTGGGCGGACCGGGACGTCAGCTTCACACTTGAGCGGGGAGACATGCTGGGCATCATCGGCGTCAACGGCGCGGGGAAGTCCACGCTGCTCAAGGCCATCGCCGGGATCATGGCGCCCAGCCGCGGAACCATTGAGCGCCGCGGCAGCGTGGCGGCCCTGCTGGAGCTGGCCAGCGGCTTCGACCCCGATCTCAGCATCCGCCAGAACGCCTATCTGCGCGGGGCCATGCTTGGCTATACGCGCATATTCATGGACGAGCGCTATGACGAGATCATCGACTTTGCCGGACTGCGGGACTTTGAGGAGCTGAGCTTCAAGCAGCTGTCCACCGGCATGCAGAGCCGTCTCGCTTTCTCCATCGCCTGCCTTGTCCAGCCGGACATCCTCATTCTCGACGAGGTGCTCTCGGTCGGGGACGGGGCCTTTGCGGCCAAAAGCGCCGCAAAGATGCGGGAGATCCTGGAAAGCGGCGCGACTACGATCCTGGTGTCCCACTCGCTCGATCAGATACGGGAGCTGTGCAATAAGGTCCTGTGGCTCCATCAGGGGCGGCAGATCGACTTCGGCGGGACGGCGCCGGTCTGCGACCGGTACCAGGCCTTTCTGAACGGGGAGATCACGCTGTGAAGGTTTCTGTGATCATCCCCACGCTCAACGCGGAGCGCTGGATCGCGCGGCAGCTGGACATGCTGCTGCGCCAGACGGTACAGGCGGAGATCCTTGTGATCGACTCCGGCTCGACGGATGCGACATGCGCCGTCGTCCGCGCCCGCGCCGAGCGCGTGCGGCTGCTGGAGATCCCGCGGGAGAGCTTCGACCACGGCGGTACGCGCGATCACGCCCTGCGCCAAAGCACGGGCGACTATGTGTGTTTTCTCACGCAGGACGCCCTGCCGACAGACGAGCGCTGCCTCGAAAAGCTGCTGGCGGCTTTCTCCGCGCCCGACGTCGCGGCGGTCTTCGGCAGGCAGATCGCGTTTCCGGACGCGCCGGAATACGAGAGGCTGATCCGCGCCTTCAATTACCCCGACGAGCCGCGCGTCTGGCGGGAGGAGGACATTCCCCGCTATGGGGTCAAGGCCTATTTCTTCTCGAACGCCTGCTCGGCCTACCGGCGGGAGGCGTACCTGGCGGTCGGGGGCTTTGACGCGCCGATCCTCAGCAACGAGGATATGATGATGGCGGCAAAGCTGCTGCATGCGGGCCGCGCGTTGGCTTACGCGTCGGAAGCGGCGGTGTACCACTCTCATCGCTGCACCCTGCGGCAGGAGTACCTGCGCAATGTGCGGATCGGCAGGGTGATGGAGCAGTACCGGGATCGGCTCACGGGCGCGAAGGCCGACGCCGAGGGCTGGCGAATGCTGCGCTTTGTCGGTGGAAAGCTCGCGCGCGAGGGACATTGCGGCAGTCTGCCCGGCTTCTTCGCGCGCGCTTGCGTCCGCTTTGCCGGGAACCGGATCGGAAAGCGCAGAGGCAAAAGGAGCGGGACATGAAGACGATCGTTCTGCTTTCCGCCTGCAACGGGGGGAAATACCTGCGCGAACAGCTTGACAGCCTGATTGCACAGACGGTCGAGAACGTCGAGATCCTTGTGCGGGACGACGGGTCGACCGACGATACCCGGATGATCCTGGCGGAGTACGCGGAGAGGGGTGCGCTGCGCTGGTACGCGGGCGAAAACCTCGGCCCGGCCCGCAGCTTCTGGCGGCTTCTGCAAGATGCAGAGGAGGCGGATACTTACGCCTTCTGCGATCAGGACGACGTCTGGGACGCGGACAAGCTGGAGATCGCCGTCTCGGCCCTCGCGCGTTTGGATGCTTCCAAGCCCGCCCTGTACTGCGGCGATGTCCGGGTCACGGACGCGAAGCTGCATGTTCTGGCGGAGCGCATGGTCAGACCGGCGCCCGCGGATTATCCGCACGCCCTGCTGCGCAATCTCGCGCCCGGGTGTACGTATGTGTTCAACCGGGCGGCAATGGAATTGCTGCGCCGCTTTGACGCGGAGCGGCTCGGGATCGAGCTGCACGACTGGACTGCGTATCAGCTCGCCGCCTGCTTCGGCAGCGTCGTCTATGATCCGACGCCGCATATGCGCTACCGTCAGCATGGGGACAACGCCATCGGCGCACACCGCACGACGGTGGGCGCGTGGCTGGAGAAGACGATCTCCTTTTGGAGCGGGCCGATGAAAAACAGCCGATCGCGGCAGGCGCTTCGGCTGGAACAGGCTTTCGGGGAAGAGATGCGCGCGGAGGATCGTGAGCTGACCGCGCTGCTCGCGCATTATCGGGAAGATCGCAGAACGAAGCAGAAGCTGCTGCGTATGCTCCGCTGCCGCGCGGACGGCATGGACGGACGCCTGGCCCGCCTGCTGGTCTTGTGTGACAGATTGTAAAGGAAAAAGGAATGAAAAACGCGCCCGGGAGAAAAACAGAATATGCCCTCAAGCGCGCGTTCGATGCGGGAACCGCGGCGCTGGGGCTTGCCGTACTCAGCCCGCTGCTGCTCGGCATTTCCGCCGCCATCCGCTGCACGAGCCCCGGCCCTGTCCTCTATCGGCAGGAGCGCGTCGGCCTGAACGGGAAGGTCTTTACCATGCTCAAATTCCGCAGCATGGAGGACGGGGCGGAGGAGACGTCCGCCTGGACGGCGAGAAACGATCCCCGCAGAACGGGCGTGGGAGTGTGGCTGAGGCGATACAGTCTTGACGAACTGCCGCAGCTTGTAAATGTGCTGTGCGGCTCGATGAGTCTTGTGGGGCCGAGACCGGAGCAGCCGTCCTTTGCCGAAAGCTTTCAGCAGACGATCCCGGGCTATGTGCAGCGATACCGGATGCGCCCGGGCATCACCGGCTGGGCGCAGGTGAACGGCCTGCGCGGAGACACGAGCATTGAAGAGCGTGCCGCGCACGATCTCTGGTATATCGAAAACTGGACGCCATGGCTGGACGTCCGCATCCTGGTGAAGACGCTGTGCGGAGGTATGATCAACCGGCTGGAATTTCCGGATCGCGGAGAAAGGGCGTAAAACATGGAGCTTCAACATGTTTTCTGCCGCATAAAAATACGGAAGGAGAATATCCTTCCGGTCGCGGCCTGCTTTTCGGTCCTGTATGAGTTCAATTTCTACCTTCTCAGGTACATGCTTCCGGAATCCGTTTTCCGGCTCTACTCCATGGCGCTTCCCGCCGCTCTCGTCTGCGAGGGGCTGATTCTGCTCGACGTCGTGCTGAACGGAGACAGATGGCGTTCGCTCCTGCTGCTGAACCTCTGCTGCCTGCTCGCGTCCCGCCTCCTGCTGGGAGACTTCGCCTTCTCCGCCTGGAGCGCCGTGCATTGGGCGATCCTCTTCGTCTGCTTTTTCCACTGCTTCACAGCTCTGAACGCAAAACAGAAGGATCTGCTCTATGCGGTGATCACGCTGGAGCTGACGGGCCTGCTCGCGCTGTGGGCCGTGCTCGGTATCCTGACTGCGATCATGGGTCATCCGGTCGCGGGCTTTGAGGAAATCTGCTTTTCCGTTGAGCACACAGATCCCCCCCTGGTCTTTATCACGTTTTTCGGGCTTCACCGCAATCTGTCGGCCGCTTACTTCGTCTGCACGGCAGGCATGCTGCTGTACCACTGCCGCAAAACGCGCGCTCCGCTGTGGAGAGGGCTTACGATCCTGTTTCTCCCGCTTGCCTTCTGCGCGGTCGCGCTGCAGCACAGCCGCTCGAATTATCTGGCTTTTGCCGTGCTGCTCGGTCTCGTGCTCGTATGCTCTCTCAGGCAGCTGCGCAGATGGCCGCGCGGTCTTGCCGGACAGGCGGCGGCACTGTGCGCGCTGGCTTTGAGCGTTTCGCTGCTCTATATGGGCATGGGGGCTGCCAGCGACGGGATAACAGCCCTGTCCCGGGCTTTCCGGACACAGGAGCAGGCGGAGACGATCGGCACAGAGGGTGAGACGGCGGCGGAGAGCGAGCCTGCGCCGGTAATATCCGATCCCCGGAGCACGCTGGAGGATTCCCGAACGCTGACGGGACGCAGCAGCATCTGGAAATCCGCCCTGCTGACGATCCGGGAGAAGCCCTCCATCGCGCTGCTCGGTCTGCCGATGGGGAGCATCATGACGCGCGTGAATCAATTCACAGGGATACCGAACGTTCACATGCACAATGCGCTGATGCAGCAGCTGATGACGTCGGGGGTCCCCGGTCTGGTGATCTACTGCCTGTTTTTCCTCTCGCTGCTGAAAAAGATCGCGCTCGTTTTCGGCTGCGGGGGAAAAGAGAAGGGGCTGGAGCGGCAGATACTCGGTATGCTGCTGTCGGCCATGCTTGTCTACAGCTTTTTTGAACCGCTCCTGTGCCAGCGGATACCGGTCCCGTCGCTTCTGTTCTGTATGAGCGCGGGCCTGCTCGTATCGTAACGGGTAAGAGCCGCTGTTCTTTTCATCTGGAAAGCGCCTGGCTTCAAGCGCTTTCCGGATGATCAGCCTTGTTCGCTGTGCAGCGCCTGTAATTGTCGGGGTCCGTATCGCCCTCTGTGTTGATGAAAAGGAGCACCGCGTCGGGATCCAGCTTCATGGCCTCCCGCGCCGCGGCGAGGCTGTCGTCCGTCAGGATCTGCACCGCCGCGCCGAGTCCTGCTGCGCCGGACTCGCCGGAGATGACGACGGGATCGCCGTCCCGCCCCGCCGCAAAGGCCTGCATCCCGAGGGCGGCAACGGAGTCTTCGCAGGAAATGAAGAACTCCGCATGATCGCGCAGGATCGGCCAGGTCAGGCCGCAGGGCGTTCCGCAGTTGAGCCCGGCCATCATGGTATGCGCGATCCCCTCGACGGAGTGCGGCCTGCCGTCGCCGGCGTGCGCGGAGACAAAGACGCAGTTCGCGCTCTCCGGCTCCACGATCGCGGCAACGGGCTTTCGCGCTCCGTAATGATCGGCGAGACAGCCGAGTACGCCGCCGGCCATCGCGCCGACGCCGGCCTGCAGGAAGACGTGCGTCGGGCGTACGGCGAGCGCTTCCAGCTGCCCGATGATCTCGTCGGCCATCGTGAGGTAGCCCTGCACGATCCAGGTCGGGATCTTTTCGTAGCCGTCCCAGGAGGTATCCTGGATCAGGATCCAGCCATGGCGTTCGCTCATGGCTTTCGCATAGAGGACGGTGTCGTCATAGCTGAGATCGGTGATCGAAACCTCGGCCGGACCGACCTGCCGGATGGCCTCGGCCCGGACCTCCCGCGTGCCGCAGGGCATATAGACGTGCGCTCTGCATCCGAACAGCCCCGCCGCCCAGGAGACGCCGCGCCCGTGGTTGCCGTCGGTACAGGTCACGAATTCGACGCTCCGGAGCTTTTCTCTGTTTTCCGGCTTCATGAGTGTTGCCGCACTTGTCTCGGCCGGATCCAGAGCGAGCAGCTCGCACAGGATGCGGAACATGGCGTAGCTGCCGCCGAGGCCCTTGAAGGCGTTCAGCGAAAAGCGCTTCGACTCGTCCTTGGCATAGACGGCCCTGACGCCCAGCCTTTCCGCCAGCGCGGGGAGGGCGACAAGCGGAGTCTCCTCATAGCCCGCGAGGGTTTGGTGGAAGCGTCTGGAGGCCTGCGCCTCCGACGCCCGGAACGCAGCCGGGATCTCAGACGGAGAAGACTTTTCCGTCTCCAGGATGCGCAGCTCCTTTGTTGTCCACATTCTCATTGCTCGTGCACCTCATTTGCTTCTGTCTGATGACGCCCGCAGCTCTTTTGCCGCCTCTGCGTGCAAATAGGAGCAAGCGGGCATTGACTGTTTTTCGCCGCTTGGGTATACTATACAACAAGTGGGGGTGTGTTTTATGAAAAGAAAAAGAACAATTGCGCTGCTTGTCGTGATCGCCCTGTGCCTTGCGCTTCTGGCGGGCTGCGGGAAGAAGGAAGAGGCGCCGAAGCAGGATGTTGATTTCCTTCTGGGCTCCTGGTTTGCCCGGACAGGCTCGAAGGACGGCGTGACGGTGGACGCGTATGATCTTTTCAACGGGATCTTCCAGCTCTACTTCTCCAAAAACGGCGAGTGCACCATGTCGATCGGCCAGAACTATGCCGTCGTCAAGTGGGAGCTTACGGACAGCGGCGTGACGCTCAAGGGCGACGACACGTATCCGATCACCTTTCCCGACGAGACCAGGAAGACGTTGATCATTGTGATCAACGGCAACGACGTCCTGATGGAGAAGTACAAGGAGTCGTAGACTCCGCTTTCCCGGTCGGCGGGTCAATCTCCGTTTCGGATTTGTTCAACAAGATAAATACGCCGCAGGCAGCTTTTGTCTGCGGCGTATTTCTGCGCTTTGTTCAGAACAGCCCGCTGATGCGGCCGGTCTCGTCGACGTCGATCTTCTCGGCGGCGGGGACGCGGGGCAGGCCCGGCATGGTCATGATGTCGCCCGTGAGCACGACGACGAAGCCCGCGCCGGCGGATACCTTGACGTTCTTCACGGTGACGGTGAAGTCCTCGGGCGCGCCGAGCTTGGTCGGGTCGTCCGTGAAGCTGTACTGCGTCTTGGCGATGCAGACCGGGAGCTTATCAAAGCCGAGCTTCGTGAGCTGGTCGATCTGCTTCTGCGCGGCGGGCAGGATGCTCAGTGCGCTGCCGCCGTAGACCTTTGTGACCACGGCCCTGATTTTGTCCTCGATGCTGCCCTCGAGCTCGTAGGAGTAGCGGAAGTCGCCCTGCTCCTGCTCGCACAGGCGCACGACCTCGCGGGCCAGGGCCTCGCCGCCCTTGCCGCCCTCGGCCCAGACGGTGGAGAGCACGGTGTTCACGCCCAGCGCGCGGCACTTGTCGATGATGAAGTCTATCTCCGCGTCCGTGTCGGTGGGGAAGCGGTTGACGGCCACGACGCAGGGCAGGCCATAGACCTTGCGGATATTGGACACATGGCGCAGCAGATTGGGGATGCCCTTCTCCAGCGCGCCGAGATCCTCGCTCGCGAGGGCCGTCTTCGGCAGGCCGCCGTGCATCTTGAGCGCCCGCACCGTGGCGACGATGACGACCGCGTCGGGCCTGAGCCCGGCGGCGCGGCACTTGATGTCGAGGAATTTCTCTGCCCCGAGGTCCGCGCCGAAGCCGGCCTCCGTCACGCAGTACTCGCCGAGCTTGAGGGCCATGCGCGTCGCCATGACGCTGTTGCAGCCGTGCGCGATGTTTGCGAACGGGCCGCCGTGCACGAAGGCGGGCGTGCCCTCGAGCGTCTGCACGAGATTGGGCTTGAGCGCGTCCTTCAAAAGCGCGGCCATCGCGCCGACGGCCTTGAGGTCGCCCGCGGTCACGGGCCGGTCGTCGTAGGTGTAGCCGACGATGATGCGGCTCAGGCGCTCCTTGAGGTCGGTGATGGAGGAGGAGAGGCAGAACACGGCCATGATCTCGCTGGCGACGGTGATGTCGAAGCCGTCCTCGCGCGGGGTGCCGTTGGCCTTGCCGCCGAGTCCGTCGACCACGAAGCGCAGCTGCCTGTCGTTCATGTCGACGCAGCGCTTCCAGGTGATCTTGCGCGGATCGATGCCGAGGCTGTTGCCCTGCTGGATGTGGTTGTCGAGCATGGCGGCCAGCAGGTTGTTGGCCGCGCCGATGGCGTGGAAGTCGCCGGTGAAGTGGAGGTTGATGTCCTCCATGGGCACGACCTGGGCGTAGCCGCCGCCCGCCGCGCCGCCCTTGATGCCGAACACGGGGCCGAGCGAGGGCTCGCGCAGGGCGACGATCACGTCCTTACCGATGCGGCGCAGGCCGTCGGACAGGCCGATGGTGGTCGTGGTCTTACCCTCGCCCGCGGGCGTGGGCGTGATGGCCGTGACGAGCACCAGCTTGCCGTCGGGCTTGTCGCTCTCGCGCAGCAGGGCCGGGTCGATCTTGGCCTTCCAGCGCCCGTACTGCTCCAGATACTTTTCGTCGATGTGCGCCCGCGCCGCGACCTCGGCGATGGGCTGCATCTGACAGGCCTGGGCGATCTCAATGTCAGACAGATAAGCCATGTTCAGTCTCCTTTCCGGAAGTAGCGTACAGCCGCTTCAAACATACGGATATCGTAATTGCCGGGCACGTTTTTGTAGAGCCCCGCGCCGATGCGCTCGGGGTGGCCCATCTTGCCGAAGACCCGGCCATCGGGGGAGGTGATGCCCTCGATCGCGTACAGCGAGCCGTTGGGGTTGAACTGCACGTCCGCGCTCGCCCTGCCGTCAAAATCGACGTACTGCGTCGCGATCTGGCCGTTGGCGGCGAGCTCTCGGATACACGCCTCACTCGCGAGGAAGCGCCCCTCACCGTGGGAGACGGGAACAAAGTAGATCTCGCCCGGCTCGGTCAGCGCCAGCCACGGGGACTTGTTCGAGGCGACGCGCGTGCGCACGACGCGGCTCTGATGCCGCGCGATGCGGTTGAAGCTCAGCGTCGGGCAGCTCTCGTCCGTGTCGATGATACGCCCGTAGGGCACGAGGCCGAGCTTGATGAGCGCCTGGAAGCCGTTGCAGATGCCGCAGATCAGCCCGTCGCGCCTGTCCAGCAGCTCCGTGACGCCCTCCTTGACCAAAGCGGAGCGGAAGAAGGCGGTGATGAACTTGCCGGAGCCGTCCGGCTCATCCCCGCCGGAGAAGCCGCCGGGAATGAAGATCATCTGCGCGCTCTTGAGTTTTTCGGCGAAGTCCTCCACGCTGCGGGCGATGGCCTCGGCGGAGAGATTGCTGACGACGAAGATCTCCGGCTCCGCCCCCGCGTCGCGCATGGCGCGGGCGCTGTCGTACTCGCAGTTCGTGCCTGGGAAGGCGGGGATCAGCACCCTGGGTCTGGCGACACGCACGGCGGGCGCGGGCCGGGTGGCGGCGCGGAAGGTGAAATCCTCCATCGGCAGGGTCTCGGTCGGGATGTTGCAGGGGTACACGCTCTCGAGCTTGTCCTCATACAGGGCGCTCAATTCCTGTGCGGGGACGCTCTCGCCGCCCAGCGTGAAGAGCCCGTCGTCGGTGACCGTGCCGATCTCCTCGCCGGGCACGTCCTCCGTGACTTCGAGCAGGAACGCGCCGTAGTCGTAGCCGAAGAGCTTCTCGAGACCGAGCCCGTCGGCAAAGCGGAAGCCGAAGCCGTTGCCGAGACAGGATTTCAGCACCGCCTCCGCCATGCCGCCCATCCCGGGCGTATAGCAGCTCACAGCCTTTCCGGAGTGCAGCAGCCCGGTCACCTTGTCGAAGAGTGCGAGCAGCGAGTCCGCCGTCGGCAGCCCGTCCGGGCCGGTTTCCGGGGCCAGACGGATCACCTTGTGCCCCGCGGCCTTGAACTCGGGTGAGACGATCTCGCCGGTTTTCGCGCAAGTTACGGCGAAGGAGACCAGCGTGGGCGGCACGTCGAGATTTTCAAAGGAGCCGCTCATGGAGTCCTTGCCGCCGATCGCGGCGACGCCCAGGCCCATCTGCGCCTCGAAGGCGCCGAGCAGGGCGGCGGCGGGCTTGCCCCAGCGCTTCGGATCTTTGCCGAGGCGCTCGAAGTACTCCTGAAAGCTCAGATACACGTCGGAGAAGGCCGCGCCGGATGCGATCAGCTTGCAGACGGATTCCGCAACGGCGAGGTAGGCCCCGTGATAGGGGCTCATTTCCGTGATAAAGGGGTTGTAGCCCCAGGCCATCAGAGAGCAGTCATCGGTCTTTCCGTTCTCCACGGAGATCTTCTGCACCATGGCCTGCACGGGCGTGCGCTGCAGTCTGCCGCCGAAGGGCATGAGCACGGTCCCGGAGCCGATGGTGGAGTCGAAGCGCTCGCTCAGACCGCGGCGGGAGCAGCAGTTGAGGTCGGAGGCCACGGCCCGCATGCCTGCGGCAAAGCCGCCCGGCGTGCTTTTAGCGTAGGGCTGCGGCGCGGCGACAGCGGCATCGATATGCTTGGGCGCGCCGTTGGTGTCGAGAAAGGCGCGGCTGAGATCGACGATGCGCTTCCCGTTCCAGTGCATGACGAGGCGCGGCTCCGCCGTAACCTGGGCGACGGGGCAGGCCTGCAGGTTTTCTGCTTCGGCGAGCCGCAGGAAGTCCGGCACGCGCGCCGCCTCGACCACGACGGCCATGCGCTCCTGGCTCTCGCTGATGGCGAGCTCCGTGCCGTCCAGACCCTCGTATTTCCGGGGCACGGCGTTGAGATCGATCGAAAGCCCGGCGGCCAGCTCCCCGATGGCGACGGAGACGCCGCCCGCGCCGAAGTCGTTGCAGCGCTTGATCATGCGGCAGGCCTCGCCATTTCGGAAAAGGCGCTGGAGCTTGCGCTCCTCGGGCGCGTTGCCCTTCTGCACCTCTGCGCCGCAGGTCTCCACCGAGTGCGCGTTGTGCGCCTTGCTGGAGCCCGTCGCGCCGCCGATGCCGTCGCGTCCGGTGCTGCCGCCGAGAAGGATCACCACATCGCCGGGCTCAGGCGTCTC